>CAXUFG010000193.1:0-10287 GCA_964250265.1 uncultured Pseudonocardiaceae bacterium | reverse complement strand
ACCGGCAACGCCGAGCTCAAGCTCGACCGCAAGATCGCCGACAAGCGCATCTTCCCCGCGATCGATGTCAACCCTTCGAGTACCCGTAAGGAGGAGCTGCTGCTCTCCCCGGACGAACTGGCGATCCACCACAAACTGCGCCGAGTGCTCTCTGGTCTGGAATCTCAGCAGGCGATCGACCTCGTGCTGGACCGCCTGCGCAAGACCCGGACCAACATCGAGTTCCTGATGCAGGTTTCCAAGTCCGCCGCTGGCAACGGCTCCGACTAGAGACCGAGCGGGTCCCCCAACCCCGACGCTCTGGCACCCAGCGTGTCGCGAGCTCCTGTCCGTGATGGCGGCGGGCGTGCAGATTGCCGAGTGAAGACGTCAGGCCCGTGACGGAGCTGAACGGCGTCCCAGCCGACCTCGACCAGGTAACCGCGCTGGCGTTGATCAACTATGGTCACTACACCTCGATGCGAGTCGATGACCTGCGGGTTCGAGGTCTGTCGCTGCACCTGGACCGCCTGGTGCAGGATTGCCGGTGGGTCTTCAATGCCGACCTGGATCCCAACCGGGTCCGGCGCCTTGTCCGGCACGCGCTCGCCGGGGCCCCCCGATCGGTCGTCGTGCGGGTGACCGTGTTTGACCCCGATCTCGAACTAGGCCACCCCGGCGCGAATGCCGAGCCGCAGCTGCTTGTCACCCTCCGAGCGGCCGCGCTCACCCCGTTTCCCCCGCTGCGACTCCAATCCGCTGTTTACCGCCGGGAGCTGCCCGCCATCAAACACGTGGGACTATTCGGCTCATTGTGGCGACGGCGCGTCGCGCAACGCAACGGTTTCGACGACGTGCTGTTCACCGCCGCCGACTCCACGATTTCCGAAGCGGCCACATCGAATATCGGTCTTCTGAACGGGGAGGAGATCGTCTGGCCCCAGGGGGCCTGCCTCGCGGGCGTCACGATGAGACTGATCAACCAGATTCTCGACGGGCGCACCACCACCAGGCCGGTAACGCTGCGCGAGCTGGCCGGCGCGGATGCCGTGTTCGCCACCAACGCGGCCGTCGGCGTCCGCCCCATCGGTGCCGTCGACGGTTTCCGGTGGCCGGGCCCCCATCCCAAGCTGCACGCTCTGTGCACGCACTACAACGGTATTCGCCCGGAGCAGTTGTAGGCCCGGGAACATCGTGGCCTCGCGAGGTGTTCCATGTTGGGAGTTGGGCGGATCTGGCACACTGTCACGGCGCCCAACCCGGCGGCTGCCCACGCAGTCCGGCTCCGGTTCACCCCGCGTACCGACCTGGGGACCCGGCGGCCATGAAGAGAGGACATCCATGAAGCAGGGCATTCACCCGGAGTACGTCCAGACGCAGGTCACCTGCGGTTGCGGCAACTCCTTCGTCACCCATAGCACCAAGCGCGACGGTCAGATTCACGTCGAAGTGTGCTCCAACTGCCACCCGTTCTATACCGGCAAACAGAAGATTCTGGACACCGGTGGCCGCGTCGCGCGCTTTGAAAAGCGCTACGGCAAACGGCAGAAGTAAGACGCAGTATCACAGTGGAGAATCGGTGAGTCGCCAGTGGACACAGCGGCAGTTCAGGCGGTGCTGGATCAGCACGCCGAGCTGGAGAATCGGCTCGCCGATCCTTCGCTGCACGCCGATCCCGACACCGCGCGCAAGGTAGGTCGGCGTTACGGAGAGCTGTCCCGGATCGTGCGAGTGGTGCGTGAGCTGGATCGGACCCGCAATGACATCGCGGCGGCCCGTGAGTTGGCGGCCGAGGACCCAGCCTTCGCCACCGAGGCGGACACCCTCGCCGATCGGATCCCGCACCTGGAAACCGAGCTCGCCGACCTGCTGCTGCCGCGCGACCCGCACGACGACTCCGATGTGGTCATGGAGATCAAGTCGGGAGAGGGCGGCGCGGAGTCCGCGCTATTCGCGGGCGATCTGCTGCGGATGTACCTGCGCTACGCCGAGCGGCACGGCTGGAAGGCAGAGGTTCTCGATGCCACCGAATCCGACCTGGGCGGGTACAAGGACGTCACCGTCAGCCTGAAGTCCACGCAATCGGGCGTCTGGGAGCGGCTGAAATTCGAAGGCGGGGTGCACCGGGTGCAACGAGTACCCGTCACCGAGTCCTCCGGGCGCATTCACACCTCGGCGGCAGGAGTGTTGGTCTACCCCGAGCCGGACGACGTCGAGATCGAACTCGACGACAAGGACCTGCGCATCGACGTCTACCGCTCCTCGGGCCCCGGCGGGCAGAGCGTCAACACCACCGACTCCGCAGTGCGCATCACTCACCTGCCGACCGGCGTCGTCGTGTCGTGCCAGAACGAGAAGTCGCAGATCCAGAACAGGATCCGGGCAACTGCGGTGCTGCGGGCCCGGCTGCAGTCACTCGCGGAGGAGAAGGCCCAGCAGGAGGCCTCTGAGCAACGCCGGTCCCAGGTACGCACGGTGGATCGATCCGAACGGGTGCGCACCTACAACTTCGCCGAGAACCGGATCTCTGATCATCGCGTCAACTACAAGGCTTACAACCTCGATGCGGTGCTCGACGGCGACCTCGATGGGGTGCTCAACGCCCTACTCGAAGCGGACCGCGAGTTGCGCCTGCGCGCCATATGAGGAGGCAGCCGCTCCGCCTCGCGGTACTCGAGGCGGAACGAGTCCTCACCGAAGCCGGGGTGGCCTCCCCGAGGGTGGACGCCGAACTCCTCGCAGCACACGTGGTCGGCGTGCCGCGGGGGCGGCTGCCGATGGTTCCGCTGGTCGACACACCCGTTGTTGACGCATTGCGCGTGCTGGTATCCCGGCGCGCCGAACGGGTGCCTTTGCAGCACCTCACCGGCACTGCAGCCCTGGGCGCCCTCGAGGTGGCGGTCGGTCCTGGTGTGTTCATCCCACGCCCAGAGACCGAGGTGCTCCTGGCCTGGGGTTTAGCCACGCTGGAGGGCGTCGAGCAGCCGCTGGTGGTCGATCTCTGCACGGGATCCGGCGCGCTGGCCCTCGCGGTGGCACACGCCCGGCCCGATGCGCAGGTACATGCGGTGGAGCGCGACCCGGTCGCGCTGAGCTGGGCGCGGCGCAACGCCGACGCCCGGGTCGCCGCGGGTGACACGCCGGTGACGCTGTACACCGGTGACGTCGCTGACCCTGGACTACTCGTCGCGCTGGACGGGATGGCGCATCTGGTGCTGTGCAACCCGCCCTACGTGCCGATAGGCGCGGCGCTACCGCCCGAGGTCGCCCTGCATGATCCGCCCGCCGCCGTCTTCGCCGGTCCCGACGGTCTTGCGGTGATCCCTGAGGTGGTGCGCACCGGAACCCGGCTACTTCGCGAGGGCGCCAGCATCGCCATCGAGCACGACGATTCGCACTCGGTGGCGGTCCCCGCGCTGCTGAGCGTCCGCCGGGTGCTCACGGAGGTGACCGACCACGTCGACCTGGCCGGACGCCCCCGATTCGCCACCGCACGCCGGCGGACCCTGAACGTCGCCGGCCGTTGAAGGTCGCCGGCCGCTGAACATCAGCGCACCGCTCCCGCATCGGCCAGGGTCTTGAGCGCATCCCGGGAGAAACCGGCGACGGCTTGCATGCCGGTGGCGTTGGGATGCACCTGGGCCGCCGGGCTGGTCACCACGATGCCCTCTACCCACTTGGTCTTGGCGTTCTGGCAGACGTCGTGGCCCTGAGAGCTCGCGTAGGAGTCGACGAACACCGCTCGGTGATTGAACGACTGTTCGGCCAGCATATTGGTGAGCTGGCGCTCTAGACCGTCCAGGTACGGTACGTCGCCGCGGGCGATCGGGAAGGTCGGATAGCACCCAACTGTGGGCGGCAGGATACGCAGGTAACCCACCACCAGCACCGTCGCGTTCGGCGAGCGCTGGTGAATGCCCTCCAGCACCGCGGCAACCTTGGGCGCGGCGGCCTCGATGCGTTGACCGTAGAAGTCCTTGCCGCCCGCGGTGTACTCCCGCTCACAGGGATTGCCGAACGGATCTCGGACGCTGACCCGCGCGCAGTTGAAGACGATCTCGGTGAAGCCGATGTCGTTGCCGCTGATGGTGAGGGTGACCAGGTCGGTGTCCGGGCGCAGGGCATTGAACTGGGGTGGATTGGTGCCCTGCGGCACTGATTGGGCGGCCGTCATGTTGTCGGTCTTGGCGCCGCTGCAGCTCACATCGGTGTAGTCCCGGATGCCAAGGGTCGACGCGAGCCGCGCCGGATAGTTGTTCGTGGATCGCTCGCAACCTTGGGGATCGCTTCGCTGCTCCGGGATCCGCGGACCCGATGCGTAGGAGTCACCCAGCGCGACATAGTGCTCCCGTGCGCTCAGGGCCTGGGCGTTGGCAGGGACCCCAACCAGGGCCGCCACGGTGGCGATGGTAGCGAGCATGGCACGGCGATACGCGATCAAGTGAGGCCTCCAGGCGTCGATCGGAGACGGATCGTGCCCTCCTCATCACGTGCTGTCAATGTCCCACCCCGCCCGCTCACGATGCGGATGTGGGCCGTCGTAGTGTTCGGACCCGTGAGCACTGTCTATGACTGCGCGGTTGCCGAGCGCCGCGTTGCCGGGCTGGCTGCGGCGGCCGGAGCCATCCGGGCCGGCCAGCTGGTCGTGCTGCCCACGGACACCGTCTACGGGCTGGGTTGCGACGCATTCTCCTCGACGGCCGTGCAGGCGCTGCTCTCCGCCAAGGGTCGAGGTCGGGACATGCCGGTCCCGGTCCTGGTGGGTTCCTGGTCCACGGTGGATGGTCTCGTGCTGGGTGTTCCGTACCGTGCGCGGGCACTCATCGAGGCCTTCTGGCCCGGTGGGCTGTCGTTGGTGCTGCCCCACGCCCCATCGCTGAGTTGGGACTTGGGCGATACCCGGGGCACCGTCATGC
Source organism: uncultured Pseudonocardiaceae bacterium (assembly GCA_964250265.1). Taxonomy (GTDB): domain Bacteria; phylum Actinomycetota; class Actinomycetes; order Mycobacteriales; family Pseudonocardiaceae. Next base: position 5,392 of record CAXUFG010000193.1, on the reverse strand, counting down.
TGCGGATGCCGCTGCACCCGGTGGCTCTGGAGCTGCTCCGCGAGGTGGGACCGATGGCGGTGTCGAGTGCGAACCGTTCCGGCTTGCCGCCGGCGACCACCATCGAGCAGGCCCGCGAGCAGCTTGCCGACCGGGTGGGAGTGTTCCTCGATGGCGGGCCCGCCGGGGAGATGGCGTCCACCATCCTCGACCTCACGGCTGAGGATCCCGTGGTGCTCCGTGAGGGCGCGGTGAGCGCCGCCGAGATCGGCGAGGTACTCGGCGTTACCATCAACCCCGCCCGGTGATCTGAGGGCAGGACACGGCCTAGCCGCGGGACGCACCGGTAGCCGGACTAGCCTGACCGCGTGGGACCTGTTGCGTCCTCCGGACTGCCACTGCGGGAGTACCTGCTGGTCGGCCTCACCACCGCGGTGCTGACCTTCCTGCTCACCGGGCTGGTGCGGATCCTGGCGCTGCGCACTGGTGCGGTGGCGATGCCCCGTGCGCGCGATGTGCACCGCGCGCCGATCCCGCGGTTGGGCGGGGTGGCGATGTTTGGCGGGATTCTCGGTGGCGTCCTGCTGTCTCACCAGCTACCGGTGCTGCGCCGGTCCTTCGAGTTCTCCGGGGACGTCGTGGGCGTGCTGGTGGCCGGGGGCATCATCATGCTGATCGGTGCCCTGGATGACCGGTTCGAGTTGGATTCGCTCACCAAGTTCGCCGGGCAGGTCACCGCCGCCGGAGTGCTCGTGCTCTACGGCGTGCAGTGGATCATCTTCCCGTGGACCGGCGGCTCCGGGCCGCTCGTCCTGGGTCAGGACCAGGCCGTGCTGGTCACCGTAGCGCTGGCGGTGGTGCTGATGAACGCGATGAACTTTGTCGACGGGCTGGATGGGCTGGCTGCCGGTATCGGGCTGATCGCCGCAGTCGCTATCGGGGCGTTCACACTTCAGCTGCTGCAGCGCTCTGGCGGCAGTGTGCAGCTCTACCCACCGACTCTGTTCGCCGCCCTCATCGCCGGTGCATGCCTGGGCTTCCTACCGCACAACTTCCAGCCGGCCCGGATCTTCATGGGTGACTCCGGGGCGATGCTCATCGGCCTGATGCTGGCCGCTGCGTCAACCAGCGCCTCAGGCAGGCTTCCCCCGGTCAGCTCCGCCACTGACACGCTGGCGCTGTTCTCCCCGCTGCTGGTGGTGGCCGCAGTACTGTTCGTGCCGCTGTTGGATCTGCTGCTCGCAGTGGTACGCCGGACTCGCGCGGGTCGCAGCCCATTCGCCGCGGACAAGATGCACCTGCATCACCGGCTGCTGGAGATCGGGCACTCCCACCGCCGGGCGGTACTGTTGATCTATCTATGGGCGGCGTTGCTCGCTTTCGGTGCCGTCGCGCTGACCCTTTTCGACGTCCGCGTGGTGGTGTGGTCGATCACACTGGGGCTGCTGATCGCCGTGCTGGGTTCGATGGTTCCACGGCTGCGCGCCCGCTGACCGTCGGCTATTGCGCTGTCTCAGCGCCAGAAGCGCAGCTAGCAGCGGGTGGGGCGAGCAGGGGCGCGAACAGTGTGTGTGATAGCTTCTATTTTGTCCCACCCGGGGGTGGGATTTCAGGTCAGGCCGGCCCATCGGCAGCGCTCTTGATCATGACTTTTTCCTATGCGCTGCCCCTGGACTGCAAGGAGTGCCTTTGAGCGATGGCGGCGGGCGACGTCTGCGCCCGCTGAGGTAGGTGGTCGTGGACCAACGCAACGGCCCGGAACTAACAACACTACTCGGCCTCGGCGCTGCGACCGCAGCAATTATTGTGGTCGGCCTCGGCCTCGGATGGTTGGTCGATCGAGTAGCGAACACCTTCCCGGCGTTCACCATGGTCGGCTTGGCGCTCGGCATCGTCGGTGCAGGCGTCTATATCTACACCAAGTTCAAGACGTTCCTAAAGGAGTAAGCGTTCCACTTATGGCGTCAACACCCGATCAGTCCATCGGAGGGCCCGCCGTGACCCCACATGTGACCAGTACGGATGCGACCGACCACGAGGTGCTCGTACCGCCTAAGCCGGTCGTCAATCTACGCCGGGCCGCGATCATCGCGGCGTGCCTCGGCGTCGCCGGCATCGTGGTGCTCGCGCCGATGGGTTACCTGCTGGCAGGGGCGTTCTTCTGCGGTGGGCTCGGGCTGGGTCTGTTCAACACCGCACTCGTGCAGCGTTCCGCGGCGCGTTTCGCGGCCAGTGGTGATCCCAACAAGCGCCGGTTCGCGGCGTCGGTGCTGGCCCGGCTCGCATTAATCACCGCGCTCGCGGTGGGGTTGGCGTTGGCGCTGCGCCCGGACGGTCTGGCGGTGTTCGCCGGGCTGGCCGCTTTCCAACTTTTGATGATCTTTATCGCGGCGGTTCCACTGGTCAAGGAGCTGCGCCAGTCTCAAGCGGGCCAGTCTCAAGCGGGCCAGTCTCGAGTCGGGGTTCCCCATGATGAATGAGCTGTTTGTTGCCGAGGGTGGGGGCGTGCAGGTCGGCGAGCACCTGCAGTGGCACGTGCTGGGACTGGCGATCAACGCTGACACCGTGATCTCCACCGCGATTGCCGCAGCCGTCGTCCTCGGGTTCGGCCTCTATCTGGCGGCGAAGTCGACTGCCAAGGTGCCCAGTGGCCTGCAGCTGGTCTTCGAGACGGTGACCGACCGGGTGGAGCGCGAGGTGGAGAGCAACATCGGCATCCGCACTGCACCCTTTGTCGTCCCGGTGGCGATCGCGCTGTTCTTCTTCATCCTGATATCGAACTGGTTGGCCATCCTGCCGCACGCCTGGGAGGAATACGTTCGACCACCGACATCGGATGTGAACCTCACCTTCGCGTTGGCCCTCTTCGTGATGATCCTCGTGTGGGTGACGGGAATCCGGGTCCAGGGCAAGAGCTACTTCAAGCACTTCGTCGAGCCCTACCCCATTCTGCTTCCGCTGAACATCATCGAGGAGCTGGTCAAGCCGGTCACTCTCGCGCTTCGGCTGTTCGGCAACATCCTCGCGGGCACCGTGATGGTCGGCGTCATCGCGCTGTTGCCTGCGGTCGTGTCGTGGGCGCCGACCTCAGCCTGGAAGTTGTTCGACCTGTTCATCGGCATGCTGCAGGCACTGATCTTTGCACTGCTGACGATCATCTACTTCGGAATGGCGACTGGCGGTCACGAGGAGGAGGCGCACTGACTCTGGTCCCATCCGACCCGGCAACGTCACTCGTCGCCGGGAATCATCCGCTCAGGCACAACAAACCCAGCTCCAGCACTAGAGGGGAAGATATGAGTTTCTCTGCACTGCTTCTCGCCCAGCAGCCGGGCGGCCCCACCGGCTCGGTCGAGTTGGCCGGCGCCTTCATCGGGGGGGGACTGGCGCTTGCCGGCGGCGCCATCGGCGCAGCAATCGGCGACGGGCTCGCTGGTGGCGCGACCATCGAGGGTGTCGCCCGCCAGCCGGAAGCCCAGGGCCGGCTGTTCACCATCTTCTTCCTGACGGTGGGTCTGGTGGAGGCAATGTACTTCATCAATCTTGCCTTCATGGCGGTGTTCGTTTTCGCGCTCGCCAAGTGATGTGATTGTTAAGGGGTATTCATGAGTACGTACAACCTGGCCGAGCAGGGCGAGAAGAACATCTTCCTGATCCCCAACGCGACCTTCTTCGTCGAGCTGGTGATCTTCCTGATCGTGCTCGGGGTGGTCTGGCGCTACGTGGTGCCCCCGGTGAAGCGCGCAACGGGCCAGCGTCAGGAGATGGTTCGCCGGCAGATCCAGGAGAGTCAGCAGGCCAGCAAGCGCCTGGCCGAGGCGCAGGCCCGCTACTCCGAGGCACTGGCGCAGGCGCGGGTTGAGGCAGCCAAGATCCGGGAGAGCGCCCGGGCCGATGCGCAGGACATCAAGGATGAGATGCGCCAGCAGGCCGAGCAGGAGGTCGAGCGGATCCGCCAGCGCGGCGAGGAGCAGCTGGCGAACCAGCGCGACGCGGTCGTGCGCGAGCTGCGTGGCGAGATCGGCAACCTTGCGGTGACACTGGCTGGCCGCATCGTGGGTGAGGCAGTCACTGACGACGCCCGGCGCGCCGGCACCGTGGACCGCTTCCTGGACGAGCTGCAGGGCATGGCGGGTACCGGCAGCAGCCCAGAAAACGGTGCTGGCGATGGTGCCGTCCCTGCATCCGGCCGGCGGCGGAGGTCCTGATGCAGCCGGCCAGCAGGGCGGCATTGGCCGCGGCCAGGGAACGGCTGGAACGCCGGATCGGCGGCGCGAGCGTGCAGGACCGCGAACGGGTGGGGGATGACCTGGGTGCCGTCGCGGCGGTACTCAGCGAGCAGCCCGCCATCCGGCGGCACCTCGCCGATTCCTCGGCGCCGGAGCAGACCCGGCGGCAGATGGTCGAAGCGCTCTTCGGCGACAAGGTGGGCCGGACCAGCCTCCGGATCCTGGGTGACGCGGTGATCTCCCGCTGGTCCCGGCCGTTGGATCTGGTCGATGGAGTCGAGGAGCTGGCTTGGCAGGCGCTACTGGCATTCGCCGAGCGGGATGGCAGCCTCGATGACGTCGAGGACGAGCTGTTCCGATTCGGTCGGATCCTGGCTGCACAACCGCGGCTGGCGACGCTGCTGGGCGATGAGACCGCTCCCGCGGCACGGCGGATAGAGCTGCTGGACACGGTGCTGGCCGATCGCACCCGTCCGGTGACCCGACGCCTGCTGGAGCAGGCGGTCCGGACGCTCCGCCGGCGTTCTCTCGAGGAGATCGTGGATGAGCTCGTGGACCGGGCAGCGGCCCGGCGGGAACGCTCGGTCGCCTATGTCACCGCGGCGGGCCCGCTGTCCATGGCGCAGGAACAGCGGCTCATCGACGTGCTCAACCGGATCTACCGGCGGCCGATCTCGCTCAAGCTCGACGTTGACCCGGCGCTGATGGGCGGGCTGGTGATCCGGATGGGCGATGAGTTGATCGACGGCAGTGTGGTGTCCCGGCTCGATCAGGCCCGCCAGTGGATGTCCCGGTGAGCGCCCAGTATCCGATCACCGCAGTCCCGATCATCGCAGTGCCCGATTACCGCACGATAACCAGATTAGACGAGAGCAGGGACCGATAGCCATGGCGGAGCTGACGATCTCTTCGGAGGAGATCCGGAGCGCGATCGAGAACTACGTCACCTCATTCTCGACCAAGACCTCACGAGAAGAGGTGGGCGTTGTCGCCTACGCCGGTGACGGCATTGCCCGGGTGGAGGGCCTGCCCTCGGCCATGACCAGCGAGCTGCTGGAGTTCCCCGGTGGTGTGCTGGGCGTCGCGCAGGACCTCTACGTGCGCGAGATCGGTGTGGTCATCCTGGGCAACTTCGAGAAGATCGAGGAAGGCCAGGAGGTCAGGCGTACCGGCAGGGTCCTCTC
>CAXUFG010000192.1:0-10292 GCA_964250265.1 uncultured Pseudonocardiaceae bacterium | reverse complement strand
GTTGCTCATATCAGCGACACACCACTCAATCGTGAACTTCTGAATAACGCTCTGAGTAACAGTGCTATAGCACTGTTACTCACTCACGAGCCGAGCGCCTTCTCTGGTCTCGCTCCACCAGCCAGCCAACGAGCCGCTTACGACTTCGACCCTGGTTCCTTCTCGGTGGGGCCCTGTTCGACTTGCCGTCACTCTGGCAACCGCACGGCACCCCACGCCGCGCCGTCAGAACGGGTCACCATGACTGAGACAACGGGCGCGTGTATCAACTTGCCCGGGTGCCAGCTCTGTCCTGGTGGGTGATTGTGAATCGAACATGGGCGGCGATATGTCATGGAATCTACGATCAACGCTCCGGTTGACGCGGCAGTGGTGGCGCTGGCCACTGCAGCGGCGTCGCCGATAGCCGCCACTCGTGAGGAAACCCTGATGCTGGTCCGGGATCTGGCGCGGATCGCTTATCACCTCGGCGAGCTCACCGCGGCCGCCCGAGACCGCTGGGCGGACTGGGGCACCGTCACACCACACCTGCAGCGCGCCGAGGCCCTCGCCGCTGACGCCACCCGATGCCTCAGCCACGCGGCAGGCACCTATGCCTTCAACACCACGCTCGAGGGTGAGGTGCGCCCAACCTTGTCACTGATCCGGCCGCCGCAGCGAGGGACAGGCGCGGCGCCACGACGGTAACCTCGACTTCAGGGCAGACAGATCTGTATCGTGAGGCTCCCCGGCAGACCGCGACCGGTGGCCAGACGCGGCCCTGTCGCAGTGAAGGGGGACATAGGTGTCCGATCTTCCATCGCCCGTCGCGATAGCGGCAGTCCTCGCCGGCGTGAACATTCTTGTGGCGTGCACCTGACGACCGTGCCCGCAGACCACTCGGTCGAACAACCAGTTGGAGACGACAGGAGCCGCCTCGTGACCCTCAACACCATCGCACTCGAGCTTGTCCCGCCGAATGTCGAGCACGGCACGCAGCGGGCCGTTGACGAGGCGCACAAGGTGCTCGAGCTCTCCAAGAAGTTCGGCATTGACGGCCGGATCGGGCATGTGATGATCCCCGGGCTGATCGGAGAAGAAGACGACAGACCCGTTGAGATGAAGCCCAAGCTGGACGTGCTCGAGTTCTGGTCGGCTATCACACCGGAGTTGCCCGGAGTGATTGGGCTGTGTACGCAAGTCACCGCGTTCATGGATGAGCCGGCCCTCGGCGAGCGGCTGGCAAATCTGCGGGCCGCCGGGATCGAGGGAATCATCTTCGTCGGCGTCCCGCGCACGATGAATGACGGCGAGGGATCGGGCGTCGCGCCAACCGACGCGCTGTCGCTCTACGACCAGTTGGTGCACCACCGCGGCGTGATCCTCATCCCGACCCGGGACAGTGAGCAAGGCCGCTTCAACTTCAAATGCAACCAGGGCGCCACATTCGGCATGACCCAGCTGCTGTACTCCGATTCAATCGTGGGCTTCCTGAAGGACTTTGCTCAGACGACCGAGCACCGGCCGGAAATACTTCTCTCGTTCGGATTCGTCCCGAAATTCGAGAACCGGGTAGGTTTGATCAACTGGCTGATCCAGGACCCGGGCAACGACGTAGTCGCGCAGGAGCAGGCCGTTGTGCGGAAGCTGGCCGACAGCGAGCCCGACCAGAAGCGCAAGCTCATGCTGGATCTCTACAAACAGGTGATCGACGGTGTCGTTGACCTCGGCTACCCGCTGAGCGTCCACCTCGAAGCCCCGTACGGCGTCTCGGCGCCCGCGTTCGAGACCTTCGCCGAGATGCTCGCTTACTGGGCCCCCGCCAAGAACTGATCACGGTCCCGCGAGCATGTTGCGCGATCTGGACTGGTCCGCGGTGCTGCGCGAGGTTACTGAGCAGGGCGCGACATTCGTCGCTCGAGCGGTCCGTCAGCCGTTTCGTGACCGGCTAGCGGCCGAGCTGGCCGCTGGACCGTACGAGCCGGTGGAGCCGGTGATCGGGCCGGTCCGGCAGGAGGCCGAGTCATTCGTGGTCCCCGCCGGCGACATGGACCGGTATCCCGTGCTCACCTGCCTGTGCGACCGGCTTGTCCGGCAGGTCCACGCGCACGGGGTGCCGGAGTGGGTGCCGAACGAGGTCGCGGTCCAGTGCTACCAGCCAGGGTCGATCGGCATCACCCCGCACCGCGACCAGCGCCGGTTCGCCCTTCTCGTCGCGGTGGTCACAGTCGCCGGATCAGCCCCGTTCACGCTGTGCCGCAACCGGGCCGGCGATCCCATCCGGACCTGGCAGGCGGAGCCGGGCAGCCTGGTGCTGCTGCGCGGACCGGGGCTGGCCGGCAAGCAGGACCGACGGCCGATGCATCACGTCGGCGGCCCCACCGGCACCCCACGGACCTCGATCGGAATCCGGATGGACACCGCGTAGCCCGTATCCCAAACGATCTCCCTAGCCAGATCGCATTCCTCCCGAGCTCAACAGCAGCGCTGTCCGGGGCTCTCGCAGAAACTCTGCTGTTGAGCTCGGGAGCCGGAGAGCAAGCCCGCTTACCTGGCGGGCGCATCGGGCAGCTGCCGACCAGTGCCTTCGGGGCGACGAGGCTGTAGGAGGTGCAGATCCACTCCTCGAGCAGTCTCCACCGGTCCTCGTCCTCGTCAGGATGCACGGTGAGCGCAATCCAGCCGTGCCGCCCGAGGCCGTAACCGGCGGGGGAAGCATTGTCATCGGTAGCCACCACCGCCTCGGCCTCTGCCAGCGGCAGTTTCACGCTGAGATGTTCGGCGGTCTGGTCGGAGAACACGAAGTTCTTGCCGCGCACCCGGAATGTCGGGTGCCCACCCCACTCCACGACGTCGACGCGCGTCGCTTCGGGCAACCGCGCGACGATCTGCTCGAGCCGGCTCATGTTGTCCATTGACTGATCACCTCGTCTCCTCGGCTGGTACGCCCACCAGCCTAAGCGCCCGGTTCAGGCAGAAAGTAACTCATCGTGCGAACGGTCCAGTTTGGTGCGAACATCAACCAGTGGGCGCGTCTTGATAACCCTGCGGTGCGGGTGTGACGCTCCGCGGCAACCCGAGCGGAGTGCCTGTTCTGCGCCAGACGGGCCTAGCCGACTAAGGAGACCACCATGCTCGCCATCGTCGCCGCTGTCCTGTTCGCCATCGCCCTGATACTCGACCTGACCGTCGGTGCGATCGGCCCGCTAGGCGTCACGACCTTCATCGCGGCCGGGCTGTTATGCCTTGCACTGCAGCTTGCGGGGGTCGGAGCTGGCTCCACGAGAAGTTGGAGGCGCAACCGCGTCTGAGACGCTGAAGCAGCTCGGACGTCCCGTAAAGTGGATCGTTATCAGGACGGTCGCGGCGTCCGTCGCGAACCTCGACATACCCTCAAACCTGCCAGCGCCTCGGCTACTGATCTCCTGGTGAGGCCATTTTGTGGTCCGACCACAAACATGCGGCCTGCGATTTCGTGCCCGGTCCCGGTTGTTCCACAGCTGAGCTCCGCCTTCACTGGGTATGTGGCCCGCCTCACAGGCGAGGCGGCCGCGGCGTCAGGAGGGCGTGATGGCGCACGAGGTCAACTGCCCACATTGTGGATGCCCGTTGCTCGCCATCCGGGACGCCGTCCGGGTGCCGGAGATGGACACCGTCGAGATCCTCCAGCGGGAGATCGAGCTGCTACGCGCGACGATCGCTCGGCTGCGCGGGGCGGGGTTCAACCCACTCCACCGGGTTCGGTGAGCTTCCTGATCGGGATCGATCGGTTTCCGGCGAGCAAGACCATCCACGAGCAGGCCATGATCAGCCCGCGGCCGGATCGCGCTGCGACGATGGAGGGCAGTGGCCGTGCTGGTTGATTTTCGTCCCACGGGCAGGCTTCGTGGCAACAAACCGGTAGACGCGATGGCGTCACTGGGCCCCGTGCTGGGCGCGCTTGCCGAGGATTCGGTGGACCTATCCCGGGTTCGTGTGGTGTGTGACTGGGTGCAGTATCGCAACAATTTCCGCGATGTCGTCGACATCCGGCCGATCCTGGCGGCGCATGGTCACGAGTCCGAATTGAGGCCGGTGGCGCTGGCAGCGGTGATGACCGAAGACGAGATGGAGATCGCCGTCGACGTCCGCCGCAGCGCGGACGTCCCCTTGAAGAAGCTCACCAGTGAACTGATCCGAGCGCGCCGCACCGGCACCGACCTCTCCCGGACCTACCTCGAACCGTGGCTCGCGACCAGCAAGAGCATGATCTGGGAATTCAACGCGCTGTACTGGAAGGTCCTGGACTTGTGGGAACGGGTTACCGGCCAGCAGTACGAGAAAACCCTGCCGGGCGGGGAGAGTGACGCGCGGAACCAGGACGCGGTGCGGGAGATCATCACAAACCTGTTCAGCCTGTGGGATTCTCTGGCTGAGCGCAATGCGTTGCCTGATGAGCTGTACGTGGTGGAGCTCGGCCCGGGTAACGGAGTTCAGGCAAAGACCTGGCTGGACGAGTTCGTTGCGCTTGACCGGGCACGCGGCAAGGAGTATTACCGACGGCTGCACTATCTGATGTGTGACTATTCACCGCATGTCCTGGAACTTGCCAGGGCCGCGGTGGCCGATCATGCAGAGCACGTCAGCTCGTTCGTGCTGGACGCCACCCAGCCCCGGACCGCGCTCGGCTTCCTGAGTTATAAGGTCTTCCTGGTCTACATCTCCAATGTCTACGATAATCTGCCCAGCGACGAGGTCGCCCAAATTGGCGGTCGCACCTATACTGTACAAAGCAGAGCATACTTGCCCTCCGACGCTGCCACTGCGATTGCGCGGTCGGTATCAGCCCGGCCCGATCAGATACCGGAATTGATCAGCAAGCTGCTGCGACTGCAGCCTGCCTTACTCTCCGAAGCGCTGCCTGCGCATTTCCCGTCAGTGGAGGCAGCGGTGGAGTTCTGGCGCCGTAGCTGGGCGGAACTGCGCTTGGAGGAGCGCTACCTGCCACTGGTGGGACTGGACCTCTACCAGATCGCGCCCACGGTGAGTGGGGAGAATCTGCGGCCGTTGCTGGAGTCCGGCGCAGCTATCCGGATGCATGTGAACAACGGGGCGGTAGCCAGCTTCGTGGATACCGTCCCGCTGCTACACCCCTACGGCCGGCTGATCTGCTATGACCTGTTCGTTACTGATGTGCATTCCTATCGCACCGGGTTCCGTGGACCCGGCAAGTACGACGGCTCCGTGGTGAACTGGCTCAATGGTCCGCTGCTGGCGCACATCGGGCGCCGGAAGGGTTTCGACGTGGATTTCCAACGGTTCGCGCACCGGACCGGCACCAACATCGTCACCATGACTGCCCAAGTGCGAGACTGACGCAGTAAAGGATTGACATGCTGCCTGTGCTACCCACCACTGTCGTGGGGTCGTACTCGGTTCCCGAGTGGCTCGAGCGGCTCAAAACCGACTACTATCGGAACCGGATCAGCCGGAGCCACCTCAGTGAAATCCACGACATGGCGATCAAGGCGGCGCTCAAGGACCAGGAGACGGCCGGAATCGACATCGTCACCGACGGGGAGCTGCGGCGCGACAACGACATTGACTACCTGCTGGCCCGGATACCGGGCGTGCACATCCCGGTGACCGTCAAGTCCTTCTATTACGACTACTACGACTCTCCCGTCGTCGCGGACCCGTTGCCGGCCGACCCGCCGCCGCTGGGCCTGACTGAGGACTACCGGTTCACCCGCCAGCACACCGACCGCGCCGTCAAGTTCAGCTTCACCGGTCCCTTCTCGCTGTCCCGCCGGATCCAGAACAAGGCCTATGCCAAGTCCGCGGACCTGGTCCGGGCGCTGGCGCAGGCGCTCAACGTCGAGGCCCGGGCACTGGCCGAGGCGGGTGCGGAGCTGTTGCAGATCGATGAGCCGTTCCTGGCCGGCTACCCCGAGGACGTCGGCATCGCCGTCGAGGCGATCAACATCATGACCCACGGCGTCGACGTCACCTGGGGGTTGCACGTCTGCTACGGCAACCGCTACTCCCGGCCGTCCTGGGAAGGGCACTACGACTTCCTGTTCCCCGCCGTGCTCGATGCGAACGTCGACCAGCTGATCCTCGAGTTCGGCCGAAAGGGCTTCGAGGACCTGCACGTGATCCAGCGGCTGGGCTGGGACCGTGCGCTCGGGCTGGGCGTGGTGGATGTCAAGACCGAACAGGTTGAATCGGCCGATCTCATCGCTGCGCGCATCCGGAAGGCGCTGGACATCTTCCCCGCCGAAAAGTTGATCATCAATCCGGACTGTGGGCTGCGTCACCTCCCTGCCGATGTCGCCAGGGCGAAGCTGGTAGCGATGGTAGAAGGAACTGTCGCGGTCCGCCGGACCCTGCCCGCCCGGCCTCAGTCCGCCCAGGCCCAGTCCGCCGAGCCCCAGTCCGCCGAGCCCCAGTCCAACCGGCTCCACTCCACCGAGCCGGCGCCGATCCTGGAACCGACCGTCGAGCAAGGAGCGTGATCGCATGACCCAGCTGGAGTCCATCGAATTTCTCTTTACCTCTGAGTCGGTGACCGAGGGCCACCCGGATAAGATCGCCGACCAGATCTCCGACGCCGTGCTGGACGCCGCGTTGACGATGGACCCGAACTCGCGGGTGGCATGCGAGACCTTGATCACTACCGGGATGGTGGTGCTGGCGGGTGAGATCACCACACCCGGCATGCTCGACTACACCCAGATCGTCCGCGACACGATCTGTCGCATCGGCTACGACAACGGAAGCTTCGGTTTCGACGGGCACAGCTGCGCGGTCCTGATCGCGCTGGACAAGCAGTCGCCGGACATCGCCCAGGGTGTCGATGTGGCCCAGGAGCGGCGCGGGCAGCTCTCCGAGGATGAACTGGACAGCGCCGGCGCGGGTGACCAGGGGATGATGTTCGGGTACGCCACGAACGAGACCCCTGAACTGATGCCGATGCCGATCGCGCTGGCGCACCGGCTGTCCAAGCGGCTGGCGACAGTGCGCAAGGACGGCACGCTGCCCTACCTGCGCCCGGACGGCAAGACGCAGGTGACCGTCCGCTACCGGGATGGCGTGCCGATCGGGGTGGAGAAGGTGCTGATCTCCACCCAGCACGCCGAGGAGGTCACCTTGGAGCAGATCCGGGCGGACCTGTGGAAGCACGTGGTGCTCGCGGAGCTGCCCGCCGACTTCTACGACGAGGCCCAGTTGGCAGACAACCTGTTCGTCAACCCGACCGGGAGGTTCGTGATCGGCGGTCCGGTCGGCGATGCCGGGCTGACCGGTCGGAAGATCATTGTGGACACCTACGGCGGGTTCGCCCGGCACGGCGGCGGCGCGTTCTCCGGCAAGGATCCCTCCAAGGTGGACCGCTCCGCGGCGTACGCGGCCCGGTATGTGGCCAAGAACATCGTGGCCGCCGGTCTGGCGGATCGGGTCGAGGTGCAGGTGGCGTACGCGATCGGCGTCGCCCGGCCGCTGTCGTTGCTGGTGGAGACCTTCGGCACCGAGCACGTGCCGCGCACGACCATCGAAAAGCTGGTGGGTGAACACTTCGACCTGCGCCCGGCGGCCTTCCGCAGGTACCTGGGGTTGCACCGGCCGATCTACGCTAAGACCGCCGCCTACGGCCACTTCGGGCGCAACGATCCTGATTTCACCTGGGAGCGGACCGACAAGGCGGCGGAGCTGCGCGAGTCAGCCGGGTTACCCGCCAGCACCGAGCCGGCAGCGGTCTGAGAGAGAGGAACGCGGTGAGCATCATCGTCACGGGCTCGATCGCCACCGATCACCTGATGGTCTTCCCTGGCCGGTTCACCGAGCAGATAGTGCCCGAGGCACTGGACAACATCTCGGTGTCGTTCCTGGTGGAGGACCTGGCGATCCACCGGGGTGGGGCGGGCGCCAACATCGCGTTCAACCTGGGCTGCCTCGGGCTGGAGCCGGTGCTGGTGGGCGCGGTCGGAGCTGACTTCGCCGAGTACGGGCAGTGGCTCTGCGCCCACGGCGTGGACGTCAGCGCGGTGCACGTCTCGCAGACCAAGCACACTGCCCGGTTCCTGTGCACCACCGATTCCGACCAGAACCAGATCGCCTCCTTCTACGCCGGCGCGATGAGCGAGGCCCGCGACATCGAGCTGAAACCGATCGTGGACCGCGTCGGCGGCACGGATCTCGTGCTGATCGGCCCGAATGACCCGGCGGGAATGCTGCGGCACACCGAGGAGTGCCGGGATCTCGGCTACCCGTTCGCCGCGGACCCGTCCCAGCAGCTTGTCTGGTTGGGCGGCGATCAGATCAAGCCGTTGATCGAGGGCGCGGCCTACCTGTTCACCAACACCTACGAGCGGGGCCTACTCCAACGCAAGACCGGCTGGGGCGACGAGGACATCCTGGAGCGGGTGGGCGTCTCGGTGATGACTCGCGGCGCCAAAGGCGTGACCGTGCAACGGCCGGGCGAACCGGTGATCTCGGTGACCCCACCGCAGGAGCTGACCAAGGCCGACCCGACCGGCGTCGGTGACGCGTTCCGGGCTGGTTTCCTAGCCGGGATCCAGTGGGAGGTGGGTGACGAGCGGGCCGCGCAGCTCGGGTGCATGCTGGCTACCCTGGTGATCGAGTCGGTCGGAACTCAGGAGCACAAGTTCGAACCCGACAGTTTCCTGGAGCGATTCAGCGAAGCCTACGGACCCGACAACGCGGCCGAGGTGGCCGCGCACGTGCGCGCGTGAGCGCTTGAACCTCGATTCCCCAAATTCAACAAGGAGTGCATGTCGATGACTGTGGCGCCTGCCGCTGAGAAGAAACTACAGAGCCGTGCCGGGATAGATTTCGCCGTTGCCGATCTGGGTCTGGCTGAGTTCGGGCGCAACGAAATCCGGCTGGCGCAGCATGAAATGCCCGGTCTAATGGCGCTGCGCCGCGAGTACGCGGATGCGTTCCCGTTGCGCGGGGCGCGGATCTCCGGATCGCTGCACATGACCGTCCAGACCGCGGTGTTGATCGAAACCCTGGTCAGTCTCGGCGCCGAGGTGCGGTGGGCGTCCTGCAACATCTTCTCCACCCAGGATCATGCCGCGGCGGCCGTGGTGCTGGGCCCGCACGGGAGCCCGGAGGAGCCCCAGGGGGTGCCCTGTTTCGCCTGGAAGGGCGAGACGCTGCAGGAGTACTGGTGGTGCACCGAGCAGATGTTGACCTGGCCGGATGGCACCGGACCGAACATGATCCTGGACGATGGCGGGGACGCCACCCTGCTGGTGCACAAGGGAACGACCTTCGAGAAGGCCGGCGTGGTGCCCAGCGCCGAGGACGACGACTCCGATGAGCACAAGGTGTTCCTGGCCGTGTTGCGGGCCTCGATGGAGGCGACACCGGGGAAGTGGACGGCGATCGGCGAGGGGATCCGCGGTGTGACCGAGGAGACCACCACGGGGGTGCACCGGCTGTACCAGCTGGCCGCGGCGGGGGAACTGCTGTTCCCGGCGATCAACGTCAACGATTCGGTGACGAAGTCGAAGTTCGACAACAAGTACGGGTGCCGGCATTCGCTGATTGACGGGATCAACCGGGCCGTTGACGTCTTGATCGCCGGCAAGATGGCCGTGGTGTGCGGGTACGGGGACGTCGGCAAGGGCTGCGCGGAGGCATTGCGCGGCCAGGGCGCCCGGGTGGTGGTGGCCGAGATCGACCCGATCTGCGCGTTGCAGGCGATGATGGACGGCTTCACCGTCGACACCCTGAACAACGCGGTCGCCAAGGCGGACGTCATCATCACCGCCACCGGGAACAAGGACATCGTGACCGTCGATCACATGTCGCGGATGAAGCACCAGGCAATCCTGGGCAACATCGGGCACTTCGACAACGAGATCGACATGGCCGGGCTGGAGCGCCGCTCGGGGGCCCGCCGGTTGGTGATCAAGCCGCAGGTGGACGAGTGGACGTTCAAGGACGGGCATTCGATCATCGTGTTGTCCGAGGGGCGGCTGCTGAACCTGGGCAACGCCACCGGGCACCCCAGCTTCGTGATGTCGAACTCGTTCTCCAACCAGGTGATCGCCCAGGTCGAGTTGTTCACCAAGTACAAGGAATACGACCGGGAGGTCTACGTCCTGCCCAAGGCGCTCGATGAGAAGGTCGCCCGGATCCATGTCGAGGCCCTAGGCGGCGAGCTCACCAAGCTCACCAAAGACCAGGCCGAATACATCGACGTAGACGTCGAGGGTCCCTACAAACCCGCCCACTACCGCTACTAGCCCGTGGCTCTTCCCCGACATGGAGACATATCGGGGTTGGAGGGGCCCTCTTTACCC
>CAXUFG010000191.1:0-10337 GCA_964250265.1 uncultured Pseudonocardiaceae bacterium | reverse complement strand
CCGATGAACAGGATGTAGCAGCGCGCCGTGTCCGCACCCAGGCGCTCCACCAGCCCCAGACTGACGGCGGCCCCAGCCGTGCTATCCCCCGACCGGCCGGGGTCGCCGTCCTCCACAGTGCGAGACGCGAGGGTCATGATCAGCAGGGAAACGCCCACGAAGGACCGTGGGGTCGCGGTGTGGATCGCCCTGCGGCGGGTCCACCGGGGCGGCGTGGCGAACCTCACCGGCCATTGGTTCGACTCCGGACACCTGATGCCCGGCTACCTGGCCGAAGCACTCGACGGGCTCAGGCAGGGCGGGCTGGTGGCGGTGGCCGATGATCCCGAGCCCGGCGGGTTGCGCCGGGCGAGCGTCACCGATCGCGGGTCCGCGCGGTACCTGGAACTGCGCCGGATTCACGACCCTGGTGCGAGGGTGGCGGTGAGCACTCCGCACCGCTGGGCGTCCTCCCCCAGCGACCAGCGCAGTCACCTGATCGCCGGGCGGTGCAAGGAGTGGATCGTGGTCATGATCGCCGTGTGTGGGCACCGAATGCTGTGGTCCGTGGACACCAGCGCTCTGCCCACCGGCCGCAGCTGCCCGACGTGCAAGGCATTGGCGGCCGCTCTCCCCGCAGTCTCATGCAAGCCGCACCCCCGACATGGAGACATATCGGGGAAATTCAGCGTCTAAGAGCCCGATATGTCTCCATGTCGGGGCAGGGGGAGCCTGTCGTGCGGATCAAGCTCGCCAGTTGGCGGTGGTGCTTCGATCCGCCTGGGCGCTCCGGCGCGGCACCCAGGCGGATCGACCGGCAAGTCCTAGCCTGCGCCATCGCGCTGGCTGATAAGACGCCGACTACATCCCGTCACCGGTCCACCCGCTATCGGGGCGCCCTGGACCTTGAGCCGGAGTGGACCCAGGAGGTGATGGTCGATGAGCATCTGGTCGAACTATCACCGTACCCGGCGTCGCGGGTCGGTGCGTCCGGGTTCATTGGTTACTCCCCGGCGGCAGGTCGGGTGCTCGTGGTGATCGCCTACCGCGACGTGGACGGCGAGCTGCACGGCATGAATGCGTGGCCCGCGAGCGGACGCGATCTGGCCACATAGAGGGCGGTGTGTGATGACGAAGAGACGTGACGAGCAGACCGAACGAGCTACGCGGGCGGATGCCCGCGCACTCGAGGCCGAGTCTGAAGCCAGCGACCCGTATCCCCCGGGCACACGGATCACCCGGCCGAACCGGCCCAGCCGGATGTTCAACGTCCGACTGACCGACGAGCAGTTCACCGAGTTGCAGAGGCTCGCGCGCGAGCATCACCTGCCCATGTCGACGATGGCGCGCTCATGGCTCCTCGAGCGCCTCGACCAAGAACGCCGCGCCAGCTAACGACTTTCGGTAACAACGTCCCTAGCAGTGGTGAATCGGCGGGGCACCCGGTTGAAGTTCAGCCCTGATCTTAGGCTGGGCTGATGGCAACAATGGTGACGGACCATGACGTGGTTGCGCCCGGGAAGTGGAACCTGGCGCGGCGGGTGGCATTCCGGTTCGTGTTCCTCTATTCGTTGCTCTATCTGACTCCGAAGATCCTTCCGATCGGCAGCGGCCTGCTCGAGGTCGTGGTGAACCCGGTGAGCCAGGTGCTTTTTGATAGGCCGGCTCAGGTACGTGAGACGGGCAGCGGCGACACCTGGTTCGAGTGGATGTGGCTGCTCGTCGTCGCGGCTGTAGCGGTGGCCGGCGCGCTGGTGTGGTCGGTGTTCGACCGGCGGCGACCGAACTACGGCGAGGCGTGGGACGCGTTACTGGTGTACCTCCGCTTCGCGGTGGGTTTCATCATCCTCGGTTACGGCGTGGCGAAGCTCTGGCCGATCCAGTTCCCGCCGCTCTCGCCTGGGCGGCTGATCGAGCCGGTCGGCGCGCTGTCGCCGATGGGCCTGATGTGGACGTTCATGGGCCATTCCCCGGTCTACTCGGCGTTCGCGGGTGCAGCGGAGGCGCTCGGAGCCGTCCTGTTGTTCTTCCGACGGACGAGCCTGCTCGGCGCGCTGATCCTCATCGGCGTCATGGCAAACGTGGCGATGTTGAACCTCACCTACGACGTCCCGGTCAAGCAGTTCTCCATCAATCTGCTCGCGTTCTGCTGCGTGATCGCCGCGCCGCATGCCGCGCGGTTGCTGCGTTTCCTGCTCGACTCGGAGCGCCAGCGGCGACGGAGCCTGGCGGTGTTGGGGTGCGTCGTCGCCGCCATTCTGGTGTCTGTTCAGGTGTTCATCGCCATGGTCTTGCACGCGCAGGTCCGTGATGCCCTGCGGGCCACCCCGTTCGACGGCGTCTACGACGTCGAGGAACTCGTTCGTGACGGAGTGGTGGTACCGCCGTTGCTGTCGCAGCGCGATCGCTGGCGCCGGGTCGGGATCGGCGGTGGCGCGTTCACCGTGCTCACCGTCGGCGACACTCTCGAGCACTTCGGCTTGGAGCCCCACGCCGAGACCAACGGGCTGACGCTGCGGGACGCCATTGGTAGGTATGACCTGGTCGTGACCCGCCTCGACGGTGGCCTCATGCTGCAGGGGACGGTGCACGGCACCCCGACCCGGTCAAGCCTGCGCAGGGTGGACAGATCCGAGCTGCCGCTGACGAGCCGGGGTTTTCGCTGGGTTCAGGAGCAGCCGTTCAACCGGTGATCCGCCACCCTCATCCGTTCCTGGCCCTGTTGTGCCCGCAGCAACTCGGCGAAGAACTGCGCTCGGCGGCTACCGTGCGGCGCCACTCCGGGCCTCGCGCTATTCACCCGCTCGTCGTCCTGCTTCCGTGCGCGATCGCCGAAGTCGGTCTCCGCCCGCCTGCACCCCTGCGACCGCTGGCGAAGTGAGGGGGTCAGTCGGGCGGTGGCCCTGACAGGGATATAGGCCACCGCCGGAGGACCTGCGGGGTGGCAGGCTACCCGAGGATCCCGAGGAGTCCGCTACCGCGGCTGGCGCTTCCGTTGCGGAAGCCACCATTGAAGCCACCACGGTTGTAGCCATTGTAGTAGCCGTAGCTGAAGCGGCCCCCGTGGAAGCCGCCCGAGCTGTAGCAACCACCACAGCTCCCGCAGCCCCCGCAGCTGTGGTAACTCCCGCGGTGCCGCTCACCGCCGTGTCCACAGCCGCCACCCATTGCAAAGATTTCCGAGACCATTAAATCGCTCCTTCTTGTCGGTGAGGGTCATGCAAGCCACACAACCCGGACGAATGGACATGCCACTGCCGGACGATCCTGCCGCGGACTCGGCTACGAGGTGACGGCTTTGTCGGTGCTTTGAAAGACGTCGGGTACCGGGTACATGCCCAGGGCGTAGAGCAGGATTGCCTGGTGCTGCTGGTCGATGATTTGGATTTGTGCCGCGGTACGGATGGCGTCTTTGTCCTTGAGGGTGGGTATCGCCTTGAGGTAGGTCTGGGCGGCGATCTGTTCGAGCGTCAAGGCAAGGTTCGCGACCCCGGTCACGTCTTTCACTTGGGCGAACTCGGAGTCCACCGTGGGTTTCAGGGTCGCGTTGGGTGCGGTCACTTCCGGTTTGCCCGCGCTGGTGAGGACCTTGTTCCAGGCCTCGAGGTGTTGCTGGTGCTGATCCAGCGCTGTGGTGACGTACTGGGCGACGGCGGGCGGTACGGAGCCCAGTTTGCCGGCGGTGGCCGCGTCGCCGGCGGCCTTGTAGGTGTTGACGGCCAGTACCTCCAGGCCGGCGGCCAATTGCGCTACGGCCAGGTCACCCTCTGCTCCGGAGCTGGGGCTGGGGCTCGGTGACGGGCTGGCGGTCTCGCTGCCTTGGCCGGCGCTTTGGCTGGCTTGACCGCAGGCGGCCAGCGCGGCGGCGAGTGCGGCGACGCCACCACCGACCAGCAGCCGGCGACGGTTGACCGAGGACGGTTTCGACAGCTCCTCGGCAGGGGTGGGCTGGCCGGTCATGTTCTGCTCCATGTCCTGGTTCATCGAACGGCTCCAGACTCCGGCGCGGCCAGCAGCTCGGGCTGGGTCTGCTCGAACGCGTTGGGAAAGGCCACGCTGCCGGCCGCTGCGGGCAGCTTGGCGAGATCGTCACCAATCGGGATCTTGATCAGTTGGGGGGCATTGCCCTCCAACAGGGCACCCACCGCCCGCAAGGTGGCGAGGTGCTGCGCCTCGACACCCATCACGCTGCCCATGATCGTCTTGGACTTCATGTCTTCGAACATGGTCAGGTCCACCAGGTACGTGTCGGTGGCCACCTTCTCCAGCTCCGCAGCGAGCTTCACCACATCACCGGGAGCCTTGAGCCCAGGTACGGCCTGCTGCACCACCGCAACGAACGTCGGGTTGGGCTGGTCCTGGGGCTTGCCGCCCAGCGCGGTGGTCTGCGCCTGGAAGGCCTTGCGGTGCTCGTCGTGTTGCTGCATGGTCGTCTGCGCGAACTTGACCACCACCGCGTTGCCGTTTTTGATGAACGGCAACGTCAATGCCGTGGCGTAGGTGTTGACCGCCAAGCGCTCCAGCGAGGACGCGGTCTGCAGCATCTGCACGTCCAACGACTGGTCGGCATAGGCGGGCGTGGCCAGCAACCCGGCGAACATGCCGCCGAACCCGGCGGTGAGCATGCCCGCGGTAGCCGTGCCGTAGCCCAGCCGGGCGAGCGCCTCGCGGCGGCCGAGATTGAACCGCTTGATCTCGTCGGTGTCGATCTCTTGCCCGCGGCGCTCCGCACGGATCTCCGCGAGCTCGGGCAACGTCTCCTTGATCTGCCTCATCGCGTCGACGTGCAGATCCTGAGACTCGGTAATCAATTCGTTGAATGTTCGATCATCGAGGCCCACTACCAATCCTCTCCCGTGACCCCCGGGGCCTCCCCCGTACAGACGACTTTCGAAGCGACGAGACCCGCGGTTTCGGGCGACCTTCTCTTCGTGACACATTCGTGACATCTTGCCGATGCTCATCCTGCGCGGGGGGCCGGCGTCTCGGGACATGGTTGGACGCCGAGTGCGGCGGTGAAGTACGCGCCATGGAGCACGTCCTCGGCTGAACCGCCACCGCCCCCACTGCCCTCGACATGGAGACATATCGGGGAAATTCAGCAGCTAATAAGGCCGATATGTCTCCATGTCGGGCCACAGATCGGGCGGGTGGCAGGCAGGATGGTCCGGTGGTGTCTGGTGATGTCGCGGTGCCGGTGGTCGTTGCCGCGCAGACTGGTCGCCGGAGTGTCCGTCTGGTCTGGCGCAACGAATGCGGCGGACTCACCTTCGAGTTGGGGCTGGGCTCAGCGCGCTCGTTCATCAAGTGGGCACCGGTGGACAGCGGCATCGATCTCGCTGTCGAGGTCGACCGGCTGCGGTGGGCGGCCAGCTATGCACCAGTGCCGCGTGTCCTGCGCTCTGGCGGCGACGAGACCGGGACCTGGATGGTCACCGCCCCCCTACCGGGCGATAGCGCGGTCAGCCCCCGGTGGAGGTCTGATCCCGCCACCTCGGTGACCGCAATCGGTTCAGGTCTGCGAGCCCTGCACGATGCCTTCCCCGTCGAGCGATGCCCGTTTTCCTGGTCTGTCTCCGACCGGCTCGCCCTCGCGCGCAAGCGGGCCGCGACCGGCCTGCTCGTCCCGGGGCAATGGCACGCCGAGTTCCAGTCGCTGACGGTCCCGCGTGCTATGCGCCTGTTGGATGACATCCCTCCGGTTGACCGCCTCGTCGTCTGCCATGGCGACGCGTGTGCCCCCAACACCTTGCTGACCGTCGACGGACGCTGCTGCGGCCATGTCGATTTCGGTGCACTCGGTGTCGCCGACCGGTGGGCCGACCTGGCCATCGCCACCTGGAGCACCCAGTGGAACTACGGACCGGGCTGGGAGGGCCTCCTGCTTGCCGCCTACGGCATTGATCGTGACCTGGGACGGACTGCCTACTACCGGTTGCTGTGGGACCTCACCTAGCCGAAACTTGCTTGATCCAAACCGCGGGCGCCTTCCCCGACATGGAGACAAATAGGGGTGAATGAGGGCTGGAATTACCCGATATGTCTACATGTAGGGGCAGTGGGGGCCGGCGGGGTCTTGGCGTACGTTTCGACCCGAACTCGGGTGGCTACTCCGTGGTCGGCTGGCAAACCGGGGTGTGTCCGGCGCCGCGTGATCCGATGCTGGGGGTGTGCGCGTGGGCGTGCGTAGCTGGATCGAGGGGTGGCCGGTCTACCGGCAGCTGACGGGGGATGACCCGCTGGGCCGGGGCGCGGCGGTCAAGTCGGACGGGAGCAGGGCCCTGCAGGCCCGGACCGAGACGGCCGACCGTGTCGTGAAGTCGATCTGCCCGTACTGCGCGGTGGGCTGCGGCCAGCGGGTTTATGTGCGCGACGAGCAGGTCATCCAGATCGAGGGTGATCCGGACTCACCCGTGTCCCGGGGGCGGTTGTGCCCCAAGGGTTCGGCCAGCCGGCAGCTGGTCACCGCACCCACCCGGGAAACCAAGGTGCGTTACCGCCGCCCGCACGGCACCGAGTGGGAAGACCTGGACCTCGACACCGCCATGGACATGATCGCCGATCGGGTGATCGAAACCCGGCGGAGAACCTGGCAGGACACCGACGAGAACGGTGTTGTGCTGCGCCGCACCCTGGGCTTCGCGAGCCTGGGCGGCGCGACCTTGGACAACGAAGAGAACTACCTGATGAAGAAGCTCTACACCGCCCTGGGCGCGGTGGAGATCGAAAATCAGGCCCGTATTTGACACTCCTCCACCGTCCCCAGTCTGGGGACCAGCTTCGGGCGCGGCGGCGCCACCACCTTCCAGCAGGACCTGGCCAACTCCGACTGCATCATCATCCAGGGCTCGAACATGGCCGAGTGCCACCCGGTCGGGTTCCAGTGGGTGATGGAGGCCAAGGCCCGCGGCGCGACGATCATCCACGTCGACCCGCGGTTCACCCGGACCAGCGCGCTGGCCGACATTCACGTGCCGCTACGCGCCGGCAGCGACATCGCCTTCCTCGGCGGCCTGATCCACTACGTGCTCGAGCACGACGCGTGGTTCCGCGACTACGTCCTCGCCTACACCAACGCACCGATGATCCTTCGGGAGGAGTTCCGCGACACCGAGGATCTGGACGGGCTGTTCTCCGGATTCGACCCCGAGTCCCGGCACTACGACCCGTCGAGCTGGCAGTACGAAGGCACCGATGTGGCCGCCGCCGCTGGGCAACGTGACCAGTGGTCGAGCATGCACCAGGACGACGGCGGTCGATCCGAACAGGCGAAGCGGGCAGCGGAGGTCTCCCGCAGCGAGCAGGCCGGCAGCGGCGGGGTTCCTTTCCACGGCAGCCCCGAGCGCGACGACACGCTGGCCCACCCGCGCTGCGTGTTCCAGGTGCTCAAGCGGCACTTCTCCCGGTACACCGCGGCGCTCGTGGCCGATATCTGCGGCATCACCGAGCCGGAGTTCCTGCGGGTCGCCCGGGCGCTCACCACGAACTCCGGGCGGGAACGCACCAGCGCGTTCGTCTACGCGGTGGGCTGGACCCACCACACCGTCGGAGTGCAGTACATCCGAACCGCCGCGATCCTGCAGCAGCTGCTGGGCAACATCGGACGCCCGGGCGGCGGGATCATGGCGCTGCGCGGGCACGCGTCGATCCAAGGATCCACCGACATCCCGACGCTGTTTGACATCCTGCCCGGCTACCTACCGATGCCGCACGCCCATGACCATCTCGACCTACCGCAGTACGTCTCCGCCGACGCGGGCACCAAGGGCTACTGGGGCAACATGGACGCCTACATGGTCAGCCTGCTCAAGGCCTGGTGGGGCGACGCGGCCACGGCGGACAACGAGTTCTGCTTCGCTTACCTGCCCCGCCTGACCAGCGGCCACTCGCACTACGACACGATCACCAAGCAGCTGGCCGGCACCTGCAAGGGCTACTTCGTCGTGGGTGAGAACCCGGCCGTGGGCACGGCGAACTCCAAGATGAACCGGATGGGCCTGGCCAACCTGGACTGGCTGGTCGTCCGGGACTTCGTCATGATCGAGAGCGCCACGTTCTGGAAAGACGGCC
The DNA here is from genome assembly GCA_964250265.1 of uncultured Pseudonocardiaceae bacterium. Classification (GTDB taxonomy): domain Bacteria; phylum Actinomycetota; class Actinomycetes; order Mycobacteriales; family Pseudonocardiaceae. Next base: position 2,288 of record CAXUFG010000191.1, on the reverse strand, counting down.
CGGAGATCGAGTCCGGGGAGTTGCGCACCAAGGACATCGGCGCCGAGATCTTCTTCCTGCCGGCCGCCGCGCACACCGAGAAGGACGGCAGCTTCACCAACACCCAACGGATGCTGCAGTGGCACCACAAGGCCGTCGAACCGCGCGGTGATCAGCGCAGCGAGCTGTGGTTCTACTTCCACCTCGGGCGAATCATCCGCGAGAAGCTGGCCAGATCTTACTCGGGTGCGGGTGCCCCGCAGGATACCGAAGAACGGGATCGGCCAGTTCTGGATCTGACCTGGGACTACCCCATCGTCGGTAAGCACGCCGAGCCGGACGCCGAAGCGGTCCTCGCCGAGATCAACGGCGTTGACGCCGACGGCGAGCCGTTGTCCTCTTACACCGAGCTCAAGGCCGACGGGTCCACCAGCTGCGGGTGCTGGATCTATTGCGGCTGCTACGCCGGCGGGGTCAACCAGCCGGCCCGCCGCAAGCCCGGGGCCGAGCAGTCCTGGGTGGCCCCGGAGTGGGGCTGGGCGTGGCCGGCCAACCGGCGCATCCTCTACAACCGGGCCTCGGCCGACCCGGAGGGCAAGCCGTGGAGCGAGCGCAAGGCCTACGTCTGGTGGGACGCCGGCGCGAAGCGTTGGACCGGCCACGACGTGCCCGACTTCACGGTGACCAAACCGCCGGACTACCGCCCACCCGAGGGCGCCGAGCGGGAGGACGCGATCGCGGGTAACGAGCCGTTCATCATGCAGGCCGACGGCCGCTCCTGGCTGTACGTGCCGGCCGGGCTGGCCGATGGTCCGCTGCCGGCGCATTACGAGCCGCAGGAGTCACCGGTGGCCAACCTGCTCTACGGCCAGCAGGCCAACCCGGCGCGGCTGATCTACCCGCACCGGCTCAACCGCTTGGCCCCCAGCGACGGCGAGCGGGGTGCCGAGGTGTTCCCCTATGTGTTCACCACCTACCGGCTCACCGAACACCACACCGCCGGTGGGATGAGCCGCTGGCTGCCCTACCTCTCCGAGCTCCAGCCGGAGTTCTTCTGCGAGATCAGCCCCGCGCTGGCCGCCGAGCGCGGCCTGGAGCACCTCGGGTGGGCGACGATCGTCAACCCCCGGGGGGTGATCGAGGCCCGGGTGCTGGTGACCGAGCGGATGCGCCCGATCCGGGTCGGTGGGCGCACCGTGCACCAGATCGGGCTGCCGTATCACTGGGGTGGCAACGGGCTGAGCACCGGTGACTCGGCCAACGAGCTGTTGCCGATCACGCTGGATCCCAACGTGCACATCCAGCCGACCAAGGCGTCCACCTGCGACATCCAGCCGGGACGCCGGCCGCGGGGAGCGGCCCGGTTGGAGTTCGTCGAGCGGTACCAGAAAAGAGTCGTGAGTGGGTAACAGTGTTCCCACACCGAACGCCACTCACGACCGCGACCGAAGGGAGCGGAGGGGCATGCGGACCGATCTCACCCTCGACGAGCGGCTGGCTGCGCCGCTGGACGACGTGGCCGGGGAAGCCGGCTACGGCGAGCACCCGGCGCGGATGGGGTTTTTCACCGACACCTCGGTGTGCATCGGCTGCAAGGCCTGCGAGGTCGCGTGCAAGGAGTGGAATCTGGTTCCTCCCGCGAGCGGCGGCAAACAATCGGATACCGCCGGGAAGCTCACGGGCATGTCGTATGACAACACCGGCGGTCTTGGTGCATCGACGTGGCGGCATGTCGCCTTCGTCGAGCAGACCACACCCTTCAAGCAGACCAGCACCGTGGAGCTGGGAATGCCTGAGGTGCCCTCGGTCCCGCAGGGCGCGGTCGAGGCCGACCGCGAAGTGCGCTGGCTGATGTCCTCGGATGTGTGCAAGCACTGTACGCACGCGGCCTGCCTGGACGTCTGCCCCACCGGTTCGCTGTTCCGCACCGAGTTCGGCACCGTGGTGGTGCAGGAGGACATCTGCAACGGATGCGGCTACTGCGTGCCGGCCTGCCCGTACGGGGTGATCGATATCCGGCCCGAGGACGGGCGCGCCTTCAAGTGCACCCTGTGCTATGACCGGCTCGGGGCCGGGCTGGAGCCGGCCTGCGCCAAGGCCTGCCCCACCGATTCCATCCAGTTCGGCCCGCTGGACGAACTGCGTGAGGCGGCCCAGCGGCGGCTGGACCAGTTGCGCGACCAGGGCGTAGCCGCCGCAGAAGCCCTTGCCGTTGCCCGACTGGGCGATGGCGTGCACGGCGGGGTCCAGGTCGGCCTGCTCGACGGCGTCGGCCAGCTCGCGCGGCATGGCCATGGTGATGCCGTTGC
>CAXUFG010000190.1:0-10451 GCA_964250265.1 uncultured Pseudonocardiaceae bacterium | reverse complement strand
CAGCGTCTCGTCCAGTTCACGCCGCGCCCGCCGCGGAACGAGCGCTTCAGATAGCATTTTTCGGAATCCTTACGGAGCTTTTTTGAGGGTATCAACGTAGCAGAATCGAGGGGTTCCGAGGACTCAGCCTGAGGTCCCGCGGCGCCGCATCTCACCCGACCTACCCCCAGGCAGAATCGGACACATCAACCCTCGACGGCCACTCAGCGTGACATGTGACTGTTGTCTCTCGTCGTTGGCAGCGCCGCCGTCCCCGCACTTCGACTAGCTCCGCTCTGCCCACGCTCTATCCAGCCCTAGCCGGCGGCGCGCGATGCAGGTCTACTGCTACGCCACTGCTATGGGTTCATCGTGAGCACACTGGCCTTACTGTAATTGACCTCGACACCATTCGCACCGGAGGCACTTTCTACCTGTAGACAGCTGGCCAAGAGACTTGTGTAGTAGCTCATGCGTGCGTCAATTGACACTTTCGCACCCTTAAGGTAGTGATCCGGGTCTCCACCAAGGTTGATGAGTGCAGCGGCTGCCTTGGACATGAGTACGGCGTGCCAAGTGTCATCATTGATATTGGCATCGAGAAATGTCTCGTATTCGCAATCAGGGCAACCCGCTTCGAACGCCATTTTGACGGCGGTGTACTCAGGAATAAGTAGCTTCTCACTTCCAATGCCTAGCGCGCCAAGAGCGGCCAGCGGCGACACGGCGCAAATATCGCGCAATTCGGTCAGGAAAACATGGGTTTCGGGAAGTATGTTCAGCTCATTCAATGGAATGTTCATCGACTGCCGAAGCCTTTCGAGCAGCCAGGGGTGCGACCCAGAAGCGATAGAGTCGCCGGGTTCCCCGTGCTCACCGTAAGCCACTTCGACAACCATGGCCCGAATATGAACGTTAGGTATCTCGGCCGCCAACGCCAAAAGCAGCTGTGAGAACGGTCCCGTCACTGCCAGCTCCTGCGTCACCCAAATACGCAAAGCGTGCCCAGAGCGTGCTGCATGCTGAAAAAACGGGTGCCGCCCGATGGGGCAGTCCACGACGAGCCTGTCGGCCAGTTCCAGAACTGCATGCGGCTCGGCCGACGGAGTGGGAGCAAACCACTCCTCATGACGCCACATTGAATCCCTACCTTTCCGGCGAGGTGTGATAATCGGTAAACGATAAACGGTCGCTTTGGTTACGCAGTTTTTGATAGCTCTTGCCGAGCATCGGCAAGCTATCTCGCGAGATCAGTGGGTACATGTCGAACCCGGGGTTTGAAGGTTCGACCAACGCGAGGGTGTTCTCGGCATTCCCATTGGGATCACCGGCTTCTTCCAACGTCCCGAGAAATCCCTCTATAAGGTCATGCAGGAGTGGCTTCTCTTTCAATAATCGGGCCCGATCGAGGTCGTAAATGACATAGCTCGGCACCAGACCCTCCGTTGCAATGAAAAAATTTAGATTTTTTGTTACAATGTCCCCAGATGCCCTGGATCCCACTTGGCCCTCAAGCACCTTTCGTACTTCCCGAGCTATGAGGCCTGCCCGCCTGATCCACCGTGGACTATCTGGAACAATGTATTCGTATGTGTTTCCAACTAAAATGTTTGCTGCGACCACGTCCGTGAATGGCCCTGGTGCTGCGATGTCATCCGGGGATGACTCTCGTGGCAATAGCACGTCGGTGTCGAGGTCGACTGTCGTAATCCGCGTATGACCAGAATACCGTTCAACCTGCGCGATCTCGGCGGCCGTTAGGGCGCCGCCACGGGCACCTGAGTGTTTCACCACCTCGGTCGCCACTTCGTACAACTGTGCAGCTATCTCGATACCCATCCGATCGACGAGTTGGCGTAGCGATGCTGCTTCGGACGTCATGTGCCGAACAGTGTCGTCAAGGTGTTGCGCCCACGCTGCGTGGTCGCCTCCGCTCAAGGCATCTTGCCCGTAGACGAGGAAGTCCAGGCTGACCTCGAGGGCTTTAGCGAGATCGACCAGCACAGCCAGACTCGGCGTTGCTCGTCCCCGTACGTACTGTGACAGCGCGGAAGCCGAGATGTGGGCCGCAGAAGCGAGTGCTGCGCGATTTCTCTTGTAGCGTTGCTCCATGAGACGGCCCAAGACTTGAGGAAACCTGACCCCAGAGGGCCCAGACATGAGCACTCCTTCACTTGAACAGTATCGTCCCGGTTCGTAAGTAGAAAACTCGTCCCATCGAGCGACCGACGAGGCTGTCAGAGTCGGGCCAGCTCGTCCATACCCGAGCTGGGACAGCGCAGCAGTCGAGATGGCGACCCCAGCAAGCGCGTGCCGCACGATTTCTCTTGTCGCGCTGCTCCATGACCCGCGTCGATGCTTGAACAACAGCGCCAATATGCCGTCTGAACATGGCTTATCCTTCATCATCATAGGTCGAAACAACGAGCTGAGCGGCTCTTTCTCATCTTTCGACCTTCTTGATGAGCACTGCTCTCGTGGTTGCGTAGCACGTAAGGTACTCTCATCGATACTGCCAGCCTGGCCGGGGGTGAGCAGACATAGTTCGAAGCCCGGCGTAGGAGGCCGTGATGACCAGCACGGACCCGTCCGAGGGTGCGACCGGCAGGGCATCTGTGCTCTCGCCGGGGTCGATCAGCAACGTTGCGCACCCTCTATTCGCGCCGCCACTAGATCGCGCACCCGCTACCGGGTAGCCGGCGATCCCCGGCCGCAGCGCAGCAATCCGTACCACGGATGAGGAAAGGGGAAGGCACTCATGTCAACATCTCACCGGAGCGCGACACGCCTCCCCGGGATTCGGCCCGCGGGCCGCGGCCAGGGAGCGACATGTCGTGGCGGGGCGCACCGCAGAGCGCGGTGACCCTCCAGGTGCTGGGCTCGGTGTTGCTGGTCTGCTTCGGGCTACTTCTCGGTAATGCCTGGACCATCCAGGCATTACAGCCCAAGCTTCGACGGCAGGCCGACGAGCGTCGCAGGCTTGATAAGGAGTGGGCAGCGGTTCGCACGGCTCGCGGTCAGCGAGCTCAGTGCCCGCGCTGCGGCATCACACTGGCCGAACGGCCGTGGTACATAGCACCGACCATCGTTGAAGATCCACCCGATGACGACTGAGGTTTGGCTACAGCCGCCGAAGCCGATCTCACCTACCAGGGATGGTCAGCCCGTCCAACCTGATCGACGCCATGCCAGCGATGACCCGCTTCCGCCGTCGCAATCATCCACGCTTGGGTGGCCGACAAAGGCGGATGCATTGTGGCGGCGGAAGGGGTGGCGGTCCGGCTGGTACCAGGGGCCTTTGTGGAGCGAGATGCGGGCGCCGTGCCAACCGCTGGCAGGGCGGGTCCGCCGGCAGGTGTGGCGGAGGGTTCCGCAGGGACGGTTCCGGTGGAGTCTGCGCCGCTAGCGCTGTTGGCACGGCTGAGGTTGGGTGCCGGGATGGCAGCCACGGGGGTCGCATGCTCCCGGGAGCCGGCGGCGGCCGGCGGGATGGCGCCGCCCTGAGAAGTCACGAATGGTCCGGATAACCAGATCGCTGGGAGGGCGAGAGCGAAGGCGCCCACCACCACCAACCGCTGGTATCTCCTCGACCTGGCCCGGTGCAGAGATGGCGGATCGGAGATGTCGAGCCCGGGCGGGACGACCGGCCGGGCTGACGAGCCATCAACCAGCAGCATCGCCGCGAGGTTCTCGGCACTGACCCCGGCGGATTGCAGCGCCCGGCGCAACGCCTCGACAGTCTCGGCTATCTGCGGGCGGATCAGGTTCTCGAACTCGGCCTCGTCCGGCCGTCCCTGTGGCGGAGTCTCGGGGAGCAGCGCCGGAATCGTCACCTCGGGATCGGCCGAGAGGGTTCGCGTGGTACCAGCAATCTCAGCCTTGGTGAGGAGCTCGGCGAGTTGCTCTATCGACACCTGAAGGACGCGGGCCAGGTTAGGTCGTATCGAGGGGAGCGGTTCGCTGTCTCCGGCCTCCCACCGGATAACCGTCGAGCGCTCTACTCCCAGGTGTTCAGCGAGCGACTCTTGGGTAAACCCGACCGCTTTGCGGCGTTGGGAAAGCTCCCTCCGTCTAGCTGCCATGTCGTCACCTCTCAATGAGAGCGTTTCCGCAGTTCAACAAGCCCCGTGCATCACTTATGCATCAGTGATGCCGCTGTCGCGCTCTGGTTGCCGGCCATTACTCACAGTTCACTGAAGACTACTGCTAGGCACATTACGCACAGCAACGGAGGTACCGCCATGACTGGCCGAGGGACAGCAACCAGCCACCGCCGCGGTCACTGAACCCGAGCATGCTCTAAGCACAGATCACCACGCTCGCTGTGCCCGTGGCGGAGGCCGGTGAGCGCCCTGGCGTTGGCCGAATACGACCACACGAGTTCACCTGAACTAGGCCGGTCCGGCGACAGGCCTCCTCACCGTCGTCGCGCACCGGCCTTAACCCTGCACGGGGCCGCGCTGTGGCCCCGTGCAGGGGTCAAGCCCAAAGAACTCATATCCAGCACCGAGCAAACCGTCTTCACCGCGACCCGGCACCAGACCACTGGCGCAGGCGAGGCGTCACCTCGACCGATCACGGACCGGTCAAGAATTCGGTGACGGCGGCACGACCCATCGGACCGTTGCTGCTGGACTGGGTCGAGTGACCCGCCCCGGGGATGACAACGAGGTGACCCTGCGGAGCGCGCGCTGCCTCCTGCTGGGCCCACTGCAGCGGGGTGGACAGGTCGTGGTCCCCGACCAACAGCAGAACCGGAACCGCGGGGAGGTCTCGACCGGCCGGGAACGGCACCACCGGCGTGGCCGGCCACTCCTGGCAGGTCACCGAGATTCCGTTGCCGGCCGCGGTGGCCCGGTCGTAAGGAAACACCGCCGCGTCCGGCAGCGCGGCGACCGCCTGCTGGGTCGCCACGATCCGGCCAGAGACCGGGGTGGCAGCATCGCCCCACGGCCCGCGCAGGTCCTCGCACAATGTGCTGGCGTGCAGGCCCTGGCTGAGCTCGAAAGCCGTAGCGGCCTGATTGCGGTGCTCGGTGGCAACGATCTCGTCCAGCTTCGTGTAGTCGCCCCGCACCGCATCGTGCAGCGCGGCTGGGATGTCGTCGAGCCTCGGGCCGCCGATGCTCAGTTCAGTAAGGGTGTCGAACAATTCAGGCCCGTCATGGCGGGCCTGCACGACCTCGGACAAGTCTCGCGCAGGATCGGTCGGACACCCGTTTTCGGCGCAGACCATCCGCAGCACATCCGCTGTGCGGCTGATTCCGGCCAACTCCAGGGGATCCACATTGTCGTGTGGCACAACCGAGTCCAGCACCAGGCGGGTCACCCGGTCGGGGTGAGCGACCGCGTACCGTGCGGCGACGAACGTACCGTACGAGACGCCGTCGAAGCTCAGCTTGTCCACACCCAGCGCCTGGCGTAGCGCATCGAGGTCGGCGACGGTGTCGGCGGTGGTGAAGAACTGCCGGGCCGGCCCGATCGCCTGGGCGCAGGCCTGCACCGCGCTGGCTGGTGGCACGGTCAGGTCGGAGCTACCCATCACCTGCTGCAGTTGCGGGCATTGCAGCGCCCCCCCGCCAGTACCACGCTGATCGATGAGGACAAGCCGGTAATCGCGCAGCACCGCCGGATCCACCAGCCCGCTGGCCACGCTGGCGACGAACGGCACTGCCGGTTGGCCCGGGCCCCCGGTGAGGAAGACCAGCGCGCCGCGCGGCGCATTCGCGTTGTCGGCCATCGCGACCTGCAATGTCAGCTGGCCCTCGGATCTCGGGCCGGTACGAAGTCCGGCATGATCCAGCGGCACGGTCAACGTCGCGCAGCTGAACGTGACGCTGCCCGGGCTGGAACCCGGCGCTGTGGTGCCGGATGCCGGCTGATCGCAGGGGTGGGCACCGCTCAGCACCGGCGTCGGGTCCACAGCCGGCTCTCGGTTCTGCGCGTTGCAGGCGCCCAGCAGCGCGATGAGAACAGCCACGATGACCCGGCGTCGAAGTCGCACACCCGGATTGTTACCTGTGACTCCTCCGGTCGGAATCCTGACCAGCCACAGGCTGTGAGATCGGCATCACACGGATGCCGGGACATCTTCGCTGTCGGGCTGCTCCCCAGCGAGGGACGATGTAAGGACCTGCGTCGCCGGGAGGGGACTGATGAAGGTCGAGGAGATCCTGAAGTCGAAGGGCCGATCGGTCGAGACCATTGAGGCCGATTCAACCGTCGCTGAAGCGATAGGCCGGATGAACGGCCCCCCACAGATCGGGGCGCTGGTTGTTCCTGACGAGCTGGGGCAGCGGCCGTTCATCGGCACGCTGACTGAGCGCGACATCATTCGCGCTCTTGGTAAGTACGGTGCCAAGCTTCTGACTATGCGGGTCACCGACGTGATGTCGCGCAATGTTCCCACCTGTTCTCCGCAGGACAGCATTGCGCGCCTGATGCAGCAGATGACTGCTTCCCGTTACCGGCACCTGCCGGTTGTGGATCACGGCGAACTGACCGGCCTGGTCAGCATTGGAGACGTGGTCAAGGCCCGGGTCGCGGACATGGAGTTGGAGACCGGGCTACTCCGGGATCTTTACATCGCTCGCGGTTGACACCTATGAGCCGGAACCGGCGAATGTGTACGCCAGGATGGCTCCTGGATTGGCGAGCTTTTCGGTCGGGGGTCCGAACTTCGGCCCCGACAGTCCAATGCTGTCGGTGGCGATGTAGACAGTCCGGTAGTCCGGACTCAGCGCCAAGTCTCGGTACCGGTTCGTGGTCTTGAAGAACTGGGTGATGTCACCCTGCACTGAGCCACCGTCCTGGGTGAGCCGCAGGCAGTAGAGTGCGCCGTTCTTCAGGCTCGTCACCAGCAAGGAGTTGCGCCACCCATCGAATCCACCCTTGTCGGCCGGCACATAATCCATGCTGGACGGTGCGATCGAAGGCCAACAGATGTATGCCTGGTCGCCACAGGCCGGATCCTTGAAATTGTACCCATTAGGCACGGTATAGAGGGTCTTCAAGGGCTCGGTGTAGTCGGGACTGTTCCAGGCCGTCTCCCGCTGCTGGGGGATGAACGGAGGAATCGAAAAATTGTCGTAGCGCAGGCTGGCACATGGTCCGACGGTGGATGCGGACCAGTTCCCGTACACGTACGACAGATCGTCGCGGAAACCGGATACGTAGGGCCAGCCATAGTTCTTCCCGGCCTGGATCAGGTTGATCTCATCGTCGGCTTTGGGACCGTGTTCCGCCGAGAAGAGGCGACCTCCCGCGCCGAGGACCAGGCCCTGCGGGTTCCGGTGCCCGTAGGAGTAGATGTGGCTCTGCACTCCGGCGATCACCGGGTTGTCCGGCGGGACGCTGCCGTCAAGATTGAACCGCAGAGTCTTGCCGACGTAGGTGGCCCAATTCCGGGCACGGACATCGTCTGCGGTGGGTAGGTCCTGCGCGCGTATCGGGTTGCAGAAACGCTGGAACTGGTTGTTCCCCTGATCCCCGATTGCATAGTAGAGTTTCTGATCGGCACCGACCACCAGGCGCCCCGAATTATGGTCCGTACTTGCCGGCAGACCGGCGATCAGATCTACCGGCTGGCTCATTGTGCGTGCCGCTGGATCGTAGGTGTAGCGGGCTATCTTGGCCCGCCGGTTCACCGCTGGGCCCGGGTCGGCGTCGTAGGTGTACGCGAGGTAGACGTCATTGTTGCCCTTGAGGAAGTTGGCTTGAAACGCCATCCCGAGCAGGCCGTCTTGGCTCTCGGTGGAGTACACCTCAGCAATGGTCGCCACCGTGCTCTTCGACCCGTCCGACGGGTTCACCCGGGTCACCCGCTTGCCGGTCTTCTCGGTAACCCAGAGAAAACCATCGGGACCCATCGTGATCTCGTACGGATCCGCCAGGCCGGTAGTCAGGACGCGAAAGGTGAACGGTTCGCCCGGACCCGCCGCTCCCGGCGGCTGCTCCCGGGAGGCCGCGCACCCGGTGGCCGTCAACAAGAGCAGGACGGCGATGGCCACAAATCGCTTTCCCCGCCGCAAGTACCGTGGCTGATGAGGCATCCCGTCATCGTGCCCGCATCCGTAACGGTCCAGCTACGCGGGGTAACCCTGGGATTAGTGGTCGGTGACCGTTACCCCGCGCCAGAAGGCGACATGGTCCTTGATCTGCGCGGCTGCAGGCTTGGGCGCCGGGTAGGACCACGCGGCGTCCGGGTTCTCGTGCCCGTCCACAGTCACCGTGTAGTAGCTGGCCGTGCCCTTCCACGGACACATCGTCTGTTTACTCGACGGCGCCAGAAGCTCGGCGCGCACGGAATCCATGGGGAAATAATGGTTGCCCTCCACGACTGTGGTCTCATCGCTCTCGGCGATGACCACGCCGTTCCATCGCGCAATCGCCATGACCCATCACCATAGCCGACGAAGCCGGCGAGTTCGATCAGTAGGGACGGGGCACCACGGCGCCCTGGCTGCCTTCCGCACGGCGCGTCAGCAACGCGACCAGTGCGCCGGCCAGGAAGCCCAGCACATGGGCCAGATAGGCGACCGATCCCGCTTGAGAGATTGCGTATCCCGCGGTGTAGACCCACTGCAGCAGGAACCATAGGCCGAGCACCAGCCAGGCGGGTAGCCGCAGCGGGAGGAACAACAACACCGGTACCAGACTCCAGACCCGCGCCCGCGGGTACAGGATGAGGTACGCACCCAACACGCCCGCGATGGCGCCGGATGCACCGATGAGCACTTCGGAGGACTGCGCGTTGGCCAGCGCGAAGCCGTAGGTGGCGACCACCCCGCACGCCAGGTAGAACAGCAGGTACCGGAGTCGGCCGAACCGGTCCTCGATGTTGTTGCCGAAGATCCACAGGAACAGCATGTTGCCGAGCAGGTGCAGCCAGCTGCCGTGCAGGAACAGCGACGTCAACGCCGAGATCACCGGGTTCTTGTGGTAGCTCGGCTCCGCGATCACGCAGCCGGTACCTCGCTCGTCCGCCCCGATCCGCCCGTCCGCGACCAGCCCCAGCGGCTGGTTGCGCAGCAACTCGACGGGGATCGCCGCGTAACGATCGAAGAACGCCTGCTGGTGGCAGGTCTGCGCCAGACTGGCGGCACCCGTCACCGTGGTTGCCGCAGCCGGAGTGAGCAGAAAAACGACGATATTCACCATGATCAGCGCGTAGGTAACCCACGGCGTGCGAAGCACGGGGTTGACGTCACGGACGGGGATGACCATCTCACCAGCTTGCCCGCTCACCTACCGCGACAGCGAGAGTCGCGAGCCCTATTGTTTCCCTTGCTGTGCCCGCGCAGTGACTCATAGTTGCATGACTCGCCGAAACTCCTTGTTCACGTGACACAGTTACTCTTTAGCTCTCATTCAGGGAGGGGTTGTGGGCTACAGCCTCGGAGTGGACCTTGGCACGACGTTCGTCGCGGCCGCGACTGCCACCGCCGCCCGAGTCAAGATGATCAAGCTGGGCGATCGGTCGGTGGTGACGCCGGCAACGGTCTACCTCCGGGCGGACGGCGCCCTGGTGACCGGGGAGGCTGCGAGCCTACATGCGGTAAGCAACCCGCACCGGATCGGCAGCGAGTTGAAGCGTCGGCTGGGCGACCCGACACCCGTGGAACTCGACGGCCAGCCATACAGCGTCACCGCTCTGCTCGGCGCCCTCTTGCAGGACGTCATCCAGACGGTGGTCGACACCGAAGGTGGCCCCCCCGAACGGCTCGTGCTGACCCACCCGGCTAGTTGGGGTCCCTTCCGCCGGGCGCTGTTCGAGGAGGTGCCGCAGTTCGCGGGCCTGAACAACCCGCCCACGGTGACCGAATCCGAGGCGGTCGTGACCGACTACGCCACGTCCCGGAAGCTGGCCGATGGCGCGACGGTGGCGGTGTACGACCTGGGCGGTGGCAGCTTCGAAGCCACGATCCTGCGGGCCGAACCCGGCGGTATAGAGATCCTCGGCATTCCGGAAGGCATCGAGCGGCTCGGCGGCGTCGATTTCGACGAGGCGATCGTGTCCTACGTCGACTACGTCGCCGACGGGGCGCTCAGCGAACTGGACATGCGGGATCCCCAGACCGGTGCCGCGCTGACGCAGCTGCGTCAGGACTGCGTGCTGGCGAAGGAGGCTCTCTCGGCGCAGACGGAGGCGGTCATCCCCGTGTCGCTGCCCGACCGGCAGTTCGACGTGCGCTTCAGCCGATCCACCTTCGAGGAGATGGTGCGGGCCCCGATCGAGTCCACCATCGCAGCGCTGACCCGTACCCTTCAGTCAGCTCAGGTCAAACCAGCTGAACTCAGCGCTGTGCTCCTGGTGGGCGGATCCGCACGGATCCCCTTGATCGCGCGGATGGTGTCGGCCGAGCTGGGACGACCCACCGTGGTGGACAAAAACCCCAAATGCGCCGTGGCACTTGGTGCCGCCACGGTGGCCGCCAAAGCCGCCGCTCCAGCGGCAGGCACCATCTTCAGTAC
>CAXUFG010000189.1:0-10462 GCA_964250265.1 uncultured Pseudonocardiaceae bacterium | reverse complement strand
GCGGCTGCTCGCCGCTGTCGGCGCGGACCCCGCGGAGCCGCCGGGCGGTGACTCAGAGCGGGCCTCGGTGATCGGCGTGATGGCCCAGCGCGCGCTGCGCGACGTGTACCGCGACCTGATCGCCGAGCTAGCGGCGGCTGACCTGGCATCGGTAGTGGAGCCTGAGTTGCCGGTCGTGCCCTTCGAGCAGGTTGGTGACGCCCTCGCCGAACTCGCGATCGGCGTACTGCGGGCCGCACTGGCCGTCGCAACGACCGAGATCGCCCCAGGTGGGCAGCCGCCACGGCTGGCCGTGATCGGGATGGGCAAGTGCGGCGGGGGCGAGCTCAACTACGTCTCCGACGTCGACGTGATCTTCGTCGGTGACGCCGAAAATGACCTGGGAGCTGCCACTAAGCTGGCCTCGGCGACGATGCGGGTGGCGTCGGTGTGCTTCGAGGTCGACGCGGCGCTGCGTCCCGAGGGCAAAGCCGGTGCGCTGGTACGCACCCTGGACGGGTACCTCACCTACTACCGGAGGTGGGCCAAGACCTGGGAGTTCCAGGCGCTGCTCAAGGCCCGTCCGGTCGTGGGCGACGCCGAACTCGGCGCCCGGTATCTCAACGCCGTGGCGCCGCTGGTGTGGACGGCCGCGGATCGGCAGAATTTCGTGCCCGAGGTCCAGGCGATGCGCCGCCGGGTCGCCGACCATGTCCCCGCCGACCTGATGGAACGGGAACTGAAGCTGGGCCATGGTGGGTTGCGTGACGTGGAGTTCGCGGTGCAGCTGCTGCAACTGGTGCACGGCCGCACGGATGAGTCGCTGCGGGTTACCGCCACGCTGGCGGCGTTGGCCGCGCTCGCAGAGGGCGGTTACGTCGGCCGCGACGACGCCGCGAACCTGGCAGCCTCCTACCGGTTCCTGCGCCTGCTCGAACACCGGTTGCAGCTCCAGAAGCTTCGGCGTACCCATCTGCTCCCGGCCGACGACGACACCGCGGCCTGGCGCTGGCTGGCCCGCGCGGCGGGCATCCGGCCGGATGGGCGGCACGACGCGCTTGGGGTGCTACGCATCGAGTACATCCGGCAGTCACACCGCGCCCGCCGGCTGCATCAAAAGCTGTTCTACCGCCCGCTGCTGGAGGCCGTGGCCAGAGTGCCTACCGAGGCATACCGGCTTACTGAGACCTCGGCGAAGGCACGGCTGGCCGCGCTGGGATACGCCTCACCACCGGGCGCGCTGGGACATCTGCGGGCGCTCACCGACGGGGTGTCCAGGCGCGCCGCGATCCAGTCTGCGCTGCTGCCTGCCCTGCTGGAATTCCTCGCCGATACCCCGGACCCTGACCGTGGCCTGGCGGCTTACCGGCGGGTGTCCGAGGCGCTCGATGACACCCCGTGGTACTTGCGGTTTCTCCGCGACGAAGGTGCTGTCGCGCAACGGCTGATGGCGCTGCTCGGCACCTCCCGGATGGTAGCCGACCTGCTGGTTCGCGCACCGGAGGCCTTGCGGCTACTCGCCGATCCGGACGCGATGGCCGGCCGAGACCCGGCGGAGGTGGCGACCTCGCTGCACGCCGCCGCCTGCCGGTATCACGATCTTGGGGCTGCCGTGACGGCGGCCAGGGCGCTGCGCCGCCACGAGCTGTTCCGGATCGCCTCCGCCGACCTGCTCGGCCTCCTCAACGTCCACGCCGTCTGCGCTGCGCTGTCCTCGGTGTGGACCGCGGTGCTGGCCGCTGCGCTGGATGTGGCCCTGCGTGCCGAGATCGAACGCCGGGAAGCCGAGCCGGCGCGGGTCGCGGTGATCGGGATGGGCCGTCTCGGGGGTGCGGAGCTGGGCTACAGCTCCGACGCCGATGTTCTGTTCGTCTGTGAGCCCACACCCCGTGCTGGAGCCGGCCAATACAGTGAGACCGACGCTGTCCGCTTCGCCTCCTCCGTTGCCGAGTCAGTGCGTAAACTGCTCGGTTCACCCAGCCAGGACCCACCACTGGTGGTCGACACCGGGCTGCGTCCGGAGGGACGATCGGGGCCGCTGGTGCGCACCTTGTCGTCATACCAGGCCTATTACACTCAGTGGGCGCAAACCTGGGAGGCGCAGGCGTTGCTGCGGGCCATTCCTGTCGCCGGCGATGCAGAACTGGGAGAGCGGTTCATTGCGATGATCGACCCGATTCGCTACCCCGAGGACGGTCTGACCGCACGCCAAACCACCGAGATCCGCCGGATGAAGGCCCGAGTCGGCTCCGAGCGGCTGCCCCGCGGCGCGGACCCGACCACTCACACCAAGCTCGGCCGCGGCGGGCTGGCCGATGTGGAATGGACCATCCAGCTGCTGCAACTGCAGCACGCGCACCGGGTGCCGGCCCTGCGTACCCCGTCCACCACAACCGCCTTGCGGGTCGCCGCCGATACCGGGCTCCTCGCCAGGACTGACGTGGAGATCCTGCTAGCTGCCTGGCGGCTCGCTACCAAGACCCGAAACGTGCTGACTCTGGTGCGCGGCAAACAGGTCGATCAGATCCCCACCTCCGGCCGGGAATTGGCCGCCGTGGCCCGGGCGCTGGGCCACTCCGCTGATGACGATCCCGGCCAGGTTCTCGATGAATACCGCCGAACCACCCGGCGGGCCCGCGCTGTGGTCGAACGCTCCTTTGGAGTGTGACCGGGGTCTGCGGGTCCCGTGAGACGGCGGCCGAGTGGCCAGATCGGGGGTAGGTAGGCTGCCGCAGCTATCCCACCTCTAGTTGTTCACGTTTTGGCCGGCACGGCGTGCCAGGAGGGCGACATCCGATGCGCAGTACGGCCCTCGTCGCAGCGATCCTGACCACGGTCGCAGTGCTCAGCGCAGCATGCGGGTCCAGTGCACGGGACGTCCGGGCAGGTGACTGTTTCCGGACCGGAACCGCCGCGGCGTTCGGATGGGGTACTGAGGTGCCCTGCGACCGGCCGCACTCCGTCGAGGTCTTCGCGGTCCGCGATGTGAGCGAGCTCTTTGCTAATACCCCTCGCCGTGCGCTCGAGGAGGAAGGCAATCCGGCGCGGCAGCGGTACCTATCGCTGGTCACTGAGTTCTGTGAACCTGCGTGGTCGGACTACAGCGGGTTTGGCGAGCTGGGAAGCTCGCTGACCCCCCGAGCTGTGGTGCTCCCCGCGATCTATGGCGATATGGCGTTGGAGGCTAGCCCCGCCGCGGACTGGGACGCGGGGAGAAAAACCGTGACCTGCTACCAGGTGCTCGGACGGCCTGGGGCTGACGGTGAGCAAGCGATCTCGGTGGACCGCCCGGTGCTGACGATGCTGGGCAGGGCTCCGGCAGCCGTCCCGCTGCAGGTTCGCGACTGTGCGATGAGCCCAGTGGTGCTGAACACAGTGGCGGATCAGCGGGAGAAGCGGGTGCCGTGCACGGAGCCGCACGACCGCGAGTATTTGGGCCACCTCAACCTTGCCCAGTTCACCGGTCTGGTGCCCGGCCTCGACCAGGCGTTCCTGGATCGCTTCAATTCTGTTTCCGCGGCCGCCAAGGATTGGGCAGTGCTCGACGGCTTGTGCGGGCGGATCTTCGGTTCCCTGCCCGGTCACAGCCGGGCGGACATCACGCTGCTAGCCCAGGTCCATACCGGTGACAAGACGTGGGGCTGGGCCGAGAAGGGTGCATACCACGCCGCCTGCTTCGCCCGGACCGGGCAGCAAGCCACCCGCTCCGTCGTCGGGATCGGTGATCGACCACTCGCCGGCTCCGGCTGAGGCCATCTTGCTGCCTCGCGACGTGGCCCGGCTAATCACCATCCGACCAGACAACACGCTGCTGGCTGAACCACGTTCGCGCGCCAGGTAGGAACATCGTCACCACGGCGGTGACCATGAGCGCGAAGCTGACGATCAGTCCCACCCGGGAAATCAGCGGCGCGCTGCCGAATACCGCGACGCTGTAGAGCCCGCCGAGAAGGCTGAGCCCGACGAGTGCGAACCGGGCCCAGCTACGACCGGAGCGCATCGCGACTGCCAAGGCCAGCTGGATAAGAACGATCAGCGCGCCGGCGCCGATCAAGGTCGCCACAGTGGCGGTCGCTGCCTTGCCGCGCGTCGCCGGCGTCTCCTGCGGGAACTGCCGATCGACGATGGCCGATATCGTGGCCCGCAACTCGCCGAAGTAGCGCAGCGTGACGAGCACCGTGATCAGGCCGATCGAGCAAGCCCCGAGCCACAGCCAGAACGAGATGTGGACAACCCGCGGCCGTTCGGGAATCACCGAGGTCAACGCCCTGATCGCGACCTTCGGGCGGGGGGGCGGTGCGACCGGTTGATCGCCTGGGTCTACCTGCATCAGACAGTAACCTACCCCGGAGCCTGATGTACGACAGGACTGGGCCAAACTAACCCGCCGGCTGGGGGTCAATCCCCTAATCGGGTCCCCCGGAGCATCGGTCAGTCCCGGTACCCGGGGGGCGCACAACCCGGCCGCAACCCCGATGGCGGGGCGAGGTGAGAGTCCTAGTTTTATCGCCAGCCGGACACCACGTTCGGTGCAGCACCGGACGAAGATCCAACACACGATGAAGGAGAGCACATCATGTCTTCCAGCCCGAAGTTCAACTTCCAGCAGAACGTCGCTCCCGTGCAGGACATCAAGACTGACACCTCGGGCGGCGACGGCGGCGAGAGCCACTCGCTTGCCTACGGATACAACACCTCAGAGGCCAACGGTGGCGTCGCGGTGGGCGGCGAGGGTGGCGACGGCAACGGTTTCGGTGGCCGCGGCGGCGACTCGGACTCCGAGGGCCACGGCGGCCACGGCTTCTTCCCCTGGGGCGGCGGCGACGCCGACTCCGAGGGCGGCAACGGTGGCGACGGCGTGGGCATCGCTGGTCGCGGTGGCGACGCAGAGGCCAACGGTGGCCACGCGACGACCTACGGCTACACCAATTCCAGCTCCAGCGCCGACGGTGGCCACGGTGGGCCCGCCAACGTGTACGCGAGCCAGAACACCCCGGTGAACAACGATTTCAAGTTCGACCACTCGTTCAACGAGAACAGCGACAACACCTACGTCACGGACTCGTACAACCGTGACAATCACGGTGTCGACAACCAGGGTGGCCACATCGACCACAGCGTCGTCGCCGGTCACGACATCAAGGACGCGTACAACACCGACGACCACTCCCGCATCGATCACTCATTCAACACCGACAACAGCTACCACAATGTCGACAACTCCGATGACCACAGCCTGCACAATGTCGGCAACTCCGATGACCACAGCCTGCACAATGTCGGCAACGATGACCACAGCTTGCACAATGTCGGCAACGATGACCACAGCTACCACTCCAACATCGACGACTCGTTCAACCACCCTGACAACGACGTTCTGGATCTCGATGTCAAGGCGGACCACCTGATTCAAGGCATCGACGTCCTCTGAGGCACGACGGGATGAGCGAGCTCATTCAGCAGCGTTGACAAAGGCCGGCCCGCCGCCGGCCCCCCGGGGGCGGCGGGCCCGTGCCGCAGCCTTGCTCGCACTGGCCAGCTTATCTGATCATGGTAGTCGGACCCGCGCAATACGAAAAAGTAATGGAGGTGACCGAAATGCTGACTGTTTCCTCTCTCATCGAGTTTCTTATCAACCTGCTGCGGGACCCGGCGGCCCAGGCGCAATTCGAGCAGGACCCGCACGGCATGCTCGCCCAGCATGACCTGGGCAACTTGTCGGCTCAGGACGTCCGCGACGTGCTCCCGATGGTGGCCGACCACAGGTCTGTGTATGTCAAGGATGATGGCTATCACTCGTCGGGACACCACGTGGAGTACCACGGTGATGACCCGGTCCGGGCGATCTCACAGATCACCCAGCACTATGAGGTCAAGAACGTCGTGGTGAATGACTCCCACGATTACAACCTGACCTATGTCGACGACCGTCATTACGACGACCACTCCGCATCAATCCAAGCCGGTGGCGACGTCAACGTCACGGACTCGTTCCACCAGGACAGCGACAACACCGTGGTCAAGGACTCGTTCAACTCTGACAATCATGGTGTCGACAACAGGGGTGGCACGATCGATCACAGTCCCGTGACCGGGCATGACATCGACCACTCGCTCAACTCTGACGATCACACCAGCGTCAACAACTCGGGTAACACCGACAACAGCGAGACCAACGTCGATGCATCCGACGACCATTCCACCGGGACTCATGTTCAGGACTCGTACAACCACCAGGACAACGACGTTACCCAGGTCCACGAGACCCCCGTCGACGAACTCCACACGGGAAGTGAGCACAACCTCGACGAGCAGCACCTCGAGGAGCAGCACCTGGACGATGAACACCACGCAGACCTGGCCGGGCACCCCGTGTGAGTCCGAGCGGATCCGCGCGGACCCACACGGCTACCCTCCCGGGTGAGCTGAGGCAGCACCCAGCTCCGCCACCCTCTGACGAAGGGTGGCGGAGCTGCTCGCTGCACGGCAGGCGATGAAAAGGAGAAGCTAGTGACGGCATCGGCGCCGGTGGCAGCCGTGGATCTGGCGCTGGCGGCGATCGCCCAGTACCGCCGACCCGACCTGGACACCCGGTTGCGGCAGACCCGGGCCCGGTTGCTCGACGGGCAGGTCCGGGTACTCGTGGTCGGAGAGTTCAAACAGGGCAAGAGTCTGCTGGTCAACGGGTTGGTGAGCGCGCCGGTGTGCCCCGTGAACGACGATGTGGCTACGTCGGTGCCCACCGTGGTTCGGCATTCCGACAAGCCGGTGGCTTCGATGGTCCGGCTGCTCAGCGCCGGGGGCGGGGGTGACGATGACCCCGGCCAGCAGCAGACAGAGCGCATCGAGGTACCCATCGACAAGCTCATCCAGCACGTCTCGGAGAGCGGCAACCCCGGCAACCGGGAACGCTGGAGCCATGCCGAGGTCGGCCTCCCACGCCGGATCCTGACCGGTGGGCTGGAGTTCGTGGACACGCCGGGAGTCGGTGGTCTCAACTCCGTACACGGCGCCGCGACGATGGCCATGCTGCCCTCTGCAGATGCCGTCCTGCTGGTGTCGGATGCTTCGCAGGAGTACACGAGACCCGAGCTCGAGTTCCTGAGCCAGGCCACCAAGGTGTGTCCCAACGTGGCGTGCGTGCTCACCAAGATCGATCTATATCCGGAGTGGCGGCGCATCGCCGAGCTGGACCGGGCCCATCTGTCGGCGGTGAACATCGACGCCGAGCTGCTGGCCGTCTCCTCCGTCCTACGCGTGCAGTCGATCCAAACCCAAGACGCCGATCTCGACGGCGAATCGGGTTTCCCCGCACTGATCAGTTACCTACGTGAGCACGTGGTGAGCGAAGCGGACCTGCTGGCCCGCCGGTCGACGGCGCACGACGTGCTGGCCGTCACCCAGCAGCTGGCCGGTGGCTTACGTACCGAGCAGCTCGCCCAGCAGGACCCGGCGACCGCGCAAGGAGTCATCAAGCAGCTGACCGAGGCCCAGAAGTGCTTCGCGGCGCTGAAGGAACGTTCCGCGCGGTGGCAGCACACCCTCAGCGATGGCATCACCGACCTCACCGCGGACATCGACTACGACCTGACCGACCGGATGCGCGAGATAGTGCGGCAGGCTGAGGAAGAGGCGGAGCGCACCGACCCGGCGAAGACCTGGGGTCAGCTCTCGAACTGGGTCGAGCAGGAGGTGGCGTCGGCGGTATCGGCGAACCTGGTGTGGGCCACCCAGCGGGCGCGCTGGCTGGCCACCCGGGTCGCGGATCACTTCTCCGAGGAGGAGAACCGGTTACTGCCCAAGCTTCGTACCGAGGTCGCCGATGTCCTGGGTTCGGTGCGCGCTATGCAGCTACGCGAGGGCGGCGAATCGTTCGGCATCGGGCAGCGAGCACTGACCGGGCTGCGCGGCGGCTATGTCGGTGTCCTGATGTTCGGCATGTTGGGAACCTTCGTCGGGCTCTCGCTGCTCAACCCCATCTCGGTTGGCGCGGGTCTGCTGATGGGTGGTAAGACCCTCAAGGACGAGCGCCGCCGGGTCGTCACGCGAAAGCAGCAGGAGGCGAAGGCGGCGGTGCGCCGCTACGTCGATGATGTGAAGTTCCAGGCGAGCAAGGAGTCCCGGGACATGCTCCGGCGGGTGCAGCGCGATTTACGGGATCACTTCACCAACCAGGCAGAAGAGATGAACCGATCTCTCGGCGATTCGGTGCGAGCCGCCGAGAGATCGGTCAAGACTTCCCAAGTGGATCGGGACCGGCGGGTGGCCGAGATCAAGTTTGAACTGGACCGGTTGGAGACGCTGCAGCAGAAGGTCCGGGCACTCGCGCCGCAGGCTGCTCCGGCACTACCCACGGCGGAGCGCCAGGCGCTGACGGGGCGAAGTTGATGGGCAGTCCAGCGCAGTTCGGGGGGCAGGGGGGGAGCTCTCGGAACCTATCGATGACAGTGCGCGGCGTGCTCCGGCGGGCGGTCGACGTCTATCGCGACCAACCGCAGACCGCGCAGCGGCTGCGTCACCAGCTGGACAGGCTCGACGAGCCGCTGCGGGTTGCCATCGCAGGCAAGGTCAAGGCCGGCAAATCGACACTGCTCAACGCCTTGGTCGGCGAACTGATCGCACCGACCGACGCCGGGGAATGCACCCGGGTGGTCACCTGGTACTGCGCCGGGCACAGTCCAAAGATCGTGATGGATCCCAAGGAGGGGCCGCCTGCGCCACTGCCGGTGAACCGGCGGGATGGGGCGCTCATCATCGATATGCAGGGCGCTCCGGTCGAGGCGCTGAACCGCCTGGTGGTGCACTGGCCCTCACCGAGCCTGCGAGACACAACCTTGATTGATACGCCGGGGATCGCGTCGATGTCCACCGGCACCTCCCGGCGCACCGTCAGCTTTCTCGCCCCAGAGGACGACTCGCCGACCGAGGCCGATGCGGTGATCTACCTGATGCGTCACCTGCACGCCACTGATGCCGAATTCCTGGAATCGTTCCGCGACCGGAGAGTGGGTCGAGCGAGTTCGGTGAACACCGTGGCTGTGCTCTCCCGCGCCGATGAAATCGGTGCTGGCAGGGTCGACGCGATGTTCTCCGCGAAGACCATTGCGCAGCGCTACCGGAAGGACCCCACGCTGCGCGGGCTGTGTCAGGGCGTTGTGCCAGTGGCGGGGCTGCTAGCGCAGACTGGTCGCACCCTTCGGCAGGCTGAGTTCGACGCGCTAGCGGCGCTGTCCCGACGTCCACGGGAGGAGGTGGACAGATTACTGCTGTCCACCGATCGCTTCCTCCGTGCTTCCTCCGCTGCTTCCGATGCCGATGCTGTGACCCAGCCAGGGGAGGGTCCGGAGGGCAGGTCCAGGCTGCTGGCGCGCTTTGGGCTGTTCGGACTCCGGTTGTCGACGACGCTCATCCGGCAGGGCACGGATAGCCCGGCCGCACTCGCCGACGAGCTGGTACGCCGCAGCGGGCTGGACGAGTTGCGGGAACTGCTGAACACGCAGTTCACCGAGCGTCGGGACCTGCTCAAAGCCCGCTCGGCCCTGCTGGCGCTGACCGCTGTGCTCCAGGAGGACACGCGCGCAGACACCGAAAAGCTGGTTGGGGAGGTGGAACGCATCCTGGCCGGGGCGCACGAGTTTGCTGAGCTGCGCCTGCTGTCGGTGCTGCGGTCAGGCGCGATCATGCTGCCCAAGCCGGAGTTGGACGAGGCGGAACGGCTACTTGGCGGTTCCGGAGGCGCCGCAGCGGTGCGGTTGGGTCGGCCTCCCGGCTGTGGCACGGGGGAGCTCCGACAGGCTGCGCTGGAAGCGCTCGGCCGCTGGCGCCGACGGGGAGAGAACCCGCTCTCCAGCCGGGCGGTGGCCGACGCCTGCCGGGTGGTGGTGCGCAGCTGCGAGGGAATGGTTGCCAGGCTTACGGGCGAGGAGGGAGCAGTGTCGCGGTGACCGGGTCAATAACCGGATCGAAACGCTGTTATACGGACCCTGCAATCGCTGCTCGCAGACTGTCGAACAATTCGTTGCGATTGCCGACGCCGAGCCGCTGACGAATCCTCGACATGTGGTGCTCGACGGTCTTGGCCGAGATGAACAGTCGCTCTCCGACTTGTTTATGGGTGAGGCCGTCGAGGATGAGTTGGCCCACCTCAAGTTCGCGCTCGCTCAGGATTGATCGAACCTCCGCCGATCCGTTGCCGGCAGCTCCGGCGGTGGCTGGGCGCTGAGACTCGGCCTGGGCAGGCGCTGCCTCCAGCTGTCCTGCCTCCAGCTCGGCTGCCGACGCGGGGGAGCCGGACCGCCCGCTAGGAACGTTGCCGTGCAAGGTCCGGGCGCAGTTGAGCAACGCCGTCATCGCCCTGCGATCGGTGGTCCGTGCCGCAGCCTGCCCGGCGAGCTGGGCGGCCTCCCACACCAGGCCGACACCGTGCAGGCCTCGTGCCGCCGCCAGCCCCGTCGCCGGGGCGCCCACGCCGGCGAGCCCCAGC
>CAXUFG010000188.1:2394-10476 GCA_964250265.1 uncultured Pseudonocardiaceae bacterium | reverse complement strand
ACCACCCGAAATGCAGCCCAGCACCACTTGACATCCATAGGGGCATCAGCAGAGCGTTGGAGCTTGATCGAAAAGCTCTGCTGTTGAGTTCGGGAGGGTGAGGGTGATCACATATATGTCAGGTGAGGAGTGGGTGATGCCGGGCAGGATCGAGGACTACGGGCTGATCGGTGATCTGCAGACCGCGGCGCTGGTGGGTCGCGATGGCTCGATCGACTGGCTGTGCCTGCCGCGGTTCGACTCACCGGCGTGCTTCGCCGCGCTGCTGGACGCCGAACGAGCGGGGCGCTGGTTGCTCGCACCGGCCGCCGGCGGCCGGTCCACCCGGCGGAGTTACCGAGGTGATTCCCTGGTGTTGGAGACGGAGTGGGAAACGCCGGAAGGCGCTGTGCGGGTGGTCGATGCGATGCCGTTACGGGGCGAGGCCGCCGACGTCGTTCGGGTGGTCGAGGGCCTGTCGGGGCGGGTCCCCATGGTGATGGAGCTGGTTCTGCGCTTCGACTACGGCGCCGTCCCGCCCTGGGTCCGGCAGCTTGACGGTCAGTGGTCGGCGATCGCGGGACCTGACGCGGCCTGGCTGGACAGCGAAATCGCCGTCGATCACCGGGACGGACGCGCGGGCGCCCGATTCGAGGTCGAGGCCGGGCAGCAGGTGCCCTTCGTACTGACCTACGCCGCATCCCACGCACCGACCCCGAAGCCCGTCGACGGTCTGCGGGCCCTGGCGGAGACCGAAAGGTTCTGGACGGACTGGGTCGCGCAGTGCCAGTATCGGGGCGAGTGGGCGGACCCGGTACGCCGCTCGCTGGTCACGCTCAAGGCGCTCACCTACGCCCCGACCGGCGGAATCGTCGCCGCTGCGACGACGTCGCTGCCCGAGCAACTGGGCGGGCCCCGCAACTGGGACTACCGCTATTGCTGGCTGCGCGACGCCACCTTCACCCTGCAGGCGCTGCTGGGCACCGGCTATGTCGAGGAGGCGAAGGCGTGGCGGGAGTGGCTGCTGCGCGCGGTCGCCGGTGACCCCGCCGACCTGCGGATCATGTACGGGCTCGACGGCAGCCGCCGGATCCCGGAATACACCCTGGACTGGCTGGATGGCTACGAGGGCTCGGCGCCGGTCCGGGTCGGCAACGCCGCCGCCGGGCAGTACCAGCTCGATGTGTGGGGTGAGGTCCTCGATGGCCTGCACCTGGCCCGGGAAGCCGGGCTGGCCCCGTCGGAGGACGCGTGGGACCTGCAGAAGGCGCTGCTGGAGTTCCTCGAGGGCCACTGGGACGACCCGGACAACAGCCTGTGGGAGATGCGCGGATCGCGCCAGCGGTTCGTGCACTCCAAGGTGATGGCCTGGGCCGGGGTCGACCGCGCGGTGCGGGCCGTCGAGCGGCAAGGTCTGGACGGGCCGGTGGCGCGCTGGCGGGAGCTGCGGGTCCGGATCCACCACGATGTGTGCGAGCGAGGCTACGACGCTGCGCGCGGTACCTTCACCCAGTTCTACGGTTCGTCCGGCCTCGACGCGGCGTTGCTGCTGATCCCCCGGGTGGGGTTCCTGCCCTGGCGTGACGAGCGGGTCGTGGGCACCGTCGAGGCCGTGCAGCGGGAGCTGTCCGAGGACGGCTTCCTGCTGCGTTACCGTCCCGGCGCCGACGGTGGGGTCGATGGCCTGCCCGGCGAGGAGGGCGCGTTCCTGCTGTGCTCGTTCTGGCTCGCTGACGCGCTGCACGGGATCGGGCGGGAACAGCAGGCACGGGCGCTGTTCGAGCGGCTGCTCGACCTGCGCAACGACCTGGGCCTGCTCAGCGAGGAATACGACACGCGGGCTCGCCGCCAGCTCGGCAACACCCCGCAGGCGTTCAGCCACGTCGGCCTGGTCAACACCGCTCGCCACCTCGGCGGCTCGCCCACCACATGAGGGCGTGACATGCGCTGGCCGCACGGAGAGGATGGAAGGTATAGCAGTGAGTGAAGAGTTATCTGGTACGGCCACTTCGAACAGTTCCGGGTCTACGCCCCATGCCGGCCAGCTGCCCGTTTCACGGCGGTAGAAGGCCGAATCGGCGCAGGATCGCCTGGCCTTCGGGGGATTGCACGAAGGCGACGAAGCGCGCCGCAGTCGCCGGGTCGGCACTGTTGCGGGTGATCGCGATCGGGTAGGTGGTCACGACATTGTCTACGGGCGCGATGTCCACCGCGGCGACACGATCGCCCCCGGCACGGACGTCGGTGGCGTAGACGATGCCCGCATCGGCCTCGCCGAGGGCCACCTTCGTGACCAGGTCGCCGACGCCCTGGGTGAACGAGTCGGGCGAGACGTCCAGGCCCGCGGTGCGCAGTGCCTGCCGGGCAAGCTCTCCTGCGGGAACCTGCGGATCGGGCAGCAGGACGGCGAGCGCGGGGTCGCGAAGGTCGCCCATGCTGCGGATGTTCCTCGGATCCCGGCCGCCACGACGATCTGCAGCCGGTTGCGGGCGAATACTTGGGGCGCCCCGGCGAGCAGGCCACGGCGGGTGGCGTCGCCCATGGGGACCTCGCTGGCTGTCGCGATGACGTCCGCGGGTGCCCCCTGGCTGAGCGCGACCACCTGGGATGGTGAGTGCCCGATGCCCAGCCTGACCGAGGTGCCGGGGTTGCGCTCGACGAAGGCCTGCTTGAGGGATTGGAAGCTCCCGGTCAGCGACCCGGCTGCGAACACCGCGGCGGTGGTGAGGGTTCCGCCGGTTGCCAGCTCGACGGTGGTGCCTGCTCCGGTGCCGCGGTAAAAATTGACGCCGACGAGGCGGGCCACGTACTCGGTGCGCGGACGTTGCGCGATCTCGGTGGGGGCGCCCTGCTGCACGACGCGTTCACCTTCGAGGACCAGCAGCCGGTCGGCGAGCGCTATCGCGTCCAGCGGGTCGTGGGTGACCAGTACGGTGGTTCCCGGGTAATCGGCCAGGTGGTGACGTAGCTGCGCGCGGACCTGGATGCGGGTACTGGCATCCAGTGCGGCCAGTGGCTCGTCCAGCAGCAGCAGCCGGGGATCGATGACCAACGCCCGGGCCAGCGCGACCCGTTGGGCCTGCCCGCCGGACAGCGCGCCAGGCCGGGAGCGGGCGTGGTCGCCGATGCCGACCCTGCGCAACCACTCCCCGGCTCGCTCCCGGGCGGCGCGCCGGTCCATCCCGCGGGCGCGCAGCCCGAAGGCGACGTTCTCCAGGGCGGACAGGTGGGGGAACAGCAGGTAGTCCTGGAACACCACCCCTACCGGTCGGCGCTCGGGGGGGACGAAGGTGCCTTCGGCCGCGTCGTCGAGCACCTGCCCGTCCAGCTCGAGGTGGCCGGCCGAGAGTGGTAGCAGCCCCGCCAGCACTCGAAGCGCGGTGCTCTTTCCCGCGCCGTTGGGCCCGAGTAACCCGACGGTTTCGCCAGATTCGGCGGTGAGGCCCAGGTGCAGGGTGAACCGGGTGTCCCGGTCGACGGTGATCTCGGCATGAAGCGTCACAAGGTCACGCCGCGCTCGGGCTGATCCACTTGTCACGGAGGCTGGCGAGCACGATCACCGAGACCGCGAGCAGCACGAGGCTGAGCACGATCGCAGCCTCGGGGTCGGTCTCCAACGCGAGATAGATCGCCAGCGGCATGGTCTGGGTCTCGCCGGGGAAGTTACCGGCGAAGGTGATGGTGGCCCCGAATTCGCCCAGCGCGCGGGCCCAGCACAGCACCGCACCGGCGGCGATGCCCGGGGCGACCAGCGGCAGGGTGACGCGGCGGAAGATCAACCACCGGGACGCCCGAGGGTCGCTGCGGCCTCCTCGTAGCGCTGGTCCGAGCCGCGCAGCGCCCCGTCCACCGCGATGATCAGGAACGGCATCGCCACGAACGCCTCGGCGACGATCACGCCCCCGGTGGTGAACGGCAGCGAGAACCCGAACCACGCCTCCAGGTACTGGCCGAGGACGCCGTTGCGCCCGAGCACCAGGAGCAGGGCCACGCCGCCCACTACCGGGGGGAGCACCAGCGGCACCGTCACCAGAGCACGGAGGTACTTCCGGCCGGGCAGTTCACTGCGGGCCAGCAGCCACGCCAGCGGCACCCCGAGTACCAGGCATCCCGCGGTCGCCGAGGAGGCCGCCACCACGGACAGCTGCAGCGCCTCGAGCACCGCTGGATCGGCCAGCCGGGTGAACAGAGTGTCCCATGGGGCCTCCAACACCAGCCCGGCCAGCGGAACGATCAGGAAGGCCAGCCCGGCAAGGGCAGGTAGGAGCAGCACCGCGGGCAGCCCGCTGCGTCCACGGGAACGCCGCTTCCGGGTTCGCGGGCGGGCTGCCGGGGCAGGATGGGCGAGGGTGCTGGTCACTTGGCATCAACGGGGACGTTAACGATGAAGCCGAACCTGTCCAGGACTGCCTTGCCGGGCGCGGAGAGCACGTAGTCGACGAACTTCTTGCCCCCGGCGGCGTTGGGTGCTGCGCTCGATCCGAATGTCAGGTCTGCGAGGCTGGTACCCGCAAGTTAACCCGAGTATGCGGAGTGCCCCGAAAAAACTGACCGAGGTTGCGGATTTTCAGGGGTCGCCGCCCGGGGGTCAGGTACGGAGATTGACGACGTGTGCTCGGTCCCCCTGCGTGGTGCGATTAGCGCCTCGTCGGGTCGAGGTTGGCCCAGCCGGCCACGGGGTAAAGATGCTGTGTGACTAGCGCGCCGGACGCCGAGACGGGGACGATCCGGAGCCGGTCGCCGGGGCCAGCGGGCGCCCCAGCGAGCCGCTGGGCAGCACGGGTGATCGTCGCGCTGCGATTCGTCCTCGTGCCGCTGTGGGTGGGCGGCGCAGTGCTGGCCGTGCTGTACCTGCCGTCGCTGGGTGCGGGTCAGGGGGGCGCCATCGGTGCCCAGTTGCTTCCCACGGACGCTCCGGCACTGCAGGCGGAGCTGCTGTCCAAGACGCAGTTCGGGGTCCCGCTCATCAGCCGTACCGTCGTGGTCCGCCACTCGCGGACCGGGCTGCCCTCCGGTGCGGTCGCTCAAGCAGTGCAGACGGCGCGCGACGTCCGGGCTGGCCGGTTCCCCGACCTGCACGGGCTCGCGGCCGTGATCCCGGTGCCTGACACCGCCCTGGAGCCGGGTCCGGTATCTAGCACGATGTTCTATTTTCTGCACTTCCGGCCGGGCACCGGCGGTGCCCAGTCCGTGGAGCTTGCCCGCCGGTTCGCCGCTGAGTACGTCGCAGCGGGACCGGGGGAGTTCGTGGGCGTCACGGGTACGGTGCCGGCTACGGTCGCTCGCGCGGCGGTGATCAAGGAATGGGTGCCGGTCATCACACTGGCGACGCTCGCGCTCATCACGGTGGCGGTGGGGTTGTTCTTCCAGTCACCGGTCGCGCCGCTGGTGACCCTGCTGACTGTGGGCATCGCATTCGTCGTTGCCTCCGGGGTCCTCGGCTGGCTGGGCCAGGTGTATGGCCTGGTCGTCCCGCCAGAGGTGGAACCCGTCGTGGTCGTCCTGCTGTTCGGAGTTGTCACCGACTACTCGATCTTCTTTCTCTCGCGCTACCGTCGGCACCTCCGCCGACGGGCTCCTGCCCGGGACGCCGCCCGGCTCGCGGCGTCGGAGGTCATCGGCATCGTCCTAGTAGCCGGACTCGTCGTGGCAGTCTCCACCGGCGCGCTGGTCTTCGCACAGCTGTCGTTCTTCCGGGTGTTCGGGCCCGCCCTCGCGGTGGCAGTGCTGGTCGGTGCGCTGGTGACGGCCACCTTCATGCCGGGCGCACTCGCCCTGCTCGGGCGCTACGCCCTGTGGCCGAGCATCCCGGGACCCGGCCCGGCGCTCACCGTCGAGGCTCAGGGGGGCGCGGCTGATTTCCGGACCATGCGCGCCCGGGTCGCGCGCTTGGCGGTGGGGCGGCCGCTGGGCACCGCCATCGCGTGCGTCGTGCTCCTGGCAGCGGCGGCGGTCGGGCTCGTCCGGTATGACGTGGGTAACCCGATCATCCAGTCGTTGCCCGCCGGCGCCGGCCCGCAACGGGCCTACGACGTCGCGGCCGCCGGTGTCACCGGCGACGGCATCCTCGCGCCAACGGTGGCGGTGGTGCGGTCTTCGGGCGCCGGGCTGGATGCCGCCAAGCTGCGTCAGCTCAAGCCCCTGCTGGCGGGTGTGCCCGGGGTGGCCCGCGTGTACGGGCCGGGTGATGTGCCGCCTGTCGTGGCGACACAGGCCGGGGACGTCTTCGTGGCTCCTGGCGGCGGCCTTGCGCGCTTCCTCGTCGTCTTCGACGGCGATCCGCTCGACGCGCCAGCGGTGGCGGCGCTGCGCGCTTTGCGGGACCGCGCTCCCGCCCTGCTGAGCAGGGTCGGTCTGGATGGGGCGACACTCCAACTCGGCGGCGACACGGCGATCACCGTCGACCTGGTCGACCGCACGATGCAGGATCTCGTGCGGGTGGCGCCGGTGGCGCTGCTCGGGGCTTTCCTCGTCCTTGCCCTGTACCTGCGCTCGCTGCTCGCGCCGCTGTGCCTGGTCGCCACGAGCGTGCTCACGTTACTCGCTGCGCTCGGTCTCAGCGCCATCGTCGCCGAACCGCTGCTGGATGTGTCGGCGGTGGCATTCTTCGTCCCGTTCGCCGTCTCGATCCTGCTACTGGGGCTCGGCTCGGACTACAACGTCTTCCTGGCCGGCCGGATCTGGGACGAAGTGGATCGGCGTCCGCTGCGGGAAGCCGTGCGAGCGGCCTCGACCGGGGCCGCTCGGTCCATCGCGACGGCCGGGGTGGTTCTCGCCGGCTCGTTCGCGCTGCTCGCGCTCGTACCGCTGACCACCTTCCACGCGATCGCGATCGCGATGGTGATCGGCCTCGTGCTGGACGCGTTCCTCGTCCGGCAGCTTCTGGTGCCCGCGCTGCTCGTCCTAATCGGTACCCGCGGCTGGCGGCCAGGGCGGCGCCACGGGCATCCAGTCGCGGTGACCACCTCCCCGGCCTGTCCTGGCGGGTAGCCGGCGGTTCTTTCGGCCTGCCGTCAATCGTGAACATCCACGGGTCCGCGTGGTCGCGCTCTGGTAGCCATCGCGGGGCACCTTGCCGCGTTTCGAGGAGGTCACACCAGTTCATGGGTGCCGTCGGGGAGCTGGCGGCTGATCCCGCGGCGGGCTAGCAGCTCCATCACGGGCACGGCGACGCGGCGGGTCGTGTCCAGGGCCTGCCGGGCCTGGCTGAGGGTGAACGGGCTGGTGAGGCCCCGCAACCGGAGGACGGCATCGTGGTCCGCGCCCGGAGCAAGGTAAATCCCGTCAGCGACTTTGAGTAGTTAGCCGGCCCGTACCGCGGCGGCGAGCTGCTTGGCGCCGAGCCCGAGCTCGGCGAGCCGGTGCGCCTCCGGCGCGGCGAAGGGGCGCCGCGCGAGCTCGGCGTGCACCTCGGCGATCGCGCTGCGTACCGCGTCGGGTAGTCCGGTAGGCGGTCCTTCCCTGTGCACCCGCCCTTCGGCGACGGTGAGCCCGGCAACGGCCAGCAGTGGCTCGACCAGCCGCGCGTCGGGCATCCCGCTGACCTGCCGCGCCGTCTCCAACGGCATACCCGGCTCCAGCGGATGTGCGGCGGCGTAGGCGGTCACGGCAGCGGCTAGCTCCGTGGCGCGCTGGGCCAGCACCGCAGGATCGATCAGCCAACCACCCGCCTGCGGCGCCCCGACGGTCTCGGGCACCCCCATCGCGATCAGCTCGTCGCGCCGCACCAGCCCGCGCCGGCGCAGCTCCGCCACCCCATCCGGGATACCGTCCATCGTGGACAGTTCCGCGGCGCGGCCCACGACGGCGCCGCGGCGGCGCAGCGCGGGCGGGCACACGTCCAGCACGGTGACCCCGGAGGGGATACGCCGGGTGCCGGGATCGCGAAGCAGCGCGCGGTCCCCGATCCGCAACGGCAGCTCTTGCGCCAGACTCAAGCGGGCAGTGTCCTCACCGAGGGGCCGGACCCGGGCCGGCCCCGCCGCCGACTTCCGCCTGACCACCGCCCTCCCCATCGGTGCCGACTTCGCGGGCCACGCGGGTGACTTCGGAAGCGAACGCGTTGAGCCGGTCCACCATCGTGTTGATCGTGTTCTTCAGTTC
>CAXUFG010000188.1:0-2384 GCA_964250265.1 uncultured Pseudonocardiaceae bacterium | reverse complement strand
TTTGGGGGTTTCTCCCGGGCGGCCCCCCCCTTTTTGTCCGCAAGGGGGGGATGACGGGGAGAGGCGGACGTCGACGGTGCGGGTGGTGCGGAACGCTCCTGGGGTGAGCAGGGTGGCGCCGCGGTGGATGGATTCGCGGGGCACTCCGCGCAGGTTCACCGCCACCCGGGCCACCGCGGGAGCGGACTCGGCGGGTGCGCCCAGCGACTGCAAGCCCCGCACCACCACCCGCCGCCCCCCGGGTGCCAGCTCCAGCTCATCGCCGACGTGCAGCGTCCCGGCGGCCAGGGTGCCGGTGACCACGGTTCCCGCGCCGCGGATGGTGAACGCCCGGTCCACCCACAGCCGGACATCGGCGTCGGTATCCGGCGAGGGCAGCGCGGCGACCAGTTGGCTGAGTGCGGCGCGTAGTTCGTCGAGCCCGGCCCCGGTGGCGCCCGAGACACAGACCGCCGGGATCCCCCTCAGGGTCGAAGCCGCCAGATACTCCAGTGCCTCCTCGCGGGCCAGCTCCGGGTCCATCAGGTCGCTACGGGTCACCACCAGCAGCCCGTGCCGGACGTTGAGCGCGTGCAGCGCCTCCAGATGTTCAGCCGACTGCGGCATCCAGCCCTCGTCGGCAGCGACCACGAACATCACCGCAGGCACCGGACCGATCCCGGCGAGCATGTTCGGGACGAACCGCTCGTGGCCGGGTACGTCGACGAAGGCCACCGTCGGCCCCGCCGGCAGGGTCGTCCAGGCGAACCCCAGATCGATGGTCATGCCCCGGCGGCGTTCCTCCGCCCACCGATCGGGCTCCATCCCGGTCAACGCGCGGACCAGCGTCGACTTGCCGTGATCGACATGACCCGCGGTAGCTACAACATGCATGCCAGCACCGCGTCGCGCACCGTGTCGTCACACTCGGCGGGCAGCGCCCGCAGGTCCAGCTGGCAACGGCCCCGCTCAAGCCGGCCGAGCACCGGCGGGCTGCCGGCCCGTAACAGCGCGGCGTAGCGCTCCGGCAGGCTGACCGCGGCGCTGTCCAGCGTCACCCCCGGCGCGCCACCGCCTCCTACGGTGGCCTGCGAGGCCGACGCGATCGCATCGATGCCGCGCGCCGCCAGCGCCGTCGCGAGCGCCGCCGCCCGCCGGTGCAGCTCGCTCGGATCTGCGGCCAACGCCTGGGCGGTAGGGGGGAGTGGCCCCCGCAGGGTGGCCTCCAGCGCGGCGAGGGTGAGTTTGTCCACCCGCAATGCCCGGGCCAGCGGGTGCCGTCGCAGCCTCGTTACCAGCTCGGCCGATCCCAGCAGCAGGCCGGCTTGCGGGCCGCCGAGCAGCTTGTCACCACTGGCGGTGACCAGATCAGCGCCTTGGGCGAGGGCGCTGGCGGCGTCCGGCTCGTCGGGTAGGGCGGGGTGCGGCGCGAGCAGCCCAGAGCCGATGTCGGCGATCACCGGGACACCCAGCCCAGCCAGTTCCTTGATCGGCACCGCGGAGGTGAATCCGGTGATGCGGAAGTTCGATGGGTGCACCTTGAGCACGAACCCGGTCTGCGGCCCGATCGCTGCCGCGTAGTCCTCGCGGGCGACCCGGTTGGTGGTGCCGACCTCCCGCAGCCGGGCACCGGTGGATTCCAGCAACTCGGGGATGCGGAACCCATCGCCGATCTCCACCATCTCGCCGCGAGCCAGCACGATCTCCCGGCCTGCCGCGAGCGCGGTCGCGGCGAGCACCAGCGCCGCGGCGCCGTTGTTCACCACGTGCACCCCACCCGCCGCGGGCACCGCCGCGGACAGTGCGTCAAGTACCCCGGCACCACGCCGGCCACGCCCACCGGTGGCCAGATCGAGCTCCACGTCGGTGGTGCCGGCCGCTATTGCGAGCGCCTCACGTGCCGCCGCGGACAGTGAGGCCCGGCCCAGGTTGGTGTGCAGCAGCACCCCGGTGGCGTTGAGCACCGGGCGCAGGGTCGTCGCGGTGTCCGGCAACGCGGCCAGCACATCGGGTACAACGCCGGCCGGTGCCAAGGTTCCCTCGCGCACCCGCTGCTGGGCCATGATCACCGCCTGCTTCACCTGCCGGCGACCCAGCCGGCGCGCTGCGGCCTCGACAGCTGGGTCGGCCAGCACCGCATCGGTCCGGGGAACCTGCCGGCGGGCATCCTGGCTCGACACGGTCACGCTCCTAACCAGGTCAGCACAGCCAACACGCGCCGATGATCGTCACCGGAAGGTGGCAGCCCGAGCTTGGCGAAGATCGAGGCGATGTGTTTTTCCACCGCCCCTGGGGTCACCACGAGGCGCCGGGCGATCGCTGCGTTCGTCTGGCCTTCGGCCATCAGCGTGAGCACCTCCCACCTCCAGTCTCCCACCCCCAGCCTCAACCCCGCACCCCGATGA
>CAXUFG010000187.1:0-10521 GCA_964250265.1 uncultured Pseudonocardiaceae bacterium | reverse complement strand
GGGTGCGGTCGTCCCCCCCCCTCCGCCCCCGGGCCCCCCGCGCCCCCCCCGGCCCGCCCCCGAACCCGGTCAACGCGATGGTCTGCATGCCGTTCGCGTTCGCCCAGTCGATCGCTCGAACGATGTTCGGCGAGCGCCCCCCGGACGACACCGCAACCAAGACGTCGCCCGGCCGGCCTTGGGACTGCAGCTGGTAGTCGAATATTCTGTCGTAGCCGAGATCGTTGGCGACCGCGCTCAGCAGCTCGACATTCGCGCTGAGGCTGTACACACGAGTAGCGAAATCGGTGCCGTTTCGAATGCCCTTCATGTGATCACACTGCAGGTGGTTGGCGATGGACGCTGAGCCACCGTTTCCACATGCGAAAACGGCAGCGTCGCGGTGATAGGCATTGAGGAGAATCCCGGCGGCACGGCTGATGTTCGCGAGATTGATGGTGCCGAAGGCGCGGAACAATTCCGCGACGTAGGCGCCACCGTAGGCATCGGCTCGATCGAATGGTTGCGCCGGGAACCGAGGGCAATCGAGCTGCGTGCCGAACATGACGTCGCCGCCGTCAACGACACCGCTACCGAGGATGAACTCGGCGGCAGCGGCGAGATCCGGGAACGAGACCGTCTCTGGATCAGCTGAGCTGGACCGGCCGACGTAGAGCGGGCACGCCCCAATGGCCTTGGCCATACCCATGTCGGAGGGTGCGTTGCCCACCACCCACGACGCCGACAGGTCCAGGTCGAGAGCTTGTGCCGCCGCCAAACCCATACCCGGACCGGGCTTGCGATCGGCGCTAACCCGGGCGAAGGCCTCCACGATGCCGTCGGGATGGTAGGGGCAGAACAACCAGAGATCGATGTGCGCACCCTTGCGAGCAAGCTCGGCGATCATGTACTTGTGTACCTGCTGTACGTCCTCGATCCCGTAATAGCCGCGGGCGACGCCAGCCTGATTGGTGACCACCGCCACCGGGATGCCAGCCTTGTTGAGCGCAGCGATCGCCTCGATCGAACCTCCGATGAACTCGACTCGATCGACTGATCCAACGTAGCCGTGATCGACGATGATCGTGCCATCTCGATCAAGAAGAACGCCTGGTTGACTCACAGGTCGACCACCTCTTGGACTTCAATCCTCAATGGGATCACCCATCGAGAGAAGCGGCCCCCCGTACTGTTGGTAATATCGTCGTAATCGCGACTTTTGTTACCGGAAGTCACGCCGTGCTCCCTGCGGCCAGCCCCTCCCCGCTGTCCCGGTGCACGAGCAGCGAAGCAGCCACGGCCAGGTGCAGCAGGTAAGGGGACGCATCACCCAGTCCGGCCTCGGTGTAGGAGGCGACCAGGCAGTACAGGATGAGGAACACAGCACACGCGCGGGCCGGGGACGGGGGCCGCAGAGCCGCCGTGGCGAGCAGTCCGGCGAGGATGGCGGCCACGATCACGATGCCCAACCAGCCCTGGTCGTTGTAGATCGACAGCCAGCTGTTGTCGATCGGGAGGCCATGGAATGACCTGTCGGTCAGGCCGACTCCAAAGACCTGGTCGCTGAGGGTGCGCTGCTGAGCCAGCAGCTGATCCCACACCTTCTGCCGGCCCGTGAGGTTGGCGAGCTGCTCAGCATCCTGGCCGCGAGTCAGCCAGTTCTGGACAACCTGACCGAAGACCACCGCGACCGCAACACCGAATCCGCTGACCGTGGCAAGAAACCGTCGGGCCCGCCCCTCGGTGAACGCGAGGCAGAGGACTGCCAGGGCCAGCGCCGCGACGAGACCGATCAACGAGGTGCGGGTGTGGCTGAGCAGCAGGAGACCAACCGCTGGCACGGCGAGGACAGCGGCGCTGCGACCGTCGATGTGCCGCGTGAGCCACAGCATGACAGCGAGGCCGGTCACGATGGCGCAGTACTGGCCGACCTGCGGCGCAGGGATCGGCCAAATAGCACCTACCAACCGGCCCTGGGGGCCGGAGAATGCCGCGCCCGGCGAGATGACGAGGCCGGCCAGCACGCTGAGGAGGACGCCGCCCAATGCGAGCACGTGATATCGGGCTAAACGAAAGTCGCCGCGCCACCAGGGCGAGATCAACCACAGTGTCAACACGAACACGGTCAGCCGGAAGCAGCGGAACAGCGACCCGAGGCCCGACTCCAGCCGGATGCTCGACGCGATGCTGGCAACTGCCAGCAGGCTCAGCAGGAGCAGGTACGCACTCGGTCGCACTCTAACGCGCCGGTTGGCGAGTAAAGCGAGCCCGAATGCGCCCACCAGCGCGCCCATCGTGACTATCTGGGCGACAGAGCGCGGGAACGGGATGATCTCGCCGGCCGCGCTGCCCAGTGTGTTGAAAACCAGTAGTGTCCACACCACCCAGGTCACGCGCGGGGGGCCGTGCCCATCGGGCCTGAGACCCTCGGGCGGGGCCGGCGGCAACGACGCGGTGGTACCGCGCGCTTGACGCACCTCACTCACGGCGCCCCACCCCGCCAACGATCGAGGGCGAGTCTGGTCGCCCCAGTCTCTGTCGCGCCCTCAGATGCACCCACAGATGCCAGCCGAGCCAACGCTGCGCAGGGAGCCTGCGCACCGGCAGCGGCGGGGCGTGCATGTAGCGCTTGCACGAGTCGACCAGCTCGAAGTCTGGGAAGTCCTCAACGACATCCCGAAGTGAGTAGACCCGTGAATAAGGGTTCAAGGGGCCATCGGTGTTCCGGTGGGTGAAGTTGTCCAGGGCAAGGTAGCGACGCAGGCCCAAGCGTTGCGCGTGCTCCAGATGTTGGCGCAGTACCGGCGAGGCCTTACGGAGGTAGCGCAAGTGCCGCAGTGGGTAGAGCGCCCCGAGCGCGGCACGCCGGAGGACCCTGATGCTGAGCTGGTAGTTCAACGACGCACGTGAGTAGAGCATCGCGACCAGGGGGCCGCCCGGCTTCAGGACCCGGTGGATCTCCGCCTGGGCCGACTGGATGTCCGGGATGTGGTGCAGAACCCCATGGCTGAAAACAATGTCAAACGTCGCGTCGGGCCAGGGAATGTTCAGGGCACTGCCTCGCTGGAGATCGTCGTAAGGCAGTGACCGGATTTCCAACCGTGCGCGGACTCGCTCGACCGACTCCTGCGTGAGATCGAGACCAGACCAACGACCACCCCGGCGGATGATCTGCTCCGACTCGGCGCCCTGCCCGAGCCCGATCTCCAACACTTTCCGGTCGCACCAGTTGACCCGATCCAGGCAGGACGGGATGTGGGCCTCCTGGCGGTAGCGCCACGCGTCATAGGCGGCAAAAAAGCGTTCGTAATCAGCGGAGAATGCGCCGTGCAGCCCGCCCACGATGTGGTCCCCGCATGGATGTGAATTCCAGAACTCCTGAACGTCGCTCTCGTTCATCCGGCAACCTCCGAGTCCCTCATGAGCTGAAGCGGAGCAGCGTCGTCAGCGGAGCGGCCGTGCCGCCGGCGAGACCGTTCCCAACCAGGGTGTGGGCGGGTTCCCGGCGCCCGAACCCGGCGGAGTACCAGCCCAGCGGAGGGTTGGTCTCGCCACGGTGGGCCGTCCATGACAACTCGGTCGGGAGCACGAGTACGGCAGCGTGTTCCCGGCCGCGACCGGTCCAGCTCAGCTGCGCCTCGTTCCCCACCAGGTCGGCACGGATCCGGGGGCCGAGGTGGAAGGTGAGCCGGCATGGGTGTCGCCGGGGGCTGAGCACCTCGTCGAACAGCCGCAACTCGCGGCTAGCGCTGTCCAGCTCGACCGATCGCCGGTGCACAGCTGGTCGGCCGCGGCGGGTGTAACCGTCATGCTCGGCACACCACCGGGCGATGCCACCCTGGTGCGCGTGGGTGACGAGGACCCGACTGCGGGCATGTCGTGTCCACATAAAGGGACCCCCAGAGCCGGACTGGTCCTGGCCATCCAACTCCAGCGTGTTGTGACCCAGTGTCGAACGGAAGTAGGAACGCCATTCCGGTTGACCGTGATAGCAATAGGTACCTGGATCTGCTAGTACGTCCACCCCGTCATGTCGGACTTCCAGGGAGAGGGCGTCCGCGTGCGCGTGCGCCGCAATCGCCAGGAAGCCATGTGGGCCGCCGTCGCAACGGCACCACAGCTCGCCGTAGCGGTCGCGGCGCGGTACTCGCAAGATCGTGAGCCCAGCGTCGGCGAAGTGGACCGGCCGGCTCTGCGGACGGGTCACGGCAGCTGGGCGCGGCCGGGCGAGCGCGGTCAGCCACACCGTGCGCGCGTCACCGCGGCTTGGCTGCGGCCACCAGGGCAGCTGCCCGAACAGAACGTCGCCGGTGGTCAGCAATGAGGACCATCGATCGGTGCCCTCGCCGTCGAGGACGAGCCCGTGCCCGTCGTCGGCGTCACCCTGCCGGGGTGGTCGCAGCGCCACGTCGACCACGGCCGCCAGCGCGTCGCACATCCGCAGCAGGACCAGCCACGTCGAGTCGGGCATCGGATGCCCTGCGGCGTCGGCCTCGACCGCGGCGGCAAGACCCAGCTCCAGCACCAGACTGTGATAGTCGGTGGCCAGCTCGCGGTTGAGACCTGAAATGAATGTGTTTAGCTGAAGCTGCTCATCGAGTAGGGCCACGGCATCGGTCCGCCACCGCGCCGACTCAGTGAACCACGGAAAGGCACAGGCTGCCGCGAGCTGCCCGGCCGCTTCGGCCACGACGTGGTTGTTCGCCGAGGAACCGATGCTCGGGAACGAGGCCAGCCAGCGCTGATGGTGGTAGAGGTTGTGCAGTGCCTCCGGATTGTCCTCGAACAGACCTGCCGCGCCTGGCCATGGGTCGAGCAGCCGGCGCACCCACACCCACGACAGCAGCCGGATGCCGAGCTCGATCCCGCTGACCCAGTGGACGCCCCGCAGCGGGGGGTTCGCCGCCCACCATGACTTCAGGTGATCGGCCACCCGGCAGGCGTACCGGTCGTCTCCAGTGACGGCGTAGGCCGCTGCCAGCACCGTGAGGTGGTGGTGGCGGGATAGCTCCCACAGTTGCTTGATGTCCCCGACAACCTGCTCGTTGCGGTAGTCGATATCGAAGGCGTAGTCGTCGGCCGGAACGCGCCGGCCGGTCTTCGGGTCGAACGCCCAGTCGGGGGCGACCAGGTCGTCACGAGCGACACCGAAGAACTCGGTGTGCCCTTCCATGAGTCGCTCGGCGGTCACTACCAGCCGCGCCTTCGCGGGATCCGGGATCGCCGCCGCGACGCCCGCTGCCAGCACCGCCGAGAACTGTCGCGCGGGCAGGCACCTCCGACCGACCGTGGCCGGTTCATCGACAAGCGTGCGCCAGCGGCGGATCCGCGCTGCGGCTCGGGCCCGCCCGACCAGCTCGTCCGGGGTCATCCTGGACAGGCGCCGCAGATACCAGCCGGGGCTCATCATGGTCGGTCGCCGCTGGTCAGGGCCCGCGCGGCCCACTCGACCGGGACGCCGGTGGCGAGGCTGCGCTGCACGGCCAGGGTCGCCCTGGTCGTCGCCGCCAGCGAGCTGACTCCGACCGGCATGGGATCACCGGAACGCACCGAGCTGACGAATGCGTCAAGTTGAGCGCGCTGGCCCTTGTCGGGGGTCAACGCCAGGGAGGAGGGGCGCAGCCGGGGGGAGGTCCATCGTTGCGCACCGTGTAGCGAGACACGCCGGAAATCGTCGAAGCGCAAGACCTTTCGGTCGGCGATGACCTCAAAGGTTTCCTTGGGGAACCGGTGTGTGCCGGTCGTCGCATAGGTGATGGCAGCGGTGGAGCCGTCGCTGAACCCCAGGACGATCTGCAGGTCGGCCTGCCCCGGTGTCGCGGTGGCGAAGACGGTTGAGGGGGCGGCGTCAAGCCACCAGCTCACGGTGTCGATGAAATGGCCGCCCTCGCCTTCGAAGCGGGAACCCTCGCTGTCACGCCGGCCATACCAGCTACGCGCCTCCAGCCGCCCGGCGTTGATCAGGTACCGGACACAGGCCGGTCCCACCCTTCGCCCGAAACGCGCTCTCGCCTCGATCAGCATGGGCGCGAACCGGCGGTTGAAGCCGACGTGTAGCCGGTCGTTCCCCGTTGTCTGCACGGTCTGGAGGATCTCGCTCAGTTCCGTCTCGGTGAGTGCGAGCGGCTTCTCCACAAAGACCGCTTTACCTGCTCGCAGCGCCTGGCAGACCAGCTCGGCGTGGGAGCTGTGCCTGGTCGCCACGAAGACCACGTCAATGTGTGGGTCCTCGAGCATGGCGATGACGTCGGTGGACGCCGAGGTGAATCCGAACTTGCGTTTGGCGTTGGAGGCCGACAGCGCCGAGGTTGTCACAACCTGCGCAAGCCGGACATCCGCGTGTCCCACCAGGTGGGGCAGCAACATGGACGTGGCGTAGTTGCCGGCCCCGATGAAGGCCACCCGCAACGGCCCGCCGCGAGGTGGCGGCTGGCGCACAGAGCTCAGCGTGACCGCGACTTCGGGAGGTGCGGCGCTCGGCTGCACCGTTGTGACGGGAACGCCTGGCGCAACGGCATCAACACCTGATGCGTCAGCAGGGGTCGGATACTGGAACAGAACCGCGACCGCCTTCAGCTCCCCCGTCTTGAGCTGCTCGTAGGTCTGCACTGCCGCGGAGAATTCGGCGACATGGGAGATCAGCGGCCCGACGCTGACCCGATTTCTGGCCATCAGGTCGAGGAAACACGCGAGGTTGCGTCGCTCGGTCCAGCGGACATAGCCGATCGGGTAATCGCGGCCTTCGAGTTCATAGCCCGGGTCGTAGCGGCCCGGGCCGTAGGAACGCGAGAAGCGGACGTCCAGCTCTTTCTCGTAGTAGGCGTTCCACGGCAGGTCCAGGCTGCACTTGCCGATGTCCACCACGGTGCCTCGGTCCCGGCTTAGTCGCGCGGCGAGCTCGACGGGATCGTTGCTGTCGCCGCCGGCCGCCAGGTACACCTGGTCCACGCCGTGACCATCGGTCAGCTTGTCGACGGCATTGTCAACCAACTCCGAGCCGGGGCCGCCGCAGATGTCAGCCCCGAGTTGCTCAGCGAGCCGGCAGCGCTGCGGCACCGGGTCAACGCCGATGACCCGGACGCCTGATGCGGCCAGCAGCTGCGCGACGAGTTGGCCGACAAGTCCGAGGCCGATGGCGAGCGCGACGTCGCCCACCGCGGGCTCGCCGCGACGCACGCCCTGCAGCGCGATCGCCCCGACCGTGCCGAACGCCGCGTGCTGGGCCGCGACGCCGTCAGGCACCCGGCTGTAGAGGTTCGTGGGGACCCAGTTGATCTCACTGTGCAGCGCGTGCTCATTACCGGCGCACGCGACCAGGTCGCCAACGGTGACGTCGTGCACCCCGGTGCCGACCTGCTCGACCACTCCACACAATGAGTAGCCCAGCGGAGTGTAGGAGTCGAGCCGGTTCATGACCTTGTGATAGGTGGCCACCGGCCCGGCGCTCGCGGCGCTCTGCAGGACCTTCGCGAGCTGATCCGGCCGCGCGCGAGCCTTGCCCAGCAGCGACTTGCTCGCCTCTCCCACCTTCATCATCTCGGTGCCGGTGGAGATCAACGAGTAGGAGGTCCGGACGAGGACACCGCCTGGCCGGCACATCGGTACCGGCACGTCCAGCAACGCCAGCTCGCCGGTCTTGTAGTTCTGCACGACCTGCATCATGTGACCCCGGCCTCCTTCGCCTGCCGGTACCAGTGCTCCAAGGTCAACACGTGCCACAGGTGCTTGGCGCGGTCCTGCTGACCGGACGAGTCCTCCGCGACCAGACGCTGCAGGGCGTCCCGTCGCAGGAACCCGGAAGACACGAGCAACCCGTCGTTCACGACCTCCGCCACCATCGGGGCCAGGTCGCGGCTCATCCACGCCCGCAGTGGGGCGCTGAACAGACCCTTCGGCCGGTGCACGATCTCCTTGGGGAGGATCGAGCTGGCCGCGTCCTTGAGTGCGACCTTGCCCTTGCGGCCCACCACCTTGCGCTGCCCCGGAATGCTGAAGGCCGCCTTGACCACTTCCACGTCGACGAAGGGCACCCGCACCTCGGTGGAGGCGGCCATGCTCGCCCGGTCGGTATAGGCGAGGTTCAGGCCCGGCAGGAACATCCGCGCATCGGCCAGGCACATCCGGTTGACGAAGTCACCGAGCGCCTGGTCGGAATACACCTGAGCGTGCTCGGCGAGCACATCGTCGACGACGTCGGAAAGGTCCGGGTTCACCAGGTCCAGCAGCTCGAGCCGGTCGTACATCGTGTAGCTGCGGCGGAAGGCGGCCTCTTCCGGCAGCTCGGCGAACGAAAGAAACCGCTTGG
The DNA here is from genome assembly GCA_964250265.1 of uncultured Pseudonocardiaceae bacterium. Classification (GTDB taxonomy): domain Bacteria; phylum Actinomycetota; class Actinomycetes; order Mycobacteriales; family Pseudonocardiaceae. The sequence goes on along the minus strand of CAXUFG010000187.1, from coordinate 2,237 downwards.
CGAACCGCACCGACCGGTACCCGCGCCGGGAGGTCGCTACCGGCAGCCGGCAGACCGCCGCGAACACCGGCTTCCTGACCAGCGCAGGCGCCGCCCGATAGCGCAGGGCGAGAACGTTCGCCAGGTGCTTGCGATAGCCACCGAACAGCTCGTCGGCGCCCATACCCGAGAGCAGCACCTTGATGCCGGCCTCCCGGGCCGCCGCACAAATGAGAAAGGTGTTGATCGCCGCCGGGTCACCGATCGGCTCGTCGAGGTGGTGGACGATGCGCGGGAGCAGCTCGAGGATCTGGGGTGCGATCTCGATTTCCTCGAGTTTCACGCCGAAGCGCTCGGCGACCTGGCGGGCGTACCGCAGGTCATCGGGCATCGATTCCCATCGGGTGTCCTGCGGCCGGAACCCGATGGTGTATGCCGACATCTCCTGGTCGCGGGCGGCCAGCGCGGTGAGGTAACTCGAGTCCAGCCCGCCGGAGAGGAACGTCGCGACGGGGACGTCCGCGAGCAGGTGCCGGCGGGTCGAGTCTGCGATGACGGCGTCGAGGTCGGGCACCGGCTCGCCCGCGGCCGCTTCCTCGGCCACGTCCCGGACCGACCAATAGCGGCCGTGCTCGGCACGCCCGTCGGGCCGGCACCGCAACCAGGTGCCGGGCGGGAGCTTCGCCACCTCGCGGAAGGCACACCGGCGCTCCGGAACCCAGTAGTAGAGCAACGAGGCCACCAACGCCGAGTCGTCGATACGCAGAGCCGGTCCGAGGGTCGCTGCCAGGGCCTTGAGCTCCGAGGAGAACACCACGGCCCCGCCTCGCCGCAGGAAGAACAGCGGTTTGATACCCAGCTGGTCACGCGCCAGCACCAACTCACCGGTCCGCTCGTCGAACACGGCGAAGGCGAACATGCCCCGCAGCCGTGGCAGGCACTTCGGGCCCCAGCGGCGCCACGCCTCAAGGAGTACCTCGGTGTCGGAGGACCCGCGGAAGTGGACACCCGCGGATTCCAGTTCCCGCCGCAGCTCCCGGTAGTTGTAGAGCTCGCCGTTATAGACCAGCGCCAGACCGTCACGGACCATCGGCTGCGCCCCCGTCGGCGACAGGTCGATGATCGACAGCCGGCGGTGCCCAAGGTGCACGTCACCGCTACCCGCTGTATGCGCATATCGGCCCGTGCCATCCGGCCCGCGGTGGGCGATCGCCGCGGTGAGAAGGTCGGTCAGCACGTCGCCATCAGGCCAATGAAAGGTACCAGCAATGCCGCACATATCGCGTCCGATACCCTTTCAGCCTCTGGAGAGACGGTCGTAGACTCCGATGTACTGGGGTATCTGATGTCGCCATGCCAGATGCTCCTCGATACGGCGACGGCCGGCCGCGCCCATGTTCTTGCGTCTGGTCTCGTCCTCGAGCAGGTCGAGGATCGCGCTGGCGTAATGCTCGATCAGGTTCGGCTCGGCATAAATGGCCGCTTCCCCGGCCGACACCCGTGTCTCAATGAGATCAAAGGCCACGACCGGGAGCTCGAACGACATGTACTCCATGGTCTTGTTCATCGTGGAAACGTCGTTGAGCGGATTCTTCGGGTCTGGGGACAGGCCGATGTCAGCGGTAGAGAGGATTCGCGCGACCAATGCATCGGGCGCCCGCCCGGTGAACTCGACGTGGCCGTCCAGCCGGAGTTCGGCGGCCAGCCGGCGGAGGTCCTGGCCGGCGTCGCCGTCACCGATCAGGGTAAGGGCTACGTCGGGCCGGCCGCAGTTGTGGACGATGTGGTGCATCGCACGTATCGCCAGGTCGACCCCGTCCTGCGGCCCCATCACCCCGAGATAGGCCAGCAGGTACCGGTGCCCCCGGCGCAGGCTGGGATCAGGCTCCTGACGGCGCATCCGGTCCGGATCTGGACCCGTCCGAACGACGGTGACATCGGTCTCCCGTTTACGGCCCCGCCGGAGCGCGAGTTCGCGATACGAGCCGTTGGTCGCGATGACGTGCCGGGAAAGCAGGTACGTCATCCGTTCGGTCAGCAGCAGCGCCCGATGGATAGCCGGGGAGGGCTGGGGGAATCGAGACCGGTAAAGTTCAGGACACACGTCGTGCTGGTCAAAAATCATCTTGACGCCGAATACCAACATGAAAGGAGCGACGGCGACCCAGAGCACGTCCGGGGGGTTGCACACCTGCACGATTCCGAATGGCCGACGTTTCCATGCCCGAGCCAGATTGCGCAGGGTGGCCAGGATCGAG
>CAXUFG010000186.1:6904-10526 GCA_964250265.1 uncultured Pseudonocardiaceae bacterium | reverse complement strand
CGGGCCGCGGGGTGGTGGGCTGGGTCGTCCGGGCGTTCGGGGGACAGCACCTCGACCACCCGCCCGTCGTGCATCACCAGGACCCGGTCGACCAGCCGCTCCACGACGCCGAGATCGTGCGAGATCAGCACCAGCGCCAGCCCGTCATCGCGCAACGAGGCCAGCACCCGGACGATCTCCAGGCGCCGCACCGCGTCCAGCGAGCTGACCGGCTCATCGAGGACCAGCAGCTCGGGGCTGCCGGCCAGGCTACGGGCGATCACCGCCCGCTGCCGCTCCCCACCGGAGAGCTGCCACGGCCGGCGGGTGGCGTGCTCGGGCGACAGGCCGACGCGCTCCATCAGGGCGTGGGTCCGCGCCGGGATCTCGGTACTGGCCACACCCGAGAGCCGCAGCGCCTCGGACACCGCCGCGCCAATGGTCTGGCGCCGGTCCAGCGCCGTGGTGGGATCCTGGAACACCAGCTGGGCCCGCCCGTCCCTGGGCCGGATCGGGTGCCCGCCCAGCCGGACCGATCCGCTGGCCCGGGGCTCCAACCCGACCAGCGCCCTGGCCAGGCTGGACTTGCCGCAGCCGGAGTTGCCGACGATGCCGAGTGCCTCGCCGGCGCGCAGGTCGAGGTCGACGCCCTCGACCGCGAGCACGCTGCGCCGCCGGCCCCGTTGCGGGTACTCCACCCGCAACGCGCGGACCTCAAGCAGCGTCTCGCCTGTGACGCGTGCCCGCCGTGCCACGGGATCGTCGCCGGAGCGGGCAGGCAGGCCGGCCGAGGCCAGGCGGAGAAGCCTCCCCGCTCGGTTGGTGAAACCGGTGTATCCGCTGTTCCTCATCGAGGGGTGCGTTCCATAGATCGCGCGGTACGAGCGATGAGCGCCCGGGCGGCCGCCACGCGCTGGCACTGCCCGACCACCGCGCCGGTCTGGCGGGCGACCACGAAAATCGATGGCGACAATCGCGACGGGCGGACAACTCGACCACTCGACATGAGACTGCCGCAGGCGCGGCTCCGGAGGCCATATGTTGGTAGGATGAAGCTATGGCAGGCAAGAGGAAGGTCACGATTACGATCGACGAGGACCTTGCGGACGCCCTCGATCAGGCGGGGAACGTCTCGTCCCAGTTGAACCTCGCGGGATGGGAGCTGCTGGAGCGGCGCCAGCGGGGTGAGCGGCTGGATGCGCTGCTCGATGGGATCGACGAACAGGACGGCCCACTGCCTGAGGATCCTGCCGAGGACGCGCGCCTGGATCGGCTGCTCGGCGGCGCCGCGTGATCGTGGCGCTCGATGCGGAGGCATTGAACGCCCTAGCGGGTCCGGACTCGATCCGCAAGCAGAAGGTTCGGCGGATCCTGCGTCGAGCTCGGCTGCTGGGGCGCGAGGTGTTCGTGCCGTCGCTGGTGCTCGCCGAGCTCTACCGCGGTCGAGGGCGAAACCAGCTCATCGATGCCTGCCTGGCACGTGAGCGTGGTTCGCTTGAGAGCCGGGACACCGACCGCCGTCTCGCGCGAATCGTCGGTGGGGTGCTCGCCGCCGCCGGCGCGGGTTCGACCATGATCGTCGACGCACACGTTGTCGCGCTCGCCGTGGAGGCCGGTGGAGGCGTCCTCGTCACCGGCGATGAACCCGACCTCGAACTACTCAGCGCCCCCTACCCGCACATCGTGATCGAACCGGTGTGACCCCCACAGGTGACCTTCCGCGTCCCCGATCAGCTGCACCGGCAGGCTGTGGACGCCGCCGAACGGGAGGGCAAGACCGTCTCGGCCTTGGCCCGCGAGGCGTTGGAGCAGTACCTGCGGCGGGGATGATCCGGTGGTCGGGTGCTCGCTCGATCAGTTTCTGCTCGCGGTCGGCCGGCAGGCAGAAGCAGCAATGACGCATAATTTGTGGACAGCCAGCCGCAGACCGGGCTAGGTGGTCGGGACGGCCGGTTCGGCAGGTGATGGTCCAGGCCCGAACACCCCGGTGCACGCGCCGTTCGCGGGCGATCACGGCACCCGCCGTAACCGGGGCAGGACCTGTTGGGCAAAGCTGGTGAGGAACCGGCTCTGGTCGTGGCCCGGACCGTGGAACACCAGGTGGTCGAATCCGGCATCGAGATAGGGCTTGATCGCCGCGACGGTCTCGTCCGGGTCTGAGCTGACGATCCAGCGGCTGGCGACCTGCTCGAGGGGCAGCGCATCGCCGGCCGCCTCCATCGCCATCGGATCCTCCAGGCCGTGCTTCTGCGCCGCTGACAACGCCAGCGGCGCCCAGAACCGGGTGTTCTCCAGCGCCCGTGCGGGCTCCGGGTCGAACGACAGCTTGATCTCGATCATCCGCTCGATGTCCCCAGGCGCGCGGCCGGACTCGGCAAGGCCCTGCTCCACGGCGGGAATCAGCTTGTCGGTGTAGAGCCCCATGCCCTTGCCGAAGGTGCAGATCAACCCATCACCGGAGCGCCCCGCGTACCTCGCCACCACCGGACCACCGGCAGCGATGTAAACCGGAATCCCTTCCGCGGGCCGGTCATAGACCGTGGCGTTCGTGGTCTGGTAATACTCGCCCTCGAACGTGACGCGCTCGTCGCGCCACAGCTGGCGCATCAGCGTCACGGCCTCTCGCAGCCGGGCGAACCGTTCCTTGAACGCCGGCCACTCCAGGCGCGACACGGCGACCTCGTTGAGTGCCTCACCCGTGCCGGTACCCAGGATGATTCGTCCGGGGTAGAGGCAGCCGAGCGTGCCGAAGGCCTGCGCCACCACCGCTGGGTTGTAGCGGAAGGTCGCGGTCATCACGCTCGTCCCCAGCATGATCCGGGAGGTGCGCTCCCCGACCGCGCTGAGCCAGCACAGCGAGAATGGGGCGTGCCCGCCCCGGTGGCGCCACGGCTGGAAATGATCGCTGATCAGCACGCTGTCCAGGCCCAGATCCTCGGCCTGGACAGCGAACTCCACCAGCTCTCGTGGGCCGAACTGCTCTGCTGATGCCTTGTACCCGATCTTCAGTCTCATCCCGGATCGTCACCCTTTTCGTGTGGAGCAAGCACCTCGACCCTAGCCAGATGCGCAGCGCTGCACCGTGGTCCACGGTCGAGGACCAGGCGTAGGCAGTGCTAGCGGGGACGCAGAGCGTCATCAGGAGCACCGCAGCTGAAATAGTTGATCTGGTCGGCGAGGAAGCCGCCGACGGCGGCACCGAGGGGGCACGCCGCCGGCTGCGATCATGCGCGCGGTGACGTTGACCCTGCCCTGCAGCCGGTTGAGTGTGAGCTGCTGACGCAGCGTGATCCCGTTCGCGATGACCAGGGTGTAGGCGACGCCCCAGGCGAGGAGCAGTACCAGGCTGACGGAAGCGATGATGTCAGCGCGATGCCGGACGAGCAACGCGCGAGCCCGGCGGTGAGCCCGCCAAGGGTCAGCCTCGAGTACCGCCGGTTCCTGCTGCTGCGCCTGGCCTATCCCGAGCTGGATGTTCCCGCTCCGCCGCTGATCGACAGTTATTGGCGACTCCACGCAGCCGATCAACCAAGGTTCGTGGTGGATTGCGAATCGCTGACGTGGGGCACCGAGGTGAGCCCGGACGAGCTCGTTCCGCCCCCGCGGCACTCCGCGCGGGCAGTCGGCCCTGAAATCTGGGATC
>CAXUFG010000186.1:0-6804 GCA_964250265.1 uncultured Pseudonocardiaceae bacterium | reverse complement strand
TCATGCGTCTCCCGGCCCCTTGTTGCGGAACCTGCACTGGGACAGCACCATTCCACGGCTGATCGCAGAACAGACCGGTGCGATCGTCGCGCCGTGCGCGGTGGGCTATCTCTATTGCGGTTCGGGTGGGTTCATCGGAATCCACACCGACCAATACGGCAATGAACTCACCCTGCTGACGCTGCTGAGCGGCTCAGTCGAACAGCTCGACCTTCACCTACACCTGGTGGATACGCCGTTGGCTGAGATCCAGAACCTGGCCGAGGCGACGGACGGGCTGCCCGAGGGTGGGACGTCGTTCGATATCGACACCGTGCCGTTCTTATTCTCCGGCCAGCGTATTCCGCACCACCGCGCACCACTGGACCGCGAGGCTGAAACCGTCGTATTAGCGCAAAGTTACGCAGATCTCCTTCCTGCCCCTCCGAGGCTCACCAGTAGACCCACCGATATGAGCGGGGAAGAACCATGCGACAGCCGGCGAGGCGGAGACCTTCTGACATGAGCGCTATGGGCCCCGACGAGGCGGCCACCATCGATGTGCCCGCAGGACCAGCCATCGGCGATGACCTTTTAGAACGGGTGGCCTGGCTGGACCTGTCCGACGCGCAGGAGGTGTTCGCGCGCGGCGTTGACGCCGACGCGTCCTACTACGTCGCCACCCAAACCAGCATGGAGTACCGCCGTTTCCTGCTGCTGCGTCTGGCCTATCCGCAGTGGAACATCCCAGCGCCGCCGATGCTCGATAGATATTGGCGCATGCACGCCGCCGATCGATCGAAGTTCGCCGCGGACCGCGCATCGCTGGTGGCCGGCACCGACCTCAGCCCGGACACGCTGGCTCCGCCGTCGACGCCCTGCGAGCATCCGCCGGGTCAGGAGATCCGAGATCTCTACGAGGTGATCTTTCCCTGCGGCGAGGCCGACCTGTGGGGGTGGCCGCGGCTTGAGCACGACTACCGCACGAGCGCACCCGACCTGGGCTGCGTCCACATCCGGCTGCCGTCCGCTCTCGATGGGTCCACCCGCGACGCGCTTCGCGAGGAGGCCTTCGAGCAACGAGGGCAGGCGAAGCAGTGGCAGTCCGAGACCTCCAGCGTCGGCAGGCGAGGCGCCGTCAGCAGCGGCGCCCGGTATTGCTTCGCCCGCTCCGGGCCCCTGCTGCACGACGTGCACTGGACCGGATCCCTCTCACGGCTGATCCGGGCACAGACCGGCGCGATCGTCGCGCCGACCGGAGCCAACTACCTCTACCACCGCTCCGGGGACTCGATGGGAGTCCACACCGACCCCTACGGCTGCGAGCTCGTGCTGCTGACCCTGCTCAGCGGCCCGGTCGAGCCCCTGCACTGCCACCTGGACCTGGCGGACTCGCCCTTGGCGGAGATCCAAGGCCTGGCGCAGGACACCGGCGGACTGCCCGGAGGAGGCATCCCGTTTGAGATCAGCAGCGTCCCGTTCCTGTTCTCCGGCCAACGCATCCCGCACCACCGCGAACCCCGGGAACGAAACGACGAAGCGGTCGTCCTGATGCAATTCTTCGGGAGTCTGCTGCCGTCACGAGCCACAAAGCTTCGCAGCTCGGAGCACGAGAACTGGCTGAACGCTGGAACTGGGCCCTGAGCTGCGTGGATCCGGTGTCGAGGTCAACCGTTTTATGGTTTCCCGACACAGTGCGGCGGATCAGTCGACCGAACCGCGGGGGACCACCCACAGGGCGCCCTGGTCGGTGACCGCTGCGATCCGGTCGTAGTCGGCGTCGTAGTGCAGAACGGTCAGGCCGGCGGCCTCCGCGGCAGCGGCGATCAGCAGATCGGGCACCTTCACCCCGCGGTGCTCACTGCGCGCGGCGAGCTCGCGCTGGACGTCGAGGGCCCGCTGGCACACGTCCTCGGTCGTGCTCACGCGGGGTAGGCCGGCGAGGTTGGTGGCCAGCCGCTGATGGTCGGCCGGGCTGCGGGTGAAGCGCAGCAGCTCCAGCAGTACAACGGCGCTGACGGCGACCGTTCCGTAGAGGATCAGGGGTTCGACGACGCCCGCGACGGCCGGCTTGGGCATGCGAGCCAGAACGCTGGTGTCGGCCAGGTACCGGGCGCTCACCGCCAGCCCTCGCTGCGACCTCCGTCAGGATCGGACAGGTCGAGACCGTCACCGCTGCGGAGCTGCGCAACCAGGCGCCGCCGCGCCGCCATGGCGACGATCTCGGCGAGCGCCCGATTGACCGTCTCCTTATTCGTGCTGGCACCCAGTTCGGCGCGAGCCGCAGCGAGCAGGGCCGGGTCGATGTCGACCATGGTCTTGGCCATGGCCGAAGTATAGACACATGCGGCTAGTCGGTATATACGAATTGAGCCGGATCGGCAACATCGGTCGCCCCGCGCGGACGGATGCGACCGTGCGGGACCTGCTAGAACCGGCAGAGATCACCCGCGACGGGCTCGAAACGATCGCGCTAGGACTCGCCGCACTGAAATGCCGAGCAGTGCAGCCTGTCAGTGGCCAGTGGCTACTACCAAAAGATTGCAATTAACCTAGACGAGCACTAATGTCACCCGTTAGTGGTAACGGCGGGGTCGTCGCACAGTCATGGTCTGTAGGCGGTCGGAGCAGGCGCGGACGCGGGTGGTGTCGGGACCGGGGAGATTGGCATGCGAAAGCTGATCCAGAGACTGCTGGCGATGGCGCCGGAGGCCCGGTGGCCGCTGGCGGGTCTGGTCGTGATCGGCCTGTTGATCACGGTCACCTACCTGGCGCAGGGCATCCTGATCGCGCGGGTGCTGGCGGAGGTCTTCGCGGGCGGCGGCGCCGTCGGCTCGATCCTCACCCAGCTCGTGGCGATCGCGCTGCTGGAGGCCGGGCGGGCGTGGCTGCTGGCCACCCGGGAGGCCCGCGCGCCGGACATCTCCGGCACGGTCAAGGCCGCGGTACGCGAACGCCTGACCGCGAAGCTCTTCGAGCTCGGCCCCGGTGCGCTGCAGCGCACCCGCAGCGGCAGCATGCAATCGACCACGGTCGACTCCGTGGAGCACCTGGACCCGCTCGTCGGGCGTTTCCTGCCGCAGATCGCCGCGTCGATCATCGGCGCCGTCGGGGTCACCGCCTACGTGATCGTGCTCGATCCGCTGGTCGGTGTGATCATCCTGGTCTGCGCGCTGGCCGCGCCGGTGGCGGCGGTGGTCGGGTCGCGGCTGATGAAGCGCCGCGCTGATGCCTGGACGGCGGCCTACCGCGGCCTGTACGCCGAGAACCTGGACGCGGTGCAGGGCATGGCCACGCTCAAGGCGTTCAACGCCAGCCGCCGCCGTGGCAAAGAGCTGCACGATCGTGCGGAGGCCTTCTGCCGCGACTCGATCCGCGTCATGGTCGCCTGGTGCCTGTCGGCGGGGGTCGCCGAGCTGGCGATCCCGATCGGCACCGCGGCGGCGGTCGGGCTCGGGGCGCTGCACCGCGCCGGCGGGGTCATCACCACCGTCGAGCTGTTCACCATCCTGCTGCTCTCCCGCGAGAGTTTCCGGCCGCTGCACGACCTGCAGACCGCCTACCACCAGAGCTACAACTCGCTGCCCTCCAGCCGGTCGATCTTCGCGCTGATGGACACCGAACCCGAGGTCGGCGAGCCCGCCGCCCCCGCGCCGGTGACCTCGATCGCGCACCCGCCGGGTCTGCGCTTCGAGGACATCAGCTTCGGCTACGCCGAGCGCTCTGAGCGCGCGCTGGATGGGTTCTCGTTGAGCGTGGCCCCCGGCGAGCGCGTCGCGCTGGTCGGGCGCTCGGGTGCGGGCAAGACGACGATCGTCTCGCTGCTGTTGCGCTTTTTCGAGTTCGAGCAGGGCCGGATCCTCATCGGCGAACGTGACACCCGCGAGCTCGCTTTAGCCGAGCTGCGCGGTCTGGTCGGCGTCGTCGCCCAGGACACCTACCTGTTCCACGGGTCGGTGCGGGACAACCTGCTGTTGGGGCGCACCGAGGCCAGCGTCGAGCAGCTGGAGGCAGCGGCGCGCGCGGCGCGCGCGCATGAGTTCATCCGCGCACTTCCCGACGGCTATGACACGGTCATCGGCGAGCGGGGACTGAAGCTCTCCGGCGGGGAGCGCCAGCGGATCGCGATCGCTCGCGCGCTGCTCAAGGACGCGCCGATCCTGGTGCTCGACGAGCCGACCTCCAGCGTCGACGCCGCCAACGAGGCCGAGATCCAGCGCGCGCTGGACGAGCTGACCCGCGGGCGCACCACCCTGGTCATCGCGCATCGCCTCTCGACGGTGCGCGACGCCGACCGGATCGTCGTGCTGGACCGCGGCCGGGTGCTGGAGGCCGACGCCCACCACAACCTGCTCCAGCGCCACGGCGCCTACGCCGATCTCGTCGCCGCGCAGGCGGGCGGGGGCCGACGATGACCGCCATTGCCGAGCCGCTCGCGCCCGCCGCCCGTGCACCAATGCGGGTCCGGCTGCGCTCGATGATGTACCTGCTCGGGCCGCACCGCGGGCTGATCTTCGCGGCGATCGCCACCGGCGCGGGACACCAGCTGCTGCTGCTCGCCTCCGCCGGCACCGGTGCGTGGCTGGTCGCCCAGGCGGCGACCGGGGCGAGCGCGTCGGCCCGCGCTGGCCTTCGTGCCGTTCCTGATCCTGCTGGCGATCGTGCCCTCCTGGCTGCGACGCCGCGCCGAGGCCCAAGGGCGCGAGCTGCGCGAGGCGCTGGGAGACATCAGCGCCGAGGTCGTCGACACCTTCCAGGGCCTGCGCGAGCTCGTGTCCTTCGGCGGCCAACCGCGGCGGCTGGCCCTGCTGCGCACCCGCGGCGCGACGCTGCGCGCCAGCAAGGTCGCGCACGGCCGCCGCTCCGGGCTGGAGCTCGCGGCGACCGACACGATCACCGTCGCGGGCGTGCTCGCCGTGCTCGCCACCGGCGCCGCACTCGTGACCGCGGGATCGCTGGAGCGGTCCTGGTTCCCCGTCGCAGTGGTGATCGCCGCCGTGTCCCTGCTGCCGGTGCTCAAGGTCACCGACGTGGCTCGCGACCTCAGCCTCGTGGTGGCCGCGGCGGACCGGATCACGACGATCCTGCGCGCCCGCACCGGTGAGCGACCTCGTCGACGCCTCACCACCCGGGCCGATCGAACCGCGGATCCGCTTCGACACGGTGAGCTTCCGCTACGGCCCGGCCCTGCGCGCCGCTGTAGACGAGGTCAGCTTCGAGGTCGCGCCCGGCGAGACCGTCGCGCTCGTCGGCCACTCCGGGGCCGGCAAGTCGACCTGCGCCAACCTCGTGTTGCGCCTGTGGGACGTCGACACGGGTGCCATTACCATCGGCGGCCACGACGTGCGGGAGTTCCCGCAGGAAGAGCTGCGCCGGCTGCTGACCCTGGTGCCCCAGGACGCCTTTTTGTTCAACATCTCGCTGCGCGAGAACATCCGCATCGGACGCCCCGACGCCACCGACGCGCAGGTCAAAGAGGCCGCACGCGGCGCGCTGGCCGACGAGTTCATCTCCCACCTGCCCGATGGCTACGACACCGTCGCCGGCGAGCTGGGCGCGCGCATGTCCGGCGGCCAGCGCCAGCGCATCGCGGTCGCCCGCGCGCTGCTCAAAGACGCCCCGATCCTCATCATGGACGAGGCTGTCTCCAACCTCGACGCCGCCAGCGAACGCGAAGTCGCCGCCGCTATGGCGCGGGCGCGCGAGGGGCGCACCACACTGGTGATCGCCCACCGCCTGTCCACCATCCGCGCCGCCGACCGGATAGTCGTACTCGACGACGGCCGCGTCGCCGAGATCGGCACCCACGACGAGCTAGTCGCCACCGGCGGCACCTACGCCGCACTCCTGGCCTCACAGCTCGATCGCGCACCGACCGGGAACACTCCCGCGAGTAGCGAGGCGCATTCAGCGGGCTGAGCGGGGCAAAACCAGGCTGGTTAGCCCCGCTCAGCCTGCTGAATGCGGTCGTGGTGCCGTGCCGCCAGGACTGCAATCGGGTGATCATGCTGCATCGGACCGTGCGGTCGCTTCCGGCAGCCACCGCAAGCCGATGGCCAGCTCGGGCTTCCCGAACGGCCTACTGCACCCCATCACATGATGCTGACCGGGTCGATGGCAGCCACAATCCGGCAGATCGGCTACATGACGCTTGCAATTGCACTATAGAGGCAACTGGTATCATCCATACAGGTGGTTATTCGTAGCAGTATGTAGTTAAGGCGATCGAAGACCACATGCCCGCCGACTCGGACACAACCTCCCCGCTGGCGCACTTCAGCGCTCCGCAGTCCCCGTCAGGATGGAAGGAGGGCGTGACCCCCACGAGCACACCGGGGGCAAGCCATTACCAGCCAGTCGATCCGCAGACCCGCGGGCGGCTGCGGATACTGAGAATCGGTGACATAGAGCTGCAGCTCGATGGGCACCGGCTCATCGTCCGCGGTGAACCGGTCCCCCTGCCGCACAAGGGAGTTCATGATTCTCCGGGAGCTGATGGACAATGCTGGCAGAGTCCTCACCCGGCGCGAGTTGCTGGAAAACGCATGGGGCCCGGATCGGACGAATGCCCGCAACTACCTCGAAGTACACATCCGCCGGCTGCGCACGAAGATCGAGAGTGACGCGGACAATCCGACTCGGATCCGAACAGTCCGCAACTTCGGCTACATCTTCGATTTGCCGCAACCGATTGACCCGACGCGCCCGCGGTCCTGGTCTTCCCGCTGAGCGGCTAGCAGATCTGTCCCCAGAACACGGTGGAGCGGGGGGGCGCCCCAGGGTTGAACGCGCCCCCCCGCGCAACCCATGTGTGTCTAGCTTACC
>CAXUFG010000185.1:0-10526 GCA_964250265.1 uncultured Pseudonocardiaceae bacterium | reverse complement strand
CACGCGGCCTGCCGAGACGAGGACCCCGAGCTGTTCTTCCCTGTGGGAACCAGCGGCCCCGCTCTACTGCAGATCACCGAAGCGAAGTCCGTCTGCCGCCGCTGCCCGGTTAATGCTGAGTGCCTTAGCTGGGCACTCGCCTCCGGACAGGATGCTGGCGTGTGGGGCGGTATGAGCGAGGACGAGCGACGCGCCTTGAAGCGGCGCAATGCTCGGACCGGGGCCCGTAACGGCGTCTGATCCGCGTAATTAGCACATCAACGAGAGGCTTGGCACCGAGTCGGTGCCAAGCCTCTCGTCATTGATCGACGGCGCATCATTCAACGCCGGATCGTCAGCGGCAAACTCAGCACTGCCACGGTGCCGCAGGGCTGCCGGCGCTGCAGGTCCAGGGATCCCCGTAGCTCAGAACCCACAAGAGTGCGCACGATCTGCAAACCCAACCGCTCGGCTTGGGCAAGCGAGAAATCTGGCGGAAGCCCACGGCCGTCATCGGAAACGGTCACCTCAAGCGATCCAGCAGATCGCTTGGCGCGGAGCACCACCTCGCCGCCTCGGCCAGGATCAAACGCGTGCTCCAAGGCGTTCTGCACCAGTTCGGTGAGCACCATCACCAGCGGCGTGGCGAGCTCCGCAGCCAGCACCCCAAAGGCGCCCTCCCTCCGCACGACGACCCGGCTCTCCTCCCCTGACACCTCGGCGACCATGGCGAGCACCTTGTCCACGACCTCGTCGAGATCTACCCGTTCATCGAGGGAAATCGACAGCGTCTCGTGCACCATGGCGATGGAGGCCACCCGGCGCACCGATTCTTGCAGCGCCTGACGAGCCTCGACGTTCGCCGTGCGCCGAGATTGCAAGCGCAGCAGCGCCGCCACCGTTTGCAGGTTGTTCTTCACGCGGTGGTGGATCTCCCTGATGGTGGCGTCCTTGGACAACAGAGCGCGATCGCGGCTGCGCAGCTCGGTCACGTCGCGGACCAGCACCAGCGCTCCGGCCGGCTCGCCGCGCGGTCGCAACGGCAGCGTGCGGAACAACATGGTGGCACCGGCCGCATCGGCTTCGATGCGGGCGCTCGGGCTCCCCTGGATCGCGCTACGAATCCGCTGGGCAACCTCCGCGGCGTCGAACGGGTCGGAGATCAGCTTACGAGTCAACGGGGCGAGCTGCTCACCCCGCAGCTCAGCGGCATGTCCCATCCGGTGATAGGCAGACAGTGCATTGGGGCTCGCGTAAATGACGATCCCGTGGGGGTCAAGCCGGAGCAAGCCGTCCCCCGCTCGGGGACCGCCATGCCGGTCCGGGGTGGTGTCGGCGTCCGGAAACGTGCCATCGGCCAGCATCTGACACAGGTCCGTGGCGATCCCCAGGTAGGCGATCTCCAGCGGGCTGGGCACCCGAGGTACCGCCAGGTTCGCCTCCCGTCCCAGCACTGCGATCGACCGCTCCCCCAGCCGAACCGGCACTACCTCGCGACGCACCGGAACGCCGAGCAGCCAGCTGGGCTGCTCTTCACGCAGGATGCCGCCGTGCAGCAACGCTTGCTGTAGCCGCACGCGCTCGTTATCAGCGGCACGGGCGCCAACCACGTCGTCGGGATGGACAGTAGGACCGGTGGTGGGCCGGACATGGGCCACGCACAGGAACCCCTCCGGCGGCCCAGCGACATGCAACGGCACCCACATCAGTAGATCGGCGAAGGCCAGGTCAGCAAGCAACTGCCACTCAGCGACGATCCGCTGCAGGTGACCGACCGCCGCGCCGGGCAACTGGGTGTGCCGACCGAGCAACTCACTCAACGTCGATATTGCGGCTCACCACCTCGCCGCGGAGATCTCATCCGCTCCCTGACGTTACTCAACCACGGCGATCAGGTCACCCTGCTGCACGACGTCGCCTTCCGAGACAGCTAACTTCGCGACAGTTCCTTCCACCTCGGACAGGACTGGGATCTCCATCTTCATCGACTCAAGGATCACCAACGTGTCGCCGTCACAGACCACGTCGCCCTCGGCGACCACGATCTTCCACACGTTAGCCACCATCTCGGCCCGGATCTCCTCGGTCATGAATCGCCCTCCTCGACGCTGTGACCTGTATCCAACCACGGTGATCTACCCACTCCTGCGCGCAGCCATAGCGCGCCGTGGCACACTCGCACCACGGCCGACCGCATTGGGGCCACCCCAGATCACCAAGGCAGATAGATCGACACTCCAGAGACGAGGCACCATGTCCAAGAAAGGCCGCAAGAAGCGTGGCCGGAAGAAGAACGCCGCCAACCACGGCAAGCGTCCCAACACCTGAGGCTGCGCCGCACACCTCAGAGCTGCACACCTGAGGCTGGGCTGCGGGCCGGTCGCTACGCCGGCGGGCCCGCAGCCCAGCTCAGCTTTCTGTGGACAACCAAGCGTGCGACTCAACGGTGGTGGTAGTAGTAGTGGTGGATACCTCCACGATCTTGCCATTGTCATCCCGCTGGACTGTCACTTCCGCGCTGAGGACGGCTTGGCGCATCATGATCTCGCGGATTGAGTCGCGCAATCGCTGCTTGAGCGCGTCGGGCGCATGGTCACCGCCACACTTGCGGGCCAGGAGTGCCTTGAGATGCTCTTCGAGACCGAATTCCTCCAGGCACGGGCCGCATTCGTCCAGATGACGCCGGAGCAACTCACGTCGCTCGCGGTCGCACTCGTTGTCCAGAAACAGCCACAGCTCGGCGAGCACCTGGCCGCAGTCGGTCTCGTGCGGATCTCCGCAGCTCATGAGGCGACCTCCGCATCGCGCAGGAACCCCCGCTCGCGGGCTACCCCGGTGAGCATGTCCCGCAATTGCTTGCGCCCCCGGTGCAGCCGCGACATCACAGTCCCGATCGGGGTACCCATGATCTCGGCGATCTCCTTGTACGCGAATCCCTCGACGTCGGCCAGGTATACAGCCATCCGGAAGTCTTCTGCCAGCTGGCTCAGCGCATCCTTGACGTCAGAGTCGGGCAGCCGGTCCAACGCGTCCATCTCCGCCGAACGCAGACCCGCCGAGGTGTGTTGCGCGGCCTGCGCGAGCTGCCAGTCGGTTATCTCCTCGGTGGGTTGCGCCACTGGCTGGCGCTGCCGCTTGCGGTACCCATTGATGTAGGTATTGGTGAGAATCCGGTACAGCCACGCCCTCAGGTTCGTGCCCGCCCGGAACGACCCAAAGGCGCCGTAGGCTTTGAGGTAGGTCTCCTGGACCAAGTC
This sequence comes from uncultured Pseudonocardiaceae bacterium, assembly GCA_964250265.1. Classification (GTDB taxonomy): domain Bacteria; phylum Actinomycetota; class Actinomycetes; order Mycobacteriales; family Pseudonocardiaceae. Next base: position 7,290 of record CAXUFG010000185.1, on the reverse strand, counting down.
CTCGGCATCGGCCGGGTTGCGGGTCATCCGCAGTGCCGCCGCGTAGAGCTGGTCGAGTAAGGGCATCGCGTCACGTTCGAAGCGCGTCGTCCGCTGCGCCGCGGTCTCCTCGAGCTCCCGATCCTCGACGCCGTAGCCGACGGACTCCGGAGACGCCCGCTCCCCAGCAGCCGCCCTGGGAACGTCTGGCACGACTGTCCTTTCGGGGCTCGCTGGAGGCTCAGGGGGCTGGGTAGGCTCGGCGCTGTCGGCTGGCATTACTCCGACCACCCCCATGCCCATGTCTGCATTGATGGTCGAGAGTACGCGCCAACCGGACACTCGGCCTGGCGAGATTGTTGTACGCGACATGGGCCTCGGCTCACGCACCTCTCGGCCGCGAACATCTTGGACTGTTTTCACCACGGCCCGACCAACGCCCCACCGAGCCCCCGCATTCCGCCATGATCGCCGTTTGGGTGTCAACGACGACACGGTATGTCACTGCTGGCACATAGATCGTGATCACCGCGTCTCGGCTGTCAGGTCCTAGGCTGATCCGACATGGCAGGACAGAGCACCCCAGCGACGACGTTGCTGGACCGTTGCGGCGTCAGTTACCGGCTGCACATCTACACTCGCGATTCTCGCGCCACCTCCTACGGCGCCGAGGCGGCCGAAGCGCTCGGGTTGCCATCGCAGCAGGTGCTCAAAACGTTGATCGCGGAACTGGACGAGCGGCTGATCGTCGCGGTCGTCCCGGTCAGCGCACAACTCGATGTGCGTGCCCTGGCCGCCGCGATGGATGCTAAGAGATGTCGGATGGCAACGGTAGCCGACGCCGAACGGGCCACGGGTTACGTCATCGGAGGGATCTCGCCGCTGGGCCACCGAAAGCAGCTGCCGATCGTGATCGACGACTCGGTGCGGGACTTCGAAACAGTGTTCTGCAGCGCCGGACGGCGTGGGCTACAACTTGAATTGGCTCCTGACGACCTGCTCCGAGCGACGAAGGCCACTGTGGCGCCGATCGCCACCATCTCGTGACCGCCACTATTCCGCGCTACTCACACCCCACTCCATCACCGTTGCCGTCCAACCTGTAGATGTCCTTGCCGACTACCCGAACGGGCCCACGCACGTACGCAGGGCCGTTACCGTTGCCGCCCTCGCAATCCACGTCGCTGGCGATGGGAACGCATGCACCCGTGTAATTCGAGTCACACCCCGGCGCAAGTGCGGCTTGCGAGGATGGTGACGCTTGACGACGGGGCCGCGGTGGCGAGGGAGCAGACGTTGGTGGTGCCGGTGCGGCCGTTTCTTCTGCCGGCGCTGGCGAAGAGGGAACCGGTGAAGCTGTGGTGGCCGCCTCTGTTGAGGCGCTGGGGCTCTCCACAGTAGCCGTGGGATCCAGTGTTCTGGTTGGCTGCGCAGTCGTGCAGCCAACCAGAAAAATCCATGCCGCGAGTACCGACCATGCCGTGGTTTTCATTCCTCCTAGATCGTGATTGGGCGCTGCTCGTCACCACACGAACATCGATTCACTCGAATGAGCCGGTACTGTGGGTGACCAGCACGTCCCAGGGAGGTAGGCGCCTGTGCCTGGCGGTGACCGGAACGGGGCACGCGCCCAGGCGGTCGTGCTCGGTGCTGCCATTCGGGAGCTCCGGGAATCGCTGGGCTGGTCACAGTCCCGGCTCGCTACCGAGTTGTGCAAGGTGTCCAACACTGTGCGGGCAGGACCAGCGGTGAACGCGCAGCACATCGTCTCCCAGCTCGCGGCGCTGCGTGATCCGCTATCCGCACCATCCCGCGGTGAGGGGTCATGAGGGTGTCCACAAGGCACAGGGCCAGCCATGGCCGATTAGTCCGGAGCTAGCAGCCGCCAAGCGGTTGCTGGATGCCGTCAAGGACTCCGGGTTCCCTTCGAGCGGGTCGCTCCGGGTGAGGACGGGCCGCTGCTCGGTGTGCGGGACTCCCCAGTGGCGAAACTCTCCCGGACGTGTCACCAGCGCGAAGGCCGACGCGTCGGCTCGCGGCGACCGGGCCGGGTTCCCAGGTAACCACCGCAACCCAGGCGTCAGGCCGACGGGTCCGGCAGGTGGCGCAGCTGGCGGTGTAACCACTGCGTCACCGCGTGGTCCAGCCCTACGAGATCAGCTTTTAGCGAGTGATCGCCGGGCAGCAGCACGACCTCGCGTCGAGCCGCGGGCTCGGGGCGGCCGAAGGGATCCCGCTCGCCCTGCATGACGAGGACGGGCACGTCTACCGCGTCCAGCTCGTCCATCCGGCTGCGTTCCGGCCGCCCCGGTGGGTGCACGGGGAACGCGAGACACAGCACGGCCACCGCACCTCCCGACGCTGCGGTGCGGCAGGCCACCCTAGCCCCGGAAGAGCGGCCTCCGAAGATCAGCAGCAGGCCGGTGAACGCCTCGGCGGCGAGACATCGGGCCACGGTCAGCCACGCCTCGTCCAACTGCCGGGCCGGCGCCGGGGCACGCCGGCCGGCGACCCGGTAGGGCTGCGTGACCAGAGCCACGTGCACCCCGGCCGCGGTCGCCGCTCTGGTGGTGGCAGTGAGGTCGGGTGCGCTGATCGACCCTCCCGCCCCATGGCCGAGCAGCAGCGCCGCACCGCCCTGCTCAGCGCAGTGCAGCTCGACCGTGGCTGGGCCGTGCGGCGTAGGGATGGTCAGACCGGTCACCGGATTTGGTCCAGGTCCAGCAGGGCGGGCTGCTCCGGCTCGATCCGCTCGACCAGCTGGGGGCCCTCGTGCCGGACGTTGTTCACCGCCGTGGACACCGGCCGCAGCTCCAGCTCCGCCACCAGCTCAGCGGGTGGCGCAGTAAGCAGCTCGCTGGGATCGTCGGAGTCTGGATCCAGCCAGCTCTGCCACGCCTGCGCGGGCAGGAACAGCGGCATCCGGTCGTGGATCGCGTCGAGCGGACCCACCGCGCCGGTAGTCAGCACCGCGCAGGTCACCAGGGGAATAGCAGACTCCGGGCTCCGCCAGGTGGACCACAAGCCGGCCAGGGCGAGCCCGGAGCCGTCCGCCGGGGTGATGAAGAATGGCTGCCTGCGCTCCCCCAGGCGCTGCCACTCGTACCACCCGTCGGCCGGTATCAGGCAGCGCCGCCTGGCCATCGCATCCCGGAACGCCGGCTTGCCGGCAGCGCTCTCAACTCGGGCATTGATCAGGCGGGACCCGATCCCCGGGTCCTTGGCCCAATGGGGCACCAGTCCCCAGCGCATCACCCGGATGCTGCGCACCGTACGGTCCGGATCGGGGACGCCTTCGGCGTCGCGCGGGTGCCGGGTCACCACCGAGAGCACCGGTTTGGTCGGCGCGACGTTGTAGTCGGCCCCCGGGGCGGCGCCCTCGGTTGCGTCGATCGCGTCGAAGTCCACCGCCAGCGTCGCGGGGTTTCGGGTCGAGGCGTACCTACCGCACATCTGCTCATCGTCACATGCCCGGAAAAACGGCCCGAGTGCGCAATGATGGCGCCATGACCACCTCCACCCGGCTGCCGTGGGTCGCGCCGCTGGCAGGCGGACCGGTGCGGGCCACCGTCACCGTGCCGGGATCGAAGTCGATCACCAACCGGGCGCTGTTACTTGCCGCGCTGTCCGGCGCCGGCGGCACCGTCCGGCGCGCGCTGCGCAGCCGGGACACCGATCTCATGATCGGTGCGCTGGCCGCTCTGGGAGTGCCGGTGACCGACCGCGGCGCTGCGCTGGAGGTCGCCCAGCACAGCGGGCTTCGCGGCGGGGCCACCGTGGACTGCGGGCTGGCCGGCACCGTCATGCGCTTCGTGCCGCCGCTGGCCGCACTGGCTGATGGCCCGGTCCGCTTCGACGGCGACGAGCAGGCCCGGCAGCGACCGATGGGTGCAGTCCTAGGCGCGCTACGCGCACTCGGTTGCCGGATCGACGGGGACGCATTGCCGTTCGTGCTGCACGCCGCGGGCCGGGTGGCCGGCGGTGAAGTGCGCATCGATGCGTCGGGATCCTCGCAGTTCGTCTCCGGATTGCTGCTCTCCGCCGCCGGCTACGACGCGGGGATCACGGTCGTGCACGATGGCTCACCGGTGCCCTCCCGGCCGCATATCGAGATGACCGTGCAGATGCTGGCCGACCGTGGCGTCCAGGTGGACACCGACGGTTCCACGCGGTGGACGGTGGCCCCCGGACAGGTTGCCGGCGGCGACTATGACATCGAGCCCGACCTGTCCAACGCGACGGTGTTCCTCGCGGCGGCGGCGGTCACCGGTGGGCAGCTCACCGTGCCTGGGTGGCCCCGGCACACCACCCAGGCCGGTGATGCGATCCGTCCGCTGCTGGCCCAGATGGGCTGCCAGCTGGATCTGCACGAGCGAGGCCTGACCGTCTCCGGCCCCGACCGGCTTGAGGGTGTTGACGCCGACCTGCACGACGTCGGGGAGCTCACCCCTACCGTGGCGGCCCTGGCCGCGCTGGCATCCGGACCGTCGCGGCTGCGTGGGATCGCCCACCTGCGCGGGCACGAGACCGACCGGCTGGCCGCGCTGGCTACCGAGATCAGCGCACTGGGCGGTGACGTGCGGGAGATCGTCGACGGTCTGGAGATCCACCCCCGACCGTTGCGCGGAGACCCCGGCCGTCCTTGGCGGGCGTATGCCGATCACCGGATGGCCACCGCGGGCGCGATCCTGGGCCTGGTGGTGCCGGGCATCGCCGTCGACGACATCGCCGCGACGTCCAAGACGCTGCCGGAGTTCTCCGCCATCTGGTCGACGATGCTGGCCGGTGGTGGCCTCTGAGCCGGCCGAAGAGTGGGCCTGGTGGGGGTCACGGTCTCGACGAAACCGATGTCCGGGTCCGGCCGGGGCGGCGAGGTTCCCGGCCTCGCACCAAGCGCCGGCCCGAGCACGCGGATGCCACCGGTGCGATGGTGGTGGCGGTGGACCGCGGCCGGTGGACCTGCACACCCGACGGGAAACCGGACGTGCGGATCACCGCGATGCGCGCCCGCGAGCTCGGGCGCACCCCGGTGGTGGTCGGTGACCGGGTCGGGTTGGTGGGCGACGTCAGCGGCGCACCGGATGGGCTGGCCAGGATCGTCCGGGTCGACGAGCGCACCAGCGTGCTCCGCCGCACGGCCGACGACGACGACCCCTACGAGCGGATCGTGGTCGCCAACGCCGAGCAGCTGCTCATCGTGTCCTCACTCGCCGACCCACCGCCAAGCCTTGGCCTGATCGACCGCTGCCTGGTGGCCAGCTATGCCGGCGGTCTGGAACCGGTGCTCTGCCTGACCAAGCGGGACCTCGCCGGCCCGGAGACCGTGCTGGAGCGCTACGCGGCGCTGGAGTTGCCGGTGCTGGTCACCAGCCCGGAACTCGGAGTGGAGGCGGTCCGGACACGGCTGGCAACTCGGGTGTCGGCATTGGTCGGGCACTCCGGAGTGGGCAAGTCGACACTGGTGAACCGGCTGGTTCCGGACGCATTCCGGGCCACGGCGGAGGTCAGCGGGGTGGGCAAGGGACGGCACACCTCCTCGTCGGCGGTGGCTCTGCCACTGCCAGGTGGCGGGTGGGTGGTGGACACCCCAGGAATCCGCTCCTTCGGGTTGGCGCATGTGACGCCCGACGATGTGGTGCGCGCCTTCGGTGATCTGGCCGAGGCGATCGCAGACTGCCCGCGCGGCTGCACCCATCTCGGCCCGCCTGCCGACCCGGAATGTGCGCTGGACGAGCTCGACGGCGCCCCCCGCCGCCGAGCAATGTCGGTCCGGGGTCTGCTCGCTGCGCTCGCAGACTCGTGAGTGCGTAACAGTGTTATAACACTGTTACGCACTCACGAGTTGCGTAGCGTCAAGGGGTGCTCGTCGATCAGACCGTCACCTACTTGGAGATGACCTCCGCTGAGGCGCTCCTGCCAGGCAAGGCACCGCCCGGTGAGATCATTCTCGACAGAGTCGATGCGGCGGAGCTGGCCCTGATCCGTTCGACCATCGACCGGATCGGAACTCCGCATCACTGGTCGAGTCTGGCGTGGTCGGAACAGCAGTGGTTGGCCGTGGTGGCCCGTCCCAGCGTACGGACCTGGATTGCTCGCGTCGGCATCGACGTTATCGGCCTGGTACAGCTGGAGGCACATCCTCGGGGAGACGTCGAGATCACCAAATTCGGACTGGTCCCAGAATTCGTCGGCCGAGGATTCGGTGGCCACCTCCTCACCCTGGCCACCCGGCTCGCCTGGGACCTCGGTGTGGTCAACCGGGTGTGGCTGCACACTTCATCTTTCGACCACCCGCATGCCCTGCCCAACTACTGCAATCGTGGATTTCAACAGTTCCGAATCGAACACAGACCGCGCAAACTGCCGAGTCAACACTAATCTCGTCGTCGGAGCTTCCGCCCACCGCTCTGCTATTCCCGAGCTCAACAGCAGAGCTGTGCTGCCTTGATCAAACAGCTCTGCTGTTGAGTTCGGGATGGTGAGCGCACTAACGAGAGTGGCTGGTGTGCTACCCGGTCATGTGGGGGTAGGTGTGCTCGGTGGGCGGGGTGAAGGTCTCCTTGAGTGCCCGGGGGCTGGTCCAGCGGAGCAGGTTGAGCGGTGAGCCGGCCTTGTCGTTGGTGCCTGAGGCGCGGGAGCCGCCGAAGGGCTGGCGGCCTACGACTGCGCCGGTGGGCTTGTCGTTGACATAGAAGTTGCCCGCGGCGAAGCGCAGCGCCGCTTGGGCCTGCACCACCGCGGCCCGGTCGGTGGCGAACACCGCACCGGTCAGGGCGTACGAGCTGGTGGAATCGACCACGTCGAGGATCGCGGCGTAGTCGTTGTCGGGGTAGATGTGCACCGCGAGGATGGGCCCGAAGTACTCGGTGGCGAATACGTCGTGCTTGGGGTCAGCGCCGATCAACACCGTCGGCTGCACGAACCAGCCCTGCGAGTCATCGCAACTGCCGCCGGCGAGGACCTCGATCGACGGGTCCGTGACGACCCGCGCCAGCAGGTCACGATGTTTGGCGAAGGCGCGCGCGTCGATCACCGCGCCGCCAAAGTTCGACAGGTCGGTGATGTCGCCGTAGGTGATCGTCCGGGTGCGCTCGGCGAGCTGGTCCCGCAGGCCACCGTCCCACAGCGTGCGGGCGAGGTAGGCCCGGGAGACCGCGGAGCACTTTTGCCCTTGGTACTCGAACGCTCCCCGGACCAGCGCGGTCGTCACCGCCGCCGGATCCGCCGACGGGTGCGCTACCACGAAATCCTTACCACCGGTCTCCCCCACGATGCGCGGGTAGCTGCGGTAGCCCTCCAGGTGATCAGCGA
>CAXUFG010000184.1:0-10614 GCA_964250265.1 uncultured Pseudonocardiaceae bacterium | reverse complement strand
CACTCCGGACGCCAGCCACCCCCCGGAGAACCTCCCGTGACCCCCTGCGCCCGGCACGCCTGGCTTGTCGTACCTCCATGCCCGGCGACGGCGGAGGCGGTAGCATGACCGACGATCTCGGGCTGTTCAGGGACGCTGCCGAGGAAGCGGAGCAGCCGCGCCCGCACCGGCGGGCCGAGGACCGGAGGGGCCGGCGTCTAGCCCGGGAGCAGCGGCGTCGAAGGGTTGTGCTCGGCATCGTCTTGGCGGTGCTGGTGCTCGCGCTCGGCGGTGTCTACGCCGCGGTGCGCGAGCTACGGGCCTTGCGGGAGGTTCCTGATTTTCCCGGAGCGGGTGATGCGCAGGCCATCGTGCAGGTCGAGGACGGCCAGAGTCTCACCGCAATCGGGGCCACCCTGGCTCGGTCCAATGTGGTTGCCAGCATCCGGGCCTTCACCCTCGCCGCTGACGCCGATCCTCGGGTACGGACCGTGCAACCTGGCTACTACCAGTTGCGGGAGCGGATGTCAGGCGCCGTCGCGGTGGCGAGGCTACAAGAACCGGAGGCTCGGGTCGGGCGCCTGGAGATTCGCGGTGGCGAGCAGCTTGACAACGTTGAGCTCCCTGATGGAAAGATCGTGCCGGGCCTGCTCGCGGAGATCTCTCGAGCCAGCTGCGCGAAGATCGGTGAAACCAGCACGTGTGTGAGTCCAGAGCAGCTCCGTACGGCGATGGACCAGACCGACCTTCGCCAGCTCGCAGTGCCTAGCTGGGCCTTCGATCCGGCCTCACGCGTCGAACCTCATCGACGTTTGGAGGGGCTGCTGGTTCCCGGGAACTACGATGTGCGCCCTGGCAGCACCGCGACGGAGCTGTTGCGGCAAGTCACCGCCACCTCCGTGGCCCGGCTATTGGCTGGTGGTTTTCCCTCGCCCAGCGCGGAACCCGGTTACAGCAGCTACGAGCTGCTGGTGATCGCCTCGGTGATCGAGCGGGAGGCGATCACGCCCGACTTCCGCCGGGTTTCGCGGGTCATTCACAACCGGCTCGCGGGCGGGATGCCCTTGCAGATGGACTCCACCATCAATTATCCGCTCGACCGGCAGGAAGTGAGTACGTCTGACGCCGACAGGGCCCGGCCCGGCCCGTACAACACCTATCTCAACGTCGGATTGCCAGCCTCACCCATCGGATCGCCGAGCGCCGCGGCCATCTCCGCCGCGTTGAACCCGGAGCCAGGAACCTGGCGCTACTTCGTGAAGTGCCAGAAAGATGGTGCGTCGTGCTTCTCCGTGACGCGTGAGGAGCACGACGCGGCGGTGCGTGACGCCGCTGCTCGCGGCGTTTTCTGATCGTCGGTATCGGGGGATCCCGGGAGTTGTCCACATCCACGTCGTAATCCACAGCCTGAGCCGGGTTTGACCCGTCCCCCCGCCGCGCGGGGCAAGCTGACGGGTGTGAACAGCATGTGGGCCGCCGTGGCGGGAGCCGCTGCCGGTGCCGGGGGAGCGACGATGCTGCGCTTGACACCTCGGGGTGCGCGGGTGCCGGTGCCGGTTTGTGCCGCGCTGGTAGCCGTGCTGTGGGTGGTGGTCGTGCGGCGAGCTGGCATGAGCCTACCGCTGTGGTGGTGGCCGGTGCCGCTGGTGCTCGGCTGGGCTGGCGTGCTGTTGGGTGGCGCCGACCTGGTCGCCCGGCGACTGCCAGACGTCCTTACCCTGCCAGCCTATCCGCTGGTGGCCGTCCTGCTGTCAATCGCCGCGATCGGCGCCGCGGACGGTGGGCTACTGCCGCGCGCAGCGGCTGGCATGTTGCTGTGGGCCGGCGGGTACGCCATGGTACGTCTGCTAGCACCGGGGGCATTGGGGGGCGGCGACGTTAAGCTCGCCGGCAGCCTAGGCGCCCTGACTGCTGCGACGTCGTGGTCAGGGTTGTTGCTAGCGATACTGGCGGCGAGCGTGTTAACCGCCGTGGTGGCGGCGCCCGCACGGATGCTTGGTTACCGTGAGGTGCCTCATGGCCCAGCGATGTTGGCGGCAGCGTGGCTGGTCGTGCTACACCCTCCGGTGTGATTGTCTTGGAATATTCGGGGTATCAAGAACAATTGTGTAACCTATAGTAATTTTATCGCCACCCAAAATAGTGACACGTAACAGTGTCGACTCAGATTCGAAATCTCTCTGTCACATCTCGTTCTTACGGTGCACCGCAGGGCACCAGTCGTTTACCCGTCATTGTTCCGGTCCCGGGCGAGCAGGGTCATACCGGGCTACGGATCTGCCGGGTAGCGCAGAACGGTCGACCCCGGCGTGGAGAGGAGTCGCGATGAGCAGACTACGGACGAGGAAACGGCTGTTGACCGCGGGCGCCGTCCTGATGGTTGTAGGGCTCGTGTCGGCCGGTTGTGGCAGCCGGGTCGGCGCTGCTGGCGCGGGTGGTTCGTCATCGAGCACCTGTGCCGACACCTCGGGCAGTTCGGTGAAGATCGGGTTTCTGAACTCGCTGTCCGGCACCATGGCGATCAGCGAGAGGACGGTGCACGATTCGCTCGTTCTGGCAGCTGAGCAGATCAACTCCAGTGGCGGCGTGCTCGGCAAGCAGCTGAGCGTCGTCAGCGAGGACGGCGCCTCGGAGCCGACGATCTTCGCCGAAAAGGCTGGCAAGCTCATCAGTTCGGATTGTGTGGCGGCCGTCTTCGGTGGCTGGACTTCGGCTTCCCGCAAGGCGATGCTTCCCGTGTTCGAGGGCGCCAACTCGCTGCTGTTCTACCCGGTGCAGTACGAGGGCCTCGAGGCCTCGCCGAACATCTTCTATACTGGGGCAACCACCAACCAGCAGATCGTGCCCGCGCTGGACTACCTGAAGCAGAAGGGTGTCAAGTCTCTGTTCCTGGTGGGCTCTGACTACGTTTTCCCGCGTACCGCGAACAAGGAGATCAAGGCATACGCGAGAGCCAACGGCATCGAGATAAAGGGTGAGGAATACGCACCGCTAGGCTACACCGACTTCGCGACAATCGTGAATAAGGTAAAAGGCGCCGGGGCCGCGGCGGTGTTCAACACTCTCAATGGAGACTCGAATGTTGCGTTCTTCAAGGAATATCGCAATGCCGGCCTGACGGCGGCTGCGATGCCGGTGGTGTCGGTGTCGATCGCCGAGGAGGAAATCGGCGGAATCGGTCTGGACAACGTAGTGGGTCAGCTGACCGCATGGAACTACTATCAGACCATCAATTCACCCAAGAATGCGGCCTTCGTGCAGCAGTTCAAGGCCAAGTACGGTCAGAGGCGCGTGACCTCGGACCCGATGGAGGCAGCTTACACATCACTGTTCTTGTGGAAGGCGATGGTGGAGAAAGCGAAGTCGTTCACCACCAGCGACGTCCGCAATGCCGCGGACGGCGTGAGTTTCGATGCCCCGGAGGGGACCGTGACGGTCAACGGCGAGAACCACCACATCGCCAAAACAGCGCTGATCGGAAAGGTCGGCTCGGACGCGCTGATCCATACAGAGTGGAGTTCCGGTTCCCCGGTCCAGCCTGATCCCTTCCTCAAGAGCTACGACTGGGCCAAAGGCCTGACCGGCTAAGGGACAAGATCATGCAAGCCCTGTTCAGCCAACTGGTGGCCGGTCTCTCGCTGGGCTCGGTGTTGTTGCTCGCCGCGCTCGGGCTGGCGCTGACTTTCGGGCAGATGGGCGTAATCAACATGGCCCACGGCGAGTTCATGATGGCGGGTGCCTATACAGCCTTCGTGGTTCAGGGCGGGATAGCCGATGCCGGGACCTCGCTTCTCCTGGCTATCCCACTCGGTTTCCTGGTGGGTGGCGTGATGGGCGTGATCCTGGAGGCCACCCTGATTCGCCGGATGTATCACCGCCCACTGGACACCCTGCTCGTAACGTGGGGAGTATCGCTGATCCTGCAGCAGGCGGCCCGGGACATCTTCGGCGCCCCGAATGTGGACGTGCGAGCCCCCAGTTGGCTCGCAGGTAGCGTCAATGTCGGTATCACTCAGGTACCGGCGGCGCGGCTGTTCATCCTGCTGCTGGCAGCGGCAGCCGTGATCGGGTTGACCTTGTTGCTGAAGACGACTCCGCTGGGACGCCGGATCCGCGGCGTCGTGCAGAACCGGGACCTCGCGGAGACGGTCGGCATCTCCACCCGGAGTACCGACCGGCTCACGTTCTTCATCGGCTCCGGTTTGGCGGGGATCGCCGGTGTGGCGCTCACCCTGCTCGGCTCCACCGGCCCCACGCTGGGCACCAGTTACATCGTGGACGCCTTCCTTGTTGTGGTGGCCGGCGGCATCGGCCAGATCAAAGGCGCCGTGATCGCGGCATTCGGGCTCGGTCTGTTGCAGGCGACATTCGAGTACTCAACCACGGCAAGCATTGCGAAGGTCATGGTCTTCGTCGTGGTTGTGGTCTTCTTGCAGATCCGGCCACAGGGCATCTTCAGCGTGCGGACCAGGAGTCTGGCATGACGGATACCCGAGCGAAAATCGCGGGCAACCTCAAGCGGAACTACGGCGCCCTGCTCGGTTTCGTACTGGGCGCGGTGACCTTGCTGGTGGTGGCTCCTGCGGTGCTCTCGGATTTCCGGCTGTCGCTGCTGGCCCGGTTCGTCTCCTACGGCATCGTTGCGGTCGGGATCGGCCTGGCCTGGGGCCGCGGTGGAATGCTGACATTGGGGCAAGGAGTGTTCTTCGGGCTGGGCGGCTACGTGATGGCCATCCACCTTAAGCTCGCCGATGCCGGACCGTCAGGGGTACCCGATTTCATGCGGCTCTACGGGTCAGGACAGGTGCCGAGCTGGTGGGAGCCCTTCCGGTCTCCGGTGGTGACGCTGCTCGGAGTGGTCCTGATCCCGTCCCTGGTAGCGCTCGGCCTCGGTATCGCAATTTTTCGGAGGCGGGTCCGTGGCGCATATTTCGCCATTTTGTCCCAAGCGCTGGCCGCGGCCTTCGCGATCCTGCTGATCGGCCAGCAGGTCACCATGGGTGGCTTCAATGGCCTTAACGGGTTCCGCTCATTCTTTGGTTTCAACCTGTTCGACCCCGTGAACAAGCGGATGCTGTTTTACATCGTGGCGGCCACGCTGCTGGTGATGCTGGCTGTCATCTGGCAGCTCTACCGTTCACGCTATGGGGAACTGCTGATCGCGGTCCGTGATCAGGAAGAGCGCGTGCGGTTTCTCGGTTACGACCCGGCTAACATCAAAACTGTGGCGTACGTGATCGCGGCCGCAATGGCTGGTATCGCTGGTGCGTTGTTCGTGCCCATCGTAGGGATCATCTCGCCGGCCAGCATCGGAGTGGTGCCCTCGATCGCCTTCCTCATCGGGGTGGCGATCGGGGGCCGGGCCACCCTGTTCGGTCCCGCGATCGGGGCGATCGCAGTAGCGTGGGCGCAGACTGCACTCTCGGAAAGCTTCCCGTCATTCTGGAGCTATTTCCAAGGTGCGTTATTCGTTCTAGTGATCGCCTTCCTGCCGGGTGGGCTGTCGTCGATTAATTTGCTGCGAGGTTCGTTGCGGCGAAGGCGGCGAATTGCTAGCCAAACCGGCGATCCGCAGCCACCACCGTCAGATGCGGCGAGTGCTCACCCACATCCCGAACCCAACTTTTCCGGAGCCATCGCTGGATCGGAGACCAGTCAATGACCATGGACGCCGATTACCTGGAACTGTCCGGCGTGCGGGTGGTATTCGACGGGTTTGTCGCCGTCGACGGCGTCTCGATGACGGTGCTGCAAGGCGATCTGCGGTTCTTGATCGGGCCTAATGGCGCGGGTAAGACCACTCTGGTGGACGCCATCACCGGGCTGGCTCCGGCCACTGGGTCGATCCGTTTTGGGCGGACTGAGCTGATCGGCAAGAAGGTGCACCGGATCGCCCGGCTGGGTGTCGGTCGCACCTTCCAGACAGCCAGTGTGTTCGAAGAACTCACCGTTTTGCAGAACCTCGACATCGCAGCGGGGGCCGGCCGTGCGCCGCTGTCGTTGCTGCGCCGTCGCTCGTCTGTGCCCGCGGAGGTCGAGGAGGCCATGGACAGCGTTGGGCTGACCGGATTGCGGGAGCGCCAGGCGGGAGTACTAGCACATGGCCAGAAACAGTGGCTGGAGATCGGCATGCTACTGGTGCAGAACGCGCGTGTGCTGCTGCTAGACGAGCCGGTGGCCGGGATGAGTGCCGACGAGCGGGCTCAGACCGGCGAACTGCTGCGCAGGATCGGCGCCGAACGCACCGTCGTCGTGGTGGAGCACGACATGGATTTCATGCGCTCGTTCGCCACCTCCGTCACCGTGCTACACGCCGGACAGATCTTGAGCGAAGGCACGGTTGCGCAGGTGCAGGCCGATCCCAGGGTCCAGGAGGTATACCTCGGCCGGGCGGAGGTCGCATCCTGATGCTGACCATGACTGATATCCACGTCGGATATGGGCGGACCACCGTCGTGCACGGCGTGAGCGTGGAGATACCACCGGGCGGGGTCGCCGCGGTGATGGGACACAACGGCGCCGGAAAAACGACCCTGTTGCGCGCTGCGGTCGGGCTACTCCATCCACGAGTTGGGCGCATCCTGCTGGACGGCGAGGACATCACCCGTATGCGGCCCAGCGAGCGGGTCAGGCGCGGCTTGGGCTATGTGCCGCAGGGCCAGCAATGCTTCCCCCATTTAACCGCCGAGGAAAACCTTCAACTGGTGGCGGACACCAGGCGAGACGGGAAAAAGCTGATCGCCGAGATGCTGGATCTCTTTCCCGCGCTGAATGGGCTCTTGTCGCGCCGGGCCGGTCTGCTCTCCGGCGGTCAGCGCCAGCAGCTGGCCATCGCGCGAGCACTGATCACCCAGCCACGGCTCCTGATTCTGGACGAGCCGACCGAGGGCATCCAGCCCTCGGTCGTGGCGGAGATCGAGCGGACGATCCTGTCGTTGACCTCGCGCAAGGGGTTGTCAATCTTGTTGGTCGAGCAACATGTCGGGTTCGCCCTCGCCGCGGCGAGCCGCTATTACGTCATGGAGGCGGGCCGGATCACCTCGACCGGCGACGGTGGCGCCGATGCCCACGAACACGTCCGGGCAGCCATGGCGATCTGAGAAGGCGACATCGTCGTGCACCTCACATGCCGCCCTCCGGTGGTGTGCCCTGTTCGGCGGTCAAGATGGCGACCATCTCGGTAGGGATCCGGAACGCTTCGGCTTTCACCCCGCGGTAGATCGGTGTGAGGGCGGCTTCGACACCGTCGGCGACAACGCCGGCGCGCTGCAGTTCTGCGGTGATGCGCGCGGTCGGCCTGGTGAAGCCGCGCAGCATACGGTCGTCGTCGTAACCACAGACCTGGTAGATCTCGTCACGAATGATCGTGCCGCCCCGGGCGGCCGCGACGCGGATGACGTCTGCCTGTTCGCAACCCTCAGTTTCAAGGTACTCAAGCAACGAAGCTACTCCTGGTGCTGACCAGGTGGGACCCATCATGGTCTCGCGGCTAACACGCTCGACGTCATCCACCGACTCGCGACTTACGGTGATTTGCAGAGTGGCCGCGCGCTTCAACAGGTCGATGGGGCGCATCATGAAGAGTTGTCGTCCGCAGGTTTCCCGCAGCTCGGTGGTGAGTTCCACTCGCGGGCCAAGGAATTCGGAGCGGTGTCGCCACCACCAGTCCTCTTTCTCATCGCCCGTTACCAGCACTACATCGAGGTTACGTCTCGTGGCTTCCAGAAGTGTCTGGTGCCACACGAGATAGTCCCCTGCGGCACCTTCCGGAAGGTCTGAATCGATCTTTTCGGCATCGAGGTAACCCGGTGGCTGCCGACGAGAAACCCGTGCGTTGCCCTCATCAACAGCGGCACGCCGGTCAACGTCATCCGGCGCGGCACCGACCTTCCGGTCCAGAAGAGCTTCGAGTTCCTGCAGGACAGGTTCGTCGCTCGCGCTACCGACCATCGTCGGAGTCCCAGGGGCATGGATTTGGATAATCTGCTCGAGCTCACCGTACAGGGTGGTGATCTTGTCGATCAGAGCGTCTCGTTCGGACGCCTCGATCGCCGTCATCTTGGCCCACTGATGGATGGCGTCCGCCGCCGCACGCTGTTGCTTGTCCAAGGCGTTCAGCGCTTGTTCGGTGCCGACGCCCCGGCTCGCGAGCACGCTAACCCTGTTGCGCCAGAACTCTCGCATCACCTGATGCGGTACCCAGAGACGTGTACCCAGACTCCGCATTACTCCGAGAAGATCGTTTCGTGTTGACCTGTTGTAGCGGTACAGGTTTAACAAGACATTGGTGTCGAGGACAACTAGAGCCGATTGCAGCGCGGAGTTGAGCTCGTCTTCTGTTGGTAGGCGGTAACCATAGAAGTCGTCATAGATGCCGCGGTTGACCTGTCCGCTCACTGCTAAATCCACCTCTCATGGCACGTGGGGACACTACAGAGTCCTCTCCCAGACATCACAGACAGCGACATCTCCGAGCGTGTGGTGCCAAGGCGCGGGGTCATCGTGACGCACGTGTCGCTCGGCTCGGTGAGTGGACGGGTGACAGCGGTCGTCACATCCGGCTGGGAATGATGGGGGGCACGGAGTAGTTGTACCGGATGTCCGGGCCGGGTGACTGTGTCCCCGGGTCCACTTCCATCTGCCACCGCGGACGATCGTTCGGCTGAAGCCGCGGTGTGCCCTTCGCCGAGAGGCGACCAGCACGCTCGGCCCGGACGCCTCACCCCGGCGAACCTAAGGATGGCAAGCCATGAAGGGCGATCGCACCGAGATTGTCATCGACGCCGGCGGCGCCACCCGGACCTATGAGATCGAGGCCACCCGCAATGGTCGGCGGGTGGAGATCACCCACGGCCGCGGCATCGTCGAGGTCACTGAGGTCACCCGTGGCGGCACCGCGGTGCGCACTGCTCGGTTCATGGCCTCTCGCGTGCTCGCCCTGGTCGAGCATCCCGCGGAGCGTCCCACGACGCGGGAGAGCAGGCAGGCCGCACCAGTCGTTCCCCAACCTCGGGCAGCTAGCAACTCGGCCGACCGTCAACCCGCCGAGGCGGCCAGCTGATCAGCGCCACCCGGAGGACGCAGCTGGCGTCCTTGTGACCCTGCGCGCTCACTGCGGCTGTGCTGTTCACGACATACTCAGGCATCCCGCAATTCCGGCCTGGCTGGTGAGGAAGGGTCAACATGCTGCTGTCCCCCCATGAGCAGGAGAAGCTTCTTATCCACGTGGCGGGCCAGCTGGCGAGGGACCGCCGCGCGCGGGGATTGCGGCTGAACTATCCCGAGGCCGTCGCGTTGATCAGCTCCTGGTTGCTGGAAAGAGCCCGCGACGGGCGCAGCGTCGCCGATCTGATGGCGGGAGGACAGCGGCTGCTGCGCCGGGAGGACGTGATGGACGGCGTGCCGGAGATGATCACTTCGGTTCAGGTCGAGGCGACCTTTCCGGACGGCACCAAGCTCGTCACCGTGCACCGGCCAGTCCAGTGAACGATGGATCGGTGGTACCCGGAGAACTGCTGCTCTCCGATGATCCCGTCGTGCTGGGGCCGCACGCTGGCCAGGAGTTGCTTGTCCGCAACACGGGTGATCGGCCGGTGCAGGTGGGCTCGCACTACCACCTCGCCGCGGCGAACCCGGCGCTGGAGATGGACCGCGACGCCGCCACCGGGATGCGGCTGGCCGTTCCGGCTGGAACGTCAGTGCGCTTCGAACCGGGCGTCGAACGGGTAGTGCGGGTGGTGCCGCTGGGTGGTACCCGCACCGTGCCCGGTCTGCGCCTCGATGTGCCGGATCCGGCTGGAACAGCCCGCCCGCCCGTCAGCGGTGGCCGGTGGACGGTCGAGCGCAGCCGTTACACCAAGCTCTTCGGCCCGACTGAGGGAGACCGGCTCCGGCTGGCTGACACCGACTTGCTGCTGGAGGTCACCGAGGACCGTTGCCCTGGCCCGCACGGCGGTGACGAGGTGGTCTTCGGTGGGGGCAAGGTGATCCGGGAGTCAATGGGCCAGGCTCGGACCACCCGGGCGGACGGCGCCCCGGATCTGGTGATCACCGGTGCCGTCGTGCTGGATCACTGGGGGGTGGTCAAGGCCGACATCGGGGTGCGCGACGGCCGGATCGTTGGCCTGGGCAAGGCCGGGAATCCGGACATCATGGACGGCGTGCACCAGGCCCTGGTTATCGGTCCGGGGACCGAGGTGATCGCTGGCAACGGGCTGATCCTGACCGCTGGAGCGGTGGATTGCCATGTGCACCTGATCAGCCCCCAGCAGGTGCCCGAGGCGCTGGGATCGGGTGTCACCACCCTGATCGGCGGCGGCACCGGTCCCGCCGAGGGCACCAAGGCGACCACCGTGACGCCGGGAGCCTGGTACCTGGCCCGGATGCTGGAATCCCTGGATGAGCTGCCGGTGAACATAGCCCTGCTCGGCAAGGGCAACACCGTGGGCGAACAGGCGCTGTATGAGCAGGTCGCCGCCGGTGCCAGCGGCTTCAAGCTGCACGAGGACTGGGGATCCACCCCGGCCGCGATCGATGCCTGCCTGCGAGTCGCTGACGACACCGGCGTGCAGGTGGCGATCCACACCGACACCCTCAACGAGGCAGGCTACGTCGCCGACACCCTGGCCGCGATCG
>CAXUFG010000183.1:0-10709 GCA_964250265.1 uncultured Pseudonocardiaceae bacterium | reverse complement strand
GCGTGGGCGGGGTGGGAAAGACCCAAGTAGCGATCGAGTACGCGCACCGCTACGCCGGAGACTACGACGTGGTGTGGTGGGTCAGCGCCGAGGAGACCGGCCTGATCGGCGAGCAGTACGCCGCGCTGGCGGCTGAGCTGGGCCTGATCCCACCGCGTGCCGACACTGCCAGCGCGGTCGGCGCCCTGCGGGGCTACCTACGTGGTCACCAGCGGTGGCTGCTGGTGCTCGACAACGCCGAGTCGCCCGCTGATCTGCGTGCCTGGCTGCCTGCCGGGCCGGGGCACACCGTGATCACCTCCCGTAACCCGGGCTGGAGAGAGCTTGCGGCCCGGATCGAGATCGGTGTGCTACCCCGGCCCGAATCAGTCGAGTTGATCACGCTTGCCTGGTCCGACGTCGCCGTGGCCAAGGCCGACTGGCTGGCCGAGACGTTGGGTGACCTGCCGCTGGCACTGGCTCAGGCTTCCAGATTGCTAGCCGAGACCGGTCTGTCGGTGGACTACTACGTGGAGCTGCTGGGGACGCGGGCAGCAGAACTGCTCGATCAGAGCCCACCGGAGAGCCACCCGCACTCGCTCGCGACCGCGATCCGGCTGGGCACTGACCGGCTCGCCGAGTCCGACCCGGTTGCCCTTGCGCTGGTCCGCCTGGCCGCGTTTCTCGCTCCTGAGCCGGTCCCGACCGACGTGCTGATCCGCCCCGTCGCCGTGCCCTGCGACGCCCCGCCGCCGGAGCTGTCGGCGCTGGGTGCTGCGGTGGCAGCTCCGACGGCGGTGCACCGCAGCCTCGGGCGGATCGGCAGCTACGGCCTGGCCCGTACCGACCGGGGGCTGCAGCTGCACCGGCTCACCCAAGCCGTCCTGCGCAATCAGCTCAGCGACGTCCACGCCGATGCGTATCGCCGCTATGCCCATGCGCTGCTGGTCGCGGCCGATCCTGGGGACGAGCGGGATCCGGCGTGCTGGCCGGGCTGGGCGCAGATCCTGCCGCACATGCTGGCCGCCGACCCGGCCAACAGCTCCATCCCCGGCATGTGGGACCTGGCCTGCCGTGCCGTGTGGTACCTGTACTACCGCAGCGACAGCCGACCAGGTCGGGACCTTGCCGAACATCTCCACCGGCAATGGAGCCAGCGGCGCGGACCTGATGACCGGCATACCTTGCGCGCGGCTCATGTCCTCGTTCTTTTCCTCGCCAGCTTCGGTCCCTACCAGCGGGTTCGTCAGCTCGCCGAGGACACCTTCGCTCGATGCCGGCGGGTATTCGGCGACGACCATCCCGACACCCTGGATGCGGCCCATCACCTGGCGATCTGCCTGCACCTGGTGGGTTCCTTCGAGCAAGCCCGGCAGCTCAACCTGGACACCCTCACCCGCAGACGTCGAGTGCTCGGCGAGGACCACGTCGACACCCAGCGCGCAGCCCACAACCTCGCCCGCGATCTGCGTGAGCTGGGTGAGGCCGAGGCGGCCCGGGTGTTGCACGAGGACTGCCTCGCCTACGCTCGAGAGGTGTTCGGCGACGACCATCCCGATACCATCTTCGCCGCGAACCAACTCGGCCTCGACTGCTACGCGCTCGGCCAGCTCGACACCGCTGCGCGGATGCATGAGGACACCTTCGCTCGGGCGCGGCAGGTCCTTGGCGAGGATCATTATTGGACCCTGTCCAGCGCCGGTAATCTTGCTCGTGACCTGGTTGCCCTGGGCGAGGTGGCAGCAGCGCGGAGCCTCGGTGAGAAGACCCTCGCGCAGGCTCGGCAGGTCCTTGGCGACACGCACAACCTGACCTTCGACATCGCGAACACCCTCGCCACCGCTCTATTCGCGGTAGGTGAGGTCGGCACGGCACGGCAGCTCAGCGAAGGCACGCTCGCCCACGCACGGAGCACCTTCGGCGAGAACCACCCCCACACCCGGAAGGCGGCTGCTACTCTCGCAGCTGCCCGGCGCGGGCTGCGCGCCGCCGAGTCGGCGCCGACCTCACGCCAATCCAGTATTTAGTTCCGGCCAAGCCCGCTGACCGATGGTGGGCGGGTGAGCGCTGCCACGGGCTATCCGTCCATCGGCGGGTCGCTGCGCGTGCGGGGCGGCGACTCACTGGCCTGGGACGATGTCCTGCGCCGGTACGGCACTCTCGTGGCTGCGACGGTGCGCTCATTCCAGATGCAGGACGCGGATGCGCTCGACGCGATCCAGATGACCTGGCTTCGGCTGGCCGAGAATGCCCACCGGGTGCAGTTCCCCGAGCGGCTGGGCGGGTGGCTGGCCACCACCGCTCGCAATGAGTGCCGGCGTATCCGGCGAAAGGCCGGCGCCGCGCCGGAGCTGCGTGCAACGGAGCCGGACACTCTTGCTGATCTCTCGATCGGCCCCGAGCAGCGTGTCATCGACACCCACACCACCCGGAGGTTGTGGGACATCGTCGCGGAGTTGCCGCCCCGCCGCCGGGTCGTGCTCCAGGAGCTGTTCACCGAGGCGCCGCGACCCTACGCTGAGGTCGCCCGAAAGGTTGGGATTCCGTTGGGCGGGATCGGGCCCACCCGCGCGCGGGCGTTGCGGCAGCTTCGCGCCATGCTCGACGACGACGGCCTAGGCGCTGACGCCTGGCGATAAGTTTCGCTTGCGGCGTGGGACAAGATCCGCGCTCGCAGGCGGCATTCGCGCTTGCAACGTTCTGCGACCGGATGCTCACGACGTGGAACCGGCTCTGGCAGTGTGGCGTCCCCTGGTGGTCACGATCGGCGAACCACCTCCTACCGCAAGGAGATCACTGCAGATGGCAGGACAGTTTGGTGCGCAGTTTGAGCAGATGCAGGCGGCCGCGAATCACGTCGCCGAGGTGAACCAGAGCGTGCAGGGCCAGCTCTCGGGTCTACGCAACCAGCTGGCACCGCTGGCGGGGGCGTGGAAGGGCCAGGCGGCGAGCGCCTTCCAGCTGCTGATGGACCGGTGGGACAACGACGCGCGCGGTCTCAACGAGGCGCTCAACAGCATCGGTGAGCAGATCCGGGGTTCGGGCACCACCTACGCGCAGGCCGACGAATCGGAGAACCAGACCTACACGCGGATCAGCCAGGCGCTGGGCAGCTGAGCTCGTCAAACACCGACACGAAGGAGGCACAGCGTGAGCGAGATCCTGGTCACGTTCGGCGAGCTGGAAAGCGCGCGGAGCTCGATCCAGACCACCTGGACGAATATCAACCGGGAGATGGAGGACCTCAAGCGCTACCTGCAGCCGATGGTGGAGACCTGGACCGGCGACGCGTCCAGCGCCTACCAAGCGCACCAGGCGAAGTGGGATCGATCCGCGGCGGATCTGAACCAGGTGCTGAACCAGATCGGAGTCGCCCTGGGCACGTCGAACGAGAACTACCAGGCCGGAGAATCAGCGAACCGGGCGCGTTGGTCGTAGCCGCCAACGGGTTCGGGGTCGCCGCTGGAGGTCGTATTCCCGCGCCAGCGGCGACCCCGTTTTGACCTTCTTGGGCGGCGGCCGGTATCGTTTCCCCGCTGCTGTGCTGATGTGCGCGGCTCTCCAGCTGTGCTCCAGGCGTACCGGCACCGGCGAAGACGTTCGATGACCCTGCGAACCGTGATAATGAGGTAGTCCGTGCGCACGTACAACCCCAAGCCAGGCGAGGTCGAGCGTGCTTGGCATGTCATCGATGCCACGGATGTGGTGCTGGGCCGGCTTGCCAGCCAGGCCGCCGTGCTGCTGCGCGGCAAGCACAAACCCACCTACGCTCCGCATGTCGACACCGGCGACTTCGTGGTGATCGTCAACGCCGGCAAGGTGGCGCTGTCGGGTAACAAAGGTGATCGGAGCTTTGTCTACCGGCACAGCGGTCACCCGGGCGGGCTCAAGCGGCGCTCGTTCACCGAGATGCTCGCCACGCAGCCGGAGCGACTGATAGAGAAGTCCATCAAGGGCATGCTCCCGAAGAACACGCTGGGCCGGGCGATGGCCCGTAAGCTCAAGGTCTACGCGAGCGCCGAGCATCCGCACGCGGCTCAAAGACCGCAGCCATTCCAGATCACCCAGGTTGCCCAGTGACCGCCGCCGACCCAGTGAGTCCCCTTGACTCCGTGAACACCGCCGACGCAGCGAACACTGCCCCAGCGAACACCGCCAGTGAGGACCCGAGAGACGCCGTGACCACTCCGCAGACACCGCAAGCCGAGACCGGCACAGCGCCGGCAGCGCCCGTTACGTCAGCTCCGCCTGTACTGGCGATGCCGGTGCCCAGCGGTCAGGCGACGCAGGCCGTCGGTCGTCGCAAGGAGGCGGTGGTGCGGGTGCGCCTGGTCCCCGGCACCGGTGTGTTCCGGCTCAACGGCAAGACCCTGGAGCGGTACTTTCCGAACAAGGTGCACCAGCAGCTGATCCGGGAACCCCTGGTGACCATCAACAAGCCAGAGTCCTACGACGTCACGGGCAACCTCTCCGGTGGCGGGACCTCGGGCCAGGCCGGCGCTTTGCGGCTGGCCATTGCGCGGGCGCTCATCGAGATCAACATCGATGACCGTCCGGCGCTGAAGAAGGCCGGCTTTCTCACCCGGGACGCCCGCGCGAAGGAGCGCAAGAAGTACGGCTTGAAGAAGGCACGCAAGGCTCCTCAGTACTCGAAGCGTTAATACCGCCGGCCCCGGTATTGGTCGACGCTTCGTCCTCATCGATGCCCCGCCTGTTCGGCACCGACGGGGTGCGTGGGCTGGCCAATTCCGAGCTCACGCCGGAGCTGGCGCTGGACTTGGGGGCTGCGGCGGCCCGGGTACTCGCCGATCGCGGTCTGGGGCACCGGCCGGTCGCCATCGTGGGTCGGGACCCCCGGGCCAGCGGCGAGATGCTGGAGGCCGCGGTCACCGCTGGTCTGACTTCCGCGGGCGGGCGGCGAGCAGTCCGGGCACGTGGTGTTGCCCGAGTACGCCAGCACCGGTGATGGGTTGATCACCGCGTTGCGGCTGATGTCCCGGGTGGTCAGCTCGGGGCGAAGTCTGGCAGAGCTGGCCGGCGTGCTGACCCTGCTGCCGCAGGTGCTGATCAACGTCGCGGTCGCGGACAAAGCGCAGGTGGCGATGGCGCCCACGGTCGCGGACGCCATTGCCCGTGCGGTGGCTGAGCTGGGCGAGACCGGCCGCGTGCTGCTACGGCCGTCAGGCACCGAGCAGCTGGTGCGGGTGATGGTCGAAGCCCCGACCGAATCAATGGCTACGACAATCGCCCAACGCATTGCCACGATTGTCGCCGCCGCGACCTGACTCAGCGATTACTGCGTTCTCCTGTAGAACTTCTCCTGGAGAACGCGGTGCGGGATGCTATTTTGCCGCCGATTTGATGACGAACCATATCGCTCCGAGTCCAAAAACAGCGATGACAGCCCAGAGGACGACCAGCATGATATAACCGATAACCATGGCGACTCCTTCGACAAGCGCCCGGCGCGGCGCTGCGCTTACTATAAGGCACCGACCGTCCCGAAGCCTCGTCTCATCACACGAGTGGGGGCTCCCCCAGTAGCGCATCGTAGTCGGTAGCGTCGGTGAGATGGGCGAGCAAGAATGCGGTGAGCAGTGCTCGGCTGATCCGCCGGGTGCTGAACTCAGGCCCGCTGCCGATGAGCAGGTCGCTCCAGTGTTGGCCGGAGGTGTAGCTGAGATGGCCGGCCTTGGGCAGGGTTCGCAGCTGTACTGGACCCGCCCACGCTCTGGACACCGGCTCCGCATGCCCGATCGCTGGTGCCAGAAGGTCCTTGCCCCCGGCCACGTGCAGGCCCGGCATGGTGCAACCGCAGGCGGCGGTCACCGCAGAGGGCATCGTCTCTGCCAGCGCCAGGGTGACAACCGCGCGGCACCGATCGTCGGCGGCCGCCGCGAGCACTGCGCACCCGCCGCCCATCCCGTGCCCGGCGAGGCCCAGCCGGCCGGGATCGACGCTGATCTTACCGTCACCAAGCCGCACGCCGGTGCACACATCCAGCGCGGAGCGCAGATCCGTCGCGAACGCAGCGTGCGAGGCGAGTGCCTTGCGTTGGGTGGCGGGCGCCGCAGCGACCAGCCCCCAACTGGCCAGATGACGGAGCAATTCGTCGTAACGTGCCGTCGGCTGTAGCCAGCCGTGGCCGAACGCCACCGCGGGTAGCCCGAGCCCGGACCGGGGCGTGAACACCACACCCGGCATGCCGGCCGCGGCGAGATCACCGCTGGCCACCGCGTGCGGACCTGGCCGGGACAGTTCCTCGGTGGTGCGGCGGAGGCCGGGATCGGTGCGTGCCATGAGCTGGGACGGTATCGGATGATGGCCCGCGCGCCTGCGCTAGCGTGAGCCCATGTGCGGAATCGTGGGCTACGTCGGGCATCGGGGCGCTCTCGATGTCGTCCTGCAAGGTCTAGGCCGGCTGGAATACCGCGGATACGACTCCGCCGGAGTCGCCGTGCTGACCAGCGCCGGCGTGCTGGCGGTGACGCGCAAGGCGGGGCCCCTGGCTAACTTGATCAGTGAGCTCGATGCCGCTGGGAGTGGAGGGTTGCGCGGCACCGCGGGAATGGGACACACCCGCTGGGCCACCCACGGTGCGCCCACCGATCGCAACGCTCACCCGCACTGTGATACTGCGGGCAGGCTCGCTGTCGTCCACAACGGGATCATCGAGAACCACGCTCAGCTGCGCGCCGAGCTGGAGCGTGCCGGCGTCGAGCTGGCCAGTGACACCGACACCGAGACCGCCGTGCACCTGCTCGCCGCGGCCTATGACGACTGCGGTGACCTGCCGCTGGCAGTACGCCTGGTGTGCCAGCGGCTGCGCGGATCCTTCACGCTCGTGGTCACTCATGTCGATGAGCCCGATCTGATCGTCGCTGCGCGCCGCTCCTCGCCGCTGGTGGTAGGGGTGGGCGACGGGGAGCACTTCGTCGCCTCCGACGTCGCGGCATTCATCGAACACACCCGCGACGCCGTCGAACTCGGCCAGGATCAGGTAGTGACGATCACCCGGGACGGCTATCACATCACCGATTTCCACGGCGCCGAGGCATTCGGAAGGCCCTTTCGTGTCAATTGGGACCTCTCCGCTGCGGAAAAAGGTGGCCACGACTATTTCATGCTCAAGGAAATCCAGGAACAGCCCAGCGCTATCGCTAATACGCTGCGCGGGCATTTCATCGACGGCCGGATCGTGCTGGACGAGCAGCGGATGGACATCCAGGAGCTGCGCGACGTCGACAAGGTCTTCGTGGTCGCCTGCGGTACCGCATACCACTCGGGCATGGTCGCCAAGTACGCCATCGAGCACTGGTGCCGCCTGCCGGTAGAAGTGGAACTGGCGAGCGAGTTCCGGTACCGCGACCCGGTGCTGGACCGCTCCACCCTGGTAGTGGCCATCTCGCAGTCCGGGGAGACGATGGACACCCTGGAGGCGGTCCGGCACGCCCGGGAGCAGAAGGCTCGCGTGCTGGCGATCTGCAACACCAACGGGGCGCAGATCCCGCGGGAGTCCGACGCGGTGCTCTACACCCACGCCGGGCCGGAGATCGGGGTGGCCGCCACCAAGACGTTTCTGGCCCAGATCGTGGCCAACTCCCTGGTCGGGCTGGCGCTGGCGCAAGCGCGCGGCACCAAGTACTCCGACGAGGTCGCCCGCGAGTACGCCGAGCTGGAGGCGATGTCGGCGGCAGTGGCCCAGGTGCTCGGCACCGTGGACCAGGTCCGCGAGCTGGCCCACGAGCTCGTCGACGCCAAGGTGGTGCTGTTCCTGGGCCGCCATGTCGGCTTCCCCGTGGCATTGGAAGGCGCCCTGAAGCTCAAAGAGCTTGCCTACATGCATGCCGAGGGCTTCGCCGCCGGAGAGCTCAAGCACGGCCCCATCGCGCTGCTCGAGAAGGATCTACCGGTGGTCGTGGTGATGCCCTCCCCCAAGGGGCGGGCCGTGCTGCACCCCAAGCTGCTGTGCAACATCCAGGAGATCCGGGCTCGCGGCGCGCGGACCATCGTGATCGCCGAGGAGGGTGACGAGACAGTGCGGCCCTACGCATCGCACCTGCTGGAGGTGCCCGCAGTGCCTACTCTGTTGCAGCCTTTAGTGTCCACCGTGCCGCTGCAGGTGCTTGCTGCCGAGATCGCCCGCCAACGCGGCTACGACATCGACAAACCCCGCAACCTCGCCAAATCCGTCACCGTCGAATAGTCGTGAGTGGCATTCGGTGCTATAACACTGTTACGCACTCACGAGGCGCGTTCTCAGTGGCGCGCGTCCGTGCCGCCGAGAACGCGCTCGGGGTTCCCGAGCCAACGCTGATGCGCCGCGCCGCGTTCGGGCTGGCCACCCGCACAGCGTCGATACTGGCCCAGCGGACCGGCGGGGTGTCCGGCCGGCACGTTGCGCTGCTGGTCGGGGCTGGCAACAACGGCGGAGACGCGCTGTGGGCCGGTGCCGAGCTGCGCCGCCGGGGGGTGGCGATCACGGCGGTACTGCTGTCTCCGGAGCGCACCCATCCGCAGGGCCTGGCTGCGCTGCGCCGGGCCGGCGGGCGGATCGCCGCCGGGCTGCCGGACCGGGCCCACCTGGTGCTCGACGGGATCGTCGGGCTCTCCGGCAAGGGTGGGTTGCGCCCAGCGGCGGCGAAGCTGGTGGAGGCGGTGCGAGTGCCGATCATCGCGGTGGACTCGCCCTCGGGGGTGGACCCGGACACCGGCACCGTCAATGGTCCCGCGGTTACCGCCACCGAGACCGTCACCTTCGGCGCCCGCAAGCCAGTGCATCTGTTGGCCCCGTGGCGCTGCGGCCCGGTGCACCTGGTGGATATCGGGCTGTCCGTCCTACTCGGTGAGCCCGATCTGCGGGTGCTGAGCGCCGCCGAGATCGGTGTGCTCTGGCCGGTACCGGACCCGACCAGCGACAAGTACACCCAAGGCGTCGTGGGGATCGCCGCCGGCTCAGCCGATTACCCCGGGGCGGCGGTGCTCTGCGCCGGCGCCGCGGTGCTGGCGACCTCGGGCATGGTGCGCTTCGTCGGCATCGCCGCCGACGCGGTCCGCGCACGCTGGCCGGAGGTGGTGGCCACCGGATCGGTGTCCGATGCGGGGCAGGTGCAGGCCTGGGCCGTGGGGCCCGGATTGGGTACCGGCGCCGCCGCTCGTCAGGTGCTCGCCCACGTGCTGGCCGCGGGGGTACCGGTGGTCGCCGACGCCGACGCGATCACCCTGCTGGCCCGCCACCCCGAGTTGGCGGATGCCCGGGACCCCGGGACCCCCCTGGTTCTGACCCCGCACGATCGGGAGTTCGAGCGGCTCACCGGTCAACCACCCGGCGCCGACCGGGTAGCCGCCACGCAGGAGGCAGCGAGCCGGTTCGACGCTGTGGTGCTCCTCAAGGGCAGCGCCACGATCATCGCGGCCCCGGATGGCCAGGTACTGGTGAACCCGGCCCGCTCATCGTGGCCGGCCACCGCGGGGTCCGGGGACGTCCTCACCGGCGTGCTCGGCGCACTACTGGCGGCCGGTCTGGATCCGGCCATCGCAGCAGCCGCCGCTGCCCACGCCCAGTCCCTTGCTGCCACCTTGGCTGCCACGGACCCGCCCGCGGGCGTTTGGCGAGGACGAACGATGCTGAGTGGGGCGCCCGCGCCCGCGTCGGGGATTCAGGCGGCGCTGACGGAGGCGATCCGGGGGCTGCGGGCGGCGGCGGGGATGCAAGGATGACCGCGATGTCAGTACTGTCGCCGCGCCCGCGGGTCGAAGTGGTGATCGACCTCGCCGCCATCCGGCACAACGTCAGGGTCCTCGCCGGGTGCGCCGCGCAATCTGGTGCTGCCACCATGGCGGTGGTCAAGGCCGGCGGGTACGGCCATGGCGCGGTCGACGTCGCCGGCGCCGCGGTGGAGGCGGGAGCCAGCGCGCTGGGCGTGTGCAGCGTCGAGGAGGCGCTCGCGCTGCGCCACGGCGGGATCGATGCTCCCGTGCTGGCCTGGCTGCGCATTCCCGGCGAGGATCTCGCGGCTGGCGTCGCGGCCGGCGTAGAGCTTGGCGTCTATTCCACCGGCCAGCTCAACTCGGTCGCTACCGCCGCGGCGGTGGCCGGACGCACCGCCCGGGTGCACCTCAAGGTCGACACCGGGCTGAACCGCGGTGGTGCCCACCGTGACCAGTGGCCCAGCCTAGTCCGCGCTGCGGCGAGTACTCCAGGCGTCGAAGTCGTCGCGGTCTGGTCGCATCTCGCCCATGCCGACGATCCGGCACATCCGATCATCGAGCAGCAGGTCCGGTACTTCAACGAGGCCTACCAGCTGGCACGGGATGCTGGACTGCGGCCGCTGCGCCATCTGGCGAACTCCGCGGCCACCCTGGCCCGGCCGGACCTGCACTACGACATGGTCCGTCCGGGTATCGCCATCTACGGGCTCTCACCGGTGCCCGGAGTCGGCTACCATCTTCTACCAGCGATGACTCTGCGCTCGCAGGTCGCGATGGTCAAACGCGTCCCTGCGGGTGAGGGGGTGTCCTACGGGCACGTGTGGCGTACCGATCGGGAGACCACGCTGGCACTGGTACCCGCCGGGTATGCCGATGGTGTGCCGCGGGTACTCACCGGTCGGCTAGACGTGTGGCTGGCCGGGCGACGTCGCCCGGGGGGGGGGGGGGGGTGGAGGGGCGGGGGGTTGGGGGGCGGCGGGGGGGGCCCGCGAGGCGCGGGGGGCGTCGGGGGGGGTTTG
>CAXUFG010000182.1:0-10724 GCA_964250265.1 uncultured Pseudonocardiaceae bacterium | reverse complement strand
CCCAGATCGATTTCTCCGACATCGACGAGATCCGCCGCACGGTGGAGTACTGCAACCAGCTGCCGGTCGCCGAACGCCATCCCTACGGGGGAGACCTGGTCTACACCGCATTCTCCGGCAGCCACCAGGATGCAATCAACAAGGGATTGCAGGCGATGCAGGCGGAGGCAGCCCGAGCCGGGGTGTGGGTGGACGAGCACCGCTGGGAGGTGCCGTACCTGCCGATCGATCCCAAGGACGTCGGACGCACCTACGAGGCCGTGATCCGGGTGAACTCCCAGTCCGGCAAGGGCGGCGTCGCCTATGTGATGAAGGCCGAGCACCAGCTGGATCTGCCACGCCGGCTGCAGATCGAGTTCTCCCGGATCGTTCAGCAGCATACCGACACCGACGGTGGCGAGGTGTTGCCGCAGCAGATCTGGAACATCTTCGCTGAGCACTATCTGGACCGGCGCACTCCGCTGCAGGTGCTAAGGCACCGGCTCTCCGATGATGGCGAGGGTCACGACGAGATCGTCGCGACCGTTCTGGTGGAAGGCGAGGAGCACCTCATCACCGGCTCGGGCAACGGTCCGATCGCAGCCTTTGTCGACGCTCTAGCTGCCCTCGGGTTTGACGTCCGTGTGCTGGATTACTTCGAGCACGCGATGTCAGCCGGCGACAATGCCGCTGCAGCGGCGTACCTCGAGTGCGCCGTCAACGAGCAGGTGTTGTGGGGCGTCGGCGTCTCGGGCTCCATCGTCACCGCTTCACTCAACGCGGTGGTATCCGCCGTCAATCGCGCCCTGCGCTAGCTGGTACGCAGGCTCCCGAACTCAACAGCAGCGTTGCTCAGCCAGCCTGGGACCGCGCTGCTGTTGAGTTCGGGAGGAAGAGCAGACGACGCGGCGTCTCAGAGATCGAATTGGTCGTTCTTCAGGTCTGAAACGAAGCGACACCACTCTTGCTTGGTGACCATAAGAGGCGCGCGGGTGCGGTCCCCGCTGTCCCGCACGGCAGCACTGCCGTCAGGCAGCAACGCCACCTCTACACATCCCCCTGTGCTGCACCGTCTGCTGCTCCGGAACAGGAGTTCGGGGCGAAGCATGTCGGCCATGTAGGTTCCCTTAAGCTGGACGACCTGTCAGCTGCACAGCCAGGATAGCTGACCGTTCAGAATTAAGACATTTTGATCAATCCAGTACATCGGACACGTCTCTGCTTAGGGACCAGGCGGCGCCGGCGCTTCACCACTGTCGGTAGTCTTGAAGTCGAACTCGCCGTTCTTCACGCCCGAGACGAAATCGGCCCACTCCTGCCTGTCGAACGTGAGCGGCTCACGGGTCCGATCCTTGGTGCCTCGCACGACCGCGCCACCGTCGGGCAGGGGCGCCACCTCCACACATCCCCCTGAGCTGCACCGGCTGCTCGTCCGGTACATCAGCGCGGAGTGGAACGCAATGGTCACTGGGCTTCCTTCCCTTGCTCTCAGCGATCCCGCAGAACCGTGGTGATGAATTCCACGGACCGCTCAGCAGTCATTGACATGTCAACTAAATCATCGAACATATGGTTGAATGCACCGAGGTCGCGGTCCTTGTCGAGATAACTATCACCCAGATGGCCCTCGACATACACGAGACCGTTGTCCCCGGAATCAGGGAAAGTTAGCACCACGAAGGGACCTACGGTCCCCGGGTGCATCCCCACGCTGAACGGAAGCACCTGAAGGGTGATGCTCGGACGCTGCGCGTCGGCGATCAACCTCCTCAGCTGCGCTCGCATCACCCGCTCGCCACCTACCGGACGGCGCAGCACCGCTTCATCGAAGATTAGGTGAACCCTCAGTGGATCTTCGTCAGCGTAGAGCCGTTCCTGCCGCCGCATCCGGAGCTCAACATGCCGCTCTGTGGCCTTGTGATCAGCGGTGGACAGCTCGTTGAGGACGGCCCGCGCGTAGTCCTCAGTTTGCAGCAGGCCGTGCACGATGGTGCTTTCGAAGCCGCGCACCTGGCTGGCGTCATGCTCCGACGCGACGTAACGGCCGAAATTGTCCGGCAGCAGTGGATCGTCTGGATCGGGGGCCAGCACGTCCGAGAAGTCCTGCCACCACCCCTGGCTCTGCCCGTCTCGAACCCAGCGCATCATCCGGTCCCGACGGGTCTGGTCGCTGACCCCGTAGCGGTCGAGCAAGTCTCGGACATCACGAGACTTGGGGATGCCCTGGCCAGTCTCCAGCCGGCTGACCTTGGACACTGAGCACTCGAGTTCCTGAGCTATCTCCTCGATGGTGAGTCCGGCCCGCTCTCGCAGCGTGCGGAGCTCGGCCCCGAGTCGGCGCCGGGGCAGCACCGGACCACGTACTACCGGACCACGTACTGGGGACATCACGCGCCTCCACGTTCTGTGACCATCGCCTGTGAGCAGGATGTCCAACCACCCACAAACCGCAAAGAAGACACGCTACTCCTCTTCGGTGAACTTCATCAGAACAAACCATGTTGCAATTGCATCACGGCCTTGCGTACTGCACCCTAATGGTTAGCTTGCAAACCAGGTTAGCCCGGGTCTCCGCGGAGCCCTCACCCCAGGTGCATCCTGCGGACCCCGACCACCGGACCAGGGGAAAGGGGCAGGCGATCATGTCGGCATCTCACCGGAGCGCGACACGCTTCCTCGAGGCCCAGCAGTCGGGCCGCGGTCGGGAGACGGAATGTCGCGGCGGAACCCACCGCAGAGCGCTGTGAGCGTCCAGGCGGCGGGCTTGTCCCTGCTGGCCTGCTTGTGCTTCGGGGTGCTGCTCGGAACGGCGTGGACCGTCCAAGCCCTCCAGCCCAAACTTCGCCGGCAGGCCGAGGAGCGTCGTAGGCTCAACGCAGAGTGGCAGGCAGTCCGGCACGCACGGCAAACGGCCCAGTTGATTCAATGCCCACGCTGCGGATGTCTCCTCTCCGACGGAGCCTACTTCGAGGAAGGGGAGCTGGACGACGATGACTGAGCACATTGCCACTTGTCCGTTTGGTTGATCGCATGATGCAATTGCAAGGGCTACTTTCTACACTGGCACGAGTATCAGTTCAGCGGGATGCCGCAGACCTCATCCGGGCACACCCGCAGACGTACCATCGCCAAGGGAAGAGGCAAGCGATCATGTCGACATCTCACCGGAGCGCGGCACGCTTCCCCGAGGCCGAGCCGATGGGCTGCGGCCAAGGGACGCCTGGTCGCGGCGGAATACACCGCCGGGCATGGTGACGACCATCGCGGTGGTGGCCGCGGCCTTGCTGGTATGCGGCGCGGCGCTGCTCGGAGCGACCTGCACCGCGCGGGTCCTACAGCCCAGGCTCCTCCGGCGGGCAAACCAGCACGCCGAGGAGCGTCGCATGCTGGCCAAGGAGTGGGCGGCACTGCGGCAGCAGCGACGCGAGTGCCCGCGTTGCACTGATCCACTGCTCGAACGGGACACGGGCTTCGCACCGACGCTCGCTCAGGACTGATCGCCCGAGTTCCTGGCCCAGCTCTCAGACCGCGCGGCGGCCCGAGAGAGCGCGGCCCAGCGTCAGCTCGTCCGCGAACTCCAGGTCACCACCCATGGGTAGGCCAGAGGCAAGCCTGGTGACCGACAGGCCAGGGAAGTCTCGCAGCATCCGCGCCAGATAGGTGGCGGTGGCCTCGCCCTCGGTGTTCGGGTCCGTCGCGATAATCACTTCGGTGATCTCGTCGGCACCGATCCGGATGAGCAACTCCCGGATGCGCAACTGGTCAGGCCCGACCCCGGACAGCGGATCCAGCGCCCCGCCCAACACGTGGTACCGGCCGGTGAACTCCCGCGTGCGTTCCACCGCGAGCACGTCCTTGGGCTCTTCGACCACGCAGACGATGCGCGGATCGCGTCGCGAGTCAGCGCAGATCCGGCAGGTTTGTTTCTCCGCGACGGTGCCGCAGACAGCGCAGAAGACCACTCCGTCCTTGACCCGCTGCAGCGCTTCCTGCAGCCGGGTCACGTCAGCCGGATCCGCGGCCAGCAGGTAGAACGCCATCCGCTGAGCGCTCTTCGGCCCGACGCCGGGTAGCCGCCCCAACTCGTCGATCAGGTCTTGGACGACTCCCTCGTACACCAGGCCATCATGCCGCATCCACTTGACCGGGCCGCCCTGCGCGCCACGAGTTCGACCTCAGAGTTGCCATGCCCGCGGACAACCCCTGGATCGAACTCGGCGACAGGAAGCGGACGGTGGGTCACATCCCAGGCAGACCAAGGCCGCCAAGGCCCCCCGCGGGGCCACCGAGCGCGCTAGCGAGTGGGCCCATCTTCTGTTGGGTGAGATCCTGCAGGGCGCGGTGCGCGTCGAGCATCGCGCCCATGACGAGGTCCTGCAGGGTCTCCACATCCTCAGGGTCGATCACCTTGGGGTCGATCGTCACGCTGCGCACCTCCCCGGAACCGGCCAGCGTGACGGTGACCAGGTCACCACCGGCCTGGCCGGTGACCTCGGCCTCGGCGAGTTCGGCCTGCGCGCTCATGAGATCTTGCTGCATCTTCTGGGCCTGTTGCAGGATCATCTGCATGTCAGGCGCTCCACCGGGTTGCACCGCGGCTCCTCTCATCGCATACGGACCCGCTGAAGGTGACGAGCCCGCGTGGCCACGTAGCCATGGCCCAACTAGATATGCACAGGGTTGAGACATGCACAGGGTAGCCACCTTAGGGTTCGAGAAACCGGTGCGGTCCGGTCGGGTTTGGCCGTAGCGTGGTGCACGTGCAGCTCACCGGGGTCTGGCGCAGCCATCGAGATGCTGTGCGGCGCCTGGTTGTCAGTTACCGAGCGATCCCGGCGGGGGCACCGGTGCGGCTGGGCAAACGAACGTCGAACCTGTTCCGGCCGCGCGCTGCGACGGGGCAACCGGGCCTGGATGTCTCCGGCCTGGCCGGAGTGCTGGAGGTGGATCCGGCCAGCCGCACCGCCGAGGTCGCGGGAATGTGCACCTACGAGAACCTCGTCGCCGCGACATTGCCCCATGGCCTGACCCCGCTGGTGGTCCCGCAGCTCAAGACGATCACGCTGGGTGGCGCGGTGAGCGGGCTGGGTATCGAGGCGACGTCGTTCCGCAACGGGCTGCCACACGAGTCCGTGCTGGAGCTCGACGTGCTCACCGGCGCCGGCGAGATCGTCACGACCACCCCGGGTGAGGTGCTCTTTGCCGGATTCCCCAACTCCTACGGCACGCTGGGCTACGCCACCCGGCTGCGTATCGAGTTGGAGCCGGTGCGCTCGCACGTCACGCTGCGGCATGTGCGCTTCGACGACCTGGACGAACTGTGCGCCGCCGTGGCGCGGATCATGGCGACCCGGGAGTGGGACGGCGAGGACGTCGACTATCTCGACGGTGTGATGTTCGCCCCGGCTGAGTCCTACTTGACGTTGGGCCGGCGCACCGATCATGACGGGCCGGCCAGCGACTACACGGGGATGCAGATCTTCTACCGCTCAATCCAGCAACGCCACCGCGACGTGCTGAGCACGCACGACTATCTATGGCGCTGGGACACCGACTGGTTCTGGTGCTCGGGAGGCCTGGGCGCTCAGCACCCGGTGATCCGGCGGGTGTGGCCGGCCCGGCTGCGGCGCAGTGATGTGTACTGGAAGATCGTGGCGTTGGCGAATCGCTTCGATCTGGAGAACCGCATCGAGGTGTGGCGCGGGCGTCCGCGCCGGGAACGGGTGATCCAGGACGTCGAGATCCCCCTTGGCCGTACTGCGGAGTTCCTGCACTGGTTCGCCGAGAAGGTCGGCATCGAGCCGGTGTGGCTGTGCCCGTTGCGGCTGCGCGGCGAGCGCGCCTGGCCGCTGTATCCCCTGGAACCCGGCCGGGACTACGTCAACGTCGGCTTCTGGTCCAGCGTGCCGATCGCCCCTGGCGGCACCGGCAGCGACACCAACCGTGCCATCGAAGATCAAGTTGATGCCCTGGGCGGCCACAAGTCCCTGTACTCGGATTCCTTCTACTCGCGAGAAGATTTCAACACCCGCTACGGCGGTGAGCACTACGCGGCACTCAAACAACGCTACGACCCGGACCGGAGACTTCTGGACCTCTACGCAAAGGCGGTGCGACGTAGATGACGACCTTCCGAGAACGGCGCAGCCCCAACCCCCTGACGACCCCCGCGACCCGGGGGAGTCAGGATCGGCTGTCCCTGGCGGGGATTGTGGAGCTGCTCTCCGATGGCCGGTTCCCCGTCAGGTTCACCGCCTACGACGGCAGCGCCACCGGCCCACCCGATTCCGAGATCAGCGTGCATCTGGCCACTCCGCGCGGGGCCACCTACGTGTTCACCGCGCCGGGTGATCTCGGCATGGCCCGGGCCTACATCGCCGGTGATCTGCAGTCTTCGGGGGTGCATCCCGGTGATCCGTATGTCGCGATGCAGGTAATGGCCAACGAGTTGCGCTTCCGGCGCCCGACGGTGGCCGAGTTGGCGCTGATCACCCGCTCGCTGGGGTGGGAACTGTTGCGGCCGGTGCCGCCACCACCGCAGGAATCGCGACCCCGGTGGCGGCGGACGCTCGAAGGCCTGGCGCATTCGCGGCATCGGGACTCCGAGGCGATACACCATCATTACGACGTCTCCAACCGGTTCTACGAGATGGTGCTGGGCCCGTCGATGACCTACACCTGCGCCGTTTTCGAACATCCCGAGGCGAGTCTGGAGGAGGCCCAGGAGCGCAAGCACGAGCTGATCGCCGACAAGCTGGGGCTGCGGGCCGGGATGCGGCTGCTTGACATCGGCTGCGGCTGGGGCGGCATGGTCCGCTACGCAGCCCGCCGCGGGGTTCGCGCGCTGGGCGTCACCCTGTCCGCCGAGCAGGCCCGCTGGGCGCAGGAGGCCATCGATGCGGAGGGTTTGACGTCGCTGGCCGAAGTGCGGCACCTGGACTACCGGGACGCTCCCGGCCGCGACTACGACGCGATCTCCTCGATCGGGCTCACTGAGCACGTCGGAGTGCATGCCTACCCGACGTACTTCGCGCAGCTGCTCGCCAAGCTGCGCCCCGGAGGGCGGCTGCTCAACCACAGCATCACCGTGCCGGACAACCGGGCCAAGCCGCAGAGCGACGCGTTCATCGACCGCTACGTGTTCCCGGACGGGGAGTTGACCGGGGCTGGCAAGATCATCACTGAGGCACAGAACACCGGCTTCGAGGTTCGCCACGTGGAGAACCTACGGGAGCACTACGCGCTGACGCTCAAGGAATGGAACGCCAACCTGGTGGCGCGCTGGGACGACTGCGTGGCCGAGGTCGGCGAGCCCACCGCCCGGGTATGGGGCCTGTACATGGCGTCATCGCGGCTGGCCTTCGAGCGTAACGGGATCGAACTGCATCAGGTGCTCGCAGTCCGCCCCGACCCCACCGGCAATGCCCACGTACCGCTACGCCCATGGTGGCGCTGACGCGCCACTCACAGGAGCCACCCCTGACCCGCCACGGCGTCCGCCCACTCCACGGGACTGAGTCGCTCTGAGCCTCCCGAACTCAACAGGAGGGCTGCTGGAGCTTGATCAAAAAGCTCTGCTGTTGAGTTCGGGAACCTGAGGGTTAATCACGACGCTGCGAGATACGGCTGCGGCCTCTCTACTGGGTCGCAGTAGGGAAGGTTCTCCAGGCTCTGGTTGGTGAAGAAGCGGATCAGGAGATCAGCCATCTCCTCCGGGCACTCCATGGGTATCAGGTGATCGGCGTCCTTGAAGCTGGTGAAAGGGCACCAGGGATCGTGGCCGCCAAATCTCGGACGAATGCCGGGGGCGTCAGAGCGTCGTGCTCGCCGGTGAACACCAGGGTAGGGCGGTCGAAGACGCAATCTTGTGGATTGCGGACCGCGAGCACACGGTTCTGGACGTCGATGTATCGCGTGGCCTCCCCGGGTGTTGATTCGCGGAGGATCTTCTCCAGCAAGGTGCGGGTGCTTTCGCGATTGCGGATGACGATGTCCGGGTCCAGGCACATGGTCGCTCTCACAATCTGATCGACAAACGGCTCGAGCCATCCCTGTTCCAGGACGCGGGTACTGGCCCCACGACTTGCCGTGATATAGGCCGGGAAGGAGTTGACCGTGCCGGCCAGCGCGAGGCGCCTGCCGGGCGGACGAACGCAGTGTCGGTGGTGCCCGGGGCGATCGCGTTGATCCGGATCCCCCGCGGCCCGTAGTCCATTGCCGCCGCGTCGACGATTCCCTTGATGGCCTGCTTGCTCGCGGTGTAGGCGGCACCGCCGGGACGGCGCGACTCCGAGGTAGTACAGATGATCACGCCGCCCCCGGAGCGCAACATCGCGGGCACTTCGTGCTTGATGGAGAGGAACACGCCGCGCGCGTTGGTGTACTGCACGTCGTCCCACTGTTCGAGGGTGAGCTCGTGGGCCGGTCCGGTGCGGGTGATCCCGGCGTTGTTGAACGCGATGTCGAGCCGGCCGAACTCGCGGACCGTGCCGGCCACGAACCGTTCGACCTGCTCCGGCACGCGGACGTCGGCCTGGAGGTAGCGCGCCGTCGCACCGGTCTCCCGGATCTCCCGCTCGATCCGCCGACCTAGCTCGGCGCGGCGGCCGCAGAAGTTCACCCTGGCACCTTCGGCGACGAAGGCCCGTGCGGTGGACTCGCCGATACCCGAGGTCGCCCCGGTTATCAGCACTACCCGGTCGGCGAAACGTCGACGTGGTGGTGACGCGGCCGGGGGCGAGGTGGCCGGGGAGGCCAGATAGGCCGGGCGATCAAGTACTACCTGCGCGAGGGCCTGTTGGAGCCGGGCAAGCTGACCAGCCCCAACCAAGCTCGCTACGGCGAGTCACACCTGCGCCGGCTAAAGCTGGTCCGGGCGCTGATCGACGTCGGCGGCCTGTCTGTCGTGGCGACCCGCCGAGTGCTCGAGCAGATCAGCGCCCCGGACATCGGGCCGCACGTCACGCTGGGTAAGACCCAATATGCGCTCAGCACACCGAAGGAACGGGTCCGCGACGAGCGGTGGCAGGCGGCCGCCGACGAGACAGCGGCGCTGATCGACCGTCGAGGCTGGCGGGTCCGGCCGGGCAACCCGGCCCGCGACATCCTGACCGAGCTGGTGGTCACGGTCCGGGAGCTGGGCCAGCAGGACGTTCTCGAGCTGCTCGACGGTTACGCCGAATGCGCGGAACGACTCGCCGCCGCCGACATCGGTCTGGTCAGCCACCGTTCCAGCGTCGACAGCATGCTGGAGGCCGTCGTGGTCGTCACCGTCCTCGGCGATGTGATGATCCACGCGCTTCGCCGGCTGGCCCAAGAGCACGCGTCCGAGGCAACCTTCGAGCAGGGGAACCAGCACAGCTGAGCAGGTCGGTCGCTGCGCACCGCGTCGGACGTATCGCTCGTAACTTACGGCGCCTCGCAGCACCCAGGCGGTTGCCCAAGCGCGGGACTGACTGTCGGCATGTCACTCCAGCTCCTCAGACCGTGCAACGCGCCGTGATCCGGAGGTTCGTGCAACGCTGGATCAGTGACTTCTCGGCGGTGACGGTGGTGTTTAGTCGAAGTGTGCCCGGTTGGGTTCGGTCAGTGCGTCGGTCAGGCGTTGATGCACCGCTGGGTGCATGGCTAGCTGTGTTGCTTGCTCGGGGTCGAACCACGTTGCGGCGATCGTCTCGTCTTGATCGGGCTGGGCGTCGCGCGCTGGGGTGTGGGCGTGGAAGCACACGGCGAACTGCTGATATACCCCTTCGCCGCCTGGGTAGGCCAGGACGTGGCCAGGGTCGCTGTACACCCCGGCGAGCCCGGTGATCTCGATGGTGACACCGGCCTCTTCGGCGACCTCGCGCACTACCGCAGTCGAGGCGGATTCCCCGATCTCGACCCGGCCGCCGGGCAGCTCCCAGTACCCGTCATCGGCGCGGCGTACCAACAGAATCTGGCCCAAGCCGTTACGGACGATTGCGTAGGCCGCGGGTAACAGTTCGCGGGCCTGGGGTGCGGCCACATCGTGGTAGTACTCCATCCGCACCATGTACCGATGGTTGGGGACGCGGACACCACTGGGCAAGGACCGACAGACTAACCGCAGATAAACACTATGTGAACTGTCCTTCCCGGCAGATCGCAAGAGGATCGGCAAGGCCAACGTGGTTCGCTGATCCACGGACATCAGCCCTACCCGTTCACCCCGATCGTCCGGCGAGCGCTTGCGCCGCCGGGCTGGCGGGAGGATAACGACAACATGGCACAGGCGCCCTGGCATGGTGGGAGAACTATCCGGAACCGCCTGGAGCGCGTGGCGCAGGAAGCCGGATAGCGCTGAGCTGATCGGTGTGCCCGTCAGGAGGTCCGAATGATCCTCAGGCTTGAGCTCGTCACCGTCCCCGTCTCCGACGTCGACCGCGCCAAGGCCTTCTACGTCGACCAAGTCGGGTTCCGCGCCGACCAGGACGCCCGAGTGCACGAGAACCTGCGCTTCGTGCAGCTCACGCCACCCGGCTCGGCCTGCTCCATCGCGATCGGAACGGGACTCGTTGACTCCGAACCGGGCTCACTGAAGGGTCTCCAACTCGTGGTCGAGGACGTAGACGCCGTTCACGCCAACCTGCGCGACCGCGACGTCGAAGTCTCGGACGTCCAAGACTTCCCCTGGGGCCGCTTCTGCTTCTTCTCCGACCCCGACGGCAACTGCTGGTCCGTGCAGGAACCGCCCGCCTTGACGCACACGACGGCGAACGAGAACG
>CAXUFG010000181.1:0-10753 GCA_964250265.1 uncultured Pseudonocardiaceae bacterium | reverse complement strand
GCTTAGTGGACGAGATCGGCAAAAACGACGACGTTGTCGGCGTATCCAAGTTCGCCGCCCACAAAGCGACCACCACAGGTTATAATCCTCAGCGCGGGGCGATCGACGTCTCCGTACACTTTGGCGGTTTGGAACTCAGCCTTCGGCATCGTCTCGACTTCCACGACTCGAAAGGTGAGCATTGCGCCGTCCGATTGGCCGATCTGCACAGTGTTACCAACTACGAGCTCGTGCAGTCGGAAAAACACGCCCTTCTGGCCACCACCATTGACGTGACCAACGATAATCGCCGGTCCCACATGTCCTGGTTTGACGCCATCAGAGTACCATCCGGCCTGACCTGGCTTATGTACGTCGGGAACCTGTAGCGTCCTGTCGAAGTTCAAACCCAACGCGATCAGGTTGGAATTTGCTTCTATTTGGGGAATGCTCACGCTGGTTGGGTTAGTGACTTTCACCGCGGCGGGCGCCGCGAAGCGTGTAAGGGGAGGGCACCATGAGGCCCCGTGGGAGGCACTTACCGGCCGCGGTACCAGCGAGGCCGGTGACGACTGGTCTCGCTGCGAGCAGCAGGTCGATTGGTCAGCTTCCAACATTGACCCGCCTCCGGTGTTCGGGTGGTGGCGCGGGGGTCTCCCGATCTGGACGAAAATGTGACCGCGAGACACGGAGATGCCAAAGCGGCTCCCGGGGTTTCTGCCATCCCCGTCACGACTGCCGTTGCCCGGCTGGCCGAGCTCGAAGATTTCCGATATCCTCATATCGTTTACCTCCGTCTTTTCTTGTCCTTGGGACTGGCTCTTCTCAAGGAAGATACTGAGGTCGTCTTTTTCGACTCCGCAACCAACAGAAAACTTTTCTCAAGAGCAGGGAGAGGTGTTTCAAACGCCGGCTCCTTCCACCGTGCACGTGACCATCGCTCCGGCGCCTGGCTTGCGTACATGCGGGGTTAACTCGTACTTAACCCTATGGTGAATATCGCGTGGCGAATCGTTTCATCACCAGGTGAAAGCAGGACCACCTGAATGGCGCAGCGTGTTCATCAAAGAGTCACAATCCGTGTACTTTCTGTCGACGCCGCACAGTCGATGGCTACTGCATGAGGGAAAGCTCTCACGCACCGTGCCACCTTCAAAGGATGCGAAAGCCTACACGGCCGACTTCTGCCGGTTGGGCAGACTGATCGCCACGCATACCTGAGTCAGCGGCTGCTGCGGTGGTGCCTGTGGTGAGCGGGACTCCAGGGCCGGAATCCTGAAGTCGGAGCGGGTTCGTCGAGCCTGTGACCGAGGCCCAGAACGAGACTGGTCCCACCCGGACAGAGCGCCTGGGATCGGTATCGTGCCGCTCGCGACCGGTCATTCGGGTAGCTGATGCGCTGGTCGAACGCGCCGGTCCGGCTCACGCCGAGTGCGCGCCAATGTCGGTCAGCCACCGGTATGGACTGGAGGAGCGGGGCAATGCCTGAGGTCGCGGCCAGTGCGGATCTCCTCGGGCCTGAGTTCGCGCAATGACATCGCGGGACCGCATCGCCGAAGCGCCCTCAGCAGCTGATCCGGTGACGTACCTGGCTGGACGCAGGTGGCTTGCCGCTCTCGCTGTCTACCGCGAGCCGCGGCTTATGATCATCTTCCTGATGGGTTTCGCCAGCGGGCTGCCGCTCGCGCTGACCGGGGCGACCCTGGCCATCTGGCTGACAGAACAGCGGCTCTCGCTCACCTCGATCGGGTTGTTCGCGGTGCTGGGCGTGCCCTACAACGTCAAGTTCGTGTGGTCTCCGCTCCTTGACCCGGTACCGGTTCCGTTGCTGACCCGATGGCTGGGGCGCCGGCGAAGCTGGTTGCTCGTCGTCCAGCTCGCTTTAATCGGCGCCATCGTGGCGCTTGGCGCCACGCGGCCCGACAAGGCACCGTGGTGGACGGCCCTGGCCGCGCTGGGCGTCGCCTTCCTCTCCGCCAGCCAAGACGTCGTCATCGACGCCTACCGGATCGAGACGGCGGGCGCGCATGAGCAGGGCGCGGCCGCCGCCATGACACAGTACGGCTACCGGCTCGGATTGCTGGCCAGTGGCGCGGGAGCCCTGTTCCTGGCCGCACTGCTGCCGTGGTCGTGGGTCTACGCAGCGATGGCAGGACTGTTGTCAATCGGGGTGATCACCACTCTGCTGGCCCCCGAGCCGAGGGCCGCTGGGGTGGCGGCACCCAACACCGACCTTCTCGAGCGTCTCCGAGAGATGGTTCTCGCGCCCTTCGTCGAGTTCATCCGCCGACAGGGAGTCGCGGTCGCGCTGCTCATCCTGGCCTTCATCGTGCTTTTCAGCATCGGTGACGCCTTCGCCGGGACTATGGCCAACCCTTTCTACCTCTCGGTTGGCTTCAGCAAGGTCGAGATCGCGACGGTGGCCAAGGTCTTCGGCCTGGGCGCCACGCTGAGCGGCGTGTTCCTCGGCGGTGTCGCCGTGGGCAGGTACGGCGTGATGAAGGCGCTTCTGGTGTGCGGAATCTGCCAAGCGCTGTCGAATCTGATGTTCGTCGCCCAGGCGCTCGCCGGCCACGACCTACGCGTGCTCGTCGGCACGATCGCGATGGAGAACCTCACCGCTGGCATGGCTTCGGCCGCCTTCATCGCCTATCTGTCGGTCCTGTGCAGCCGGGCTTACACCGCGACGCAGTACGCTCTGTTCTCCTCATTCATGGCCCTCGGGCGGACGGTGCTCGGCTCGACCAGCGGCTGGGTCGCCGACCACGTGGGCTGGGTGGAGTTCTTCCTCATCTCAACCCTGCTCGCGATGCCCGGGCTCGCGATCCTCGGATGGATGATCCACCGGTTCCCGTGCGACACCCGCGTATTGTCGTCGTCGGGAGGACCTGATGCAACCGCTCACTGATCTGTTGGTTATCGGCCGCACTTCTTACAGACGAGTCCACCCCACGTGCCGTCGACGAAGATATGCCCATCGCAGTCATAACGGCGGTCATGATCGCGGATTTCCCGGTGCATCCACCCGGGCCGCGAATCGTCTTTTTCGTCGGGGTCCGAGGTGGCTTTGTATTCGGCCATGAGGTCTAGCTCCGTTCCCTAGGTGGGCACCAAGACGGACCCCGTGAGAAATGTGGGTGAGATTCGTCTCCATCGCTAGAATGCCAAATGGCCAAAAAATGGTCGTCATCCCTACAGGTCAGCTTCCATGTACCGCAGATTAGGCAGTGCCGCTACATTAAGTGATGTAGGCTACGAACCTTCTACATCTCTAGTTGACGATGACCGATCGTTGGCCTCCGAACACGACGACCATCCGTTCATGACGGTCACAGTCGGTTCGAGACGTGCAGCCGCACGACTGGGTGTCAGAGCAGCCGGCGTGCTGTGACGAAGCCGCTGAGATACATGGGACGAACGTGGATTGGCTTGCCGGGCTGAGAGGCTTCCACGATTTGTCCGTTCCCGAAGTACATGACGACATGTCCCACGTTGATAAAAGGATAAAGAAGAGCAGGTCGCCCGACTGCAGCTGATCGACGCTGACCCTGCGACCGACGGTGGCCTGCGCCGCGGCCGGGCGGGGCACCGCGACACCGGCCTTTTGTAACTCCACTGCACAAGGCCGCTGTGTTCTCTCCCGTATCACCTCACGCAACAGCCTCAAATGACCCATAAAGAACAGTGATCCGCGCCCAACGGCGGGTAGCCACCGGTCAGCGGTGCAGCCTATGGGCTCCCACGCCATTCGATCTGCCGACGCAGCATTGGCTTCGTTCGGTGCGATGATCTAGTCGTGCTCGCGCTGCTAGATCTACGGCACCCTGGTCGACCGAGACACCGGCTTCCACCTCTGGGCAGCCTGACCCGGGCATCTTCTGTCTCGCGCGGCAGCGGAGCGGCGCTCCGGCTGGTGCCGAGTGTTGGGTGGTGGGGATGACCCCGAACTCGACACAGCCGGCGGCTCAGCGAGCGGGATGCGCACTTGCTAGGTCAGCCACGGTCGGCAGTGGGCTGATCTCGATCACCGGTCCGACCGGACCGGACAGACCCCGGCACAAGCCCCTCGCCCTGCTCGGCGGGTGGTGACTGCGTCGCGGAGAGGGTCCTTTGCCGGGGCGCTCTTCGCGGTTGGCTGTTGTCAGTCTGGGGTGTGATGCGGCGGGGTGTGGCCTATGTAGGGCGTGTCACTGGCGACGCGCTGCGCGCGGGGTCAGTTCCTGGATCGGTATGTAATGCGCCGCGGCGGCCGATGCGATCCTGCAGGCATCCATACCGGTCCCCGAGAGCCCACGACCGGGTTCGGCTATTACCGTCGCACCCATGCCGGTCAGTAGCTTGCTCAGTCCGCTGCGGCGGGGCGAGCGTACGAACACATCGCGCGCGCCCTGCCGGGTCGATTCGCGTGCCTCGATCATGCCGTTAATGCTGCCGCATGCGGGCCGTCCGCGCATCGGAGCGGGGTCTGGGATTGGGGATCGGACCCTGCTCCGATGCGCGGCTGATCCGGGACGCCCCGCACGCTGCATTGGCACCGCTACTCACTAGGACAGATGCCTTCTCACCACGTCTTTGACGAGCAGCAGCAGCTGGACGCTCAGGGAGCTGGCGTTCCGCTGCCACCGAGGACGCCGCCGACGAGGGCGGTGACCGGATTGCCGTCCTTGGCCGGCGGTGTCGTTCCGGGATCCGAACCGTTGCCCGGAGTGCCAGTACCGCTGCCCGGATCGGTCGCCTCCGCCATCGCTGGGCTCGCGGCGAGAACCTCCCAGCTCGCCACCCCTGCGGTCGTTGTCAACACGAGGAGGGACAACGTCGCCGCCTTCGTCAGCTTGCGCACCGCGCCGTGCTTCATGGTTACTCCTTGTAGTCGTAGAGCTGTTTTGATCGGTGCAGGTTGATATCATGAGGAACGAGGCGGCGATCCTTCGGGGTGTGCCCAGTGTGACAGGAAGCATCCATCGAGTGATCGGTGAGCACCGTTGTGCGCCAGCCAGGCTCGGACCGCGCTACTGCTGCCCCGCTGGTCGGGAGGGTTGCACTCACCCAAAGCGCGGACAGCGAGCACACTGGTCGCGTGAGTCAGCCGTCGCCGAATCTTCCGGACGCAGCACGCGCCCGGCGCAGGCTTTCGTCCGAGGCCAGACGGCGAGAGCTGCTCGACGCGGCGCTGCAGGAGTTCAGCAGCCGCGGTTACCACCTCGCTCAGATGGAACACGTCGCCGCCACCGCCGGGGTGAGCAAGGCGCTGGTGTACCAGCACTTC
Organism: uncultured Pseudonocardiaceae bacterium; assembly: GCA_964250265.1. GTDB lineage: Bacteria > Actinomycetota > Actinomycetes > Mycobacteriales > Pseudonocardiaceae. The sequence goes on along the minus strand of CAXUFG010000181.1, from coordinate 5,508 downwards.
GCGAGCAAGGAGGAGCTCTTCGCAGCGGTTACCGAGCGGGTCGTGCAGGGTTTCATGAGACGGCTGCCTGAGGTACTCGGCATGGCCGGAGATGCGCTCGGCGCTTGGCGGGGTGTGGTCCGGCTGCTCTGTGACCTGGTGACCGAGCGTCCAGAGTCCTGGGCACTGGTCGCGCGGCACCTGGACAACCCCGAGCTCGGCGTGCCGCTGCGTAGGCTCCGGGAGCAGGTCTACGAGGTGCTCGCGGCGGTCCTAGCCAGCTATTACGCCCCCGAACAGGGGGTCAAGACGCCCTCGGAGGAGGACGTGCTCAAGCAGGCACGGTTGACCGTCCCGCTGCTTGTCGGCGCGCTGCAAGGACTGATGTCCTGGTGGCTGGAGCACCCGGAGGTGCCGCGCGCGTTGGTGGAGGCGAAGGCGGTGGACTTCGGGTGGCTGGGGCTGGACCGGATCCGCCGGGGAGAGTGGCTTCCTCTTGTCAAGTAACTGACAAGTAAGTTACTTTAGGGCCACCTGCTCGTCCAAGGAGACCGCAGATGCCTGTGACCAACGCCACCGACGCGACGACCAGCCACATCCCCGACCGCGAGGTCACTGCGCAGCGGCTGTTGCGGACCTCAGCCAAGCACTCCTACGACCCGGCCGTCGAAATCGACTGGGACGCCCCGCTTGAGCCGGATCGCTACTTCCTCGATCCGCGCCGGAGCTCCCTCTACGGCACGGCGCTGTGGCAGCAGATGAGCGAGGAACAGCGGATCGCGCTGACCAAGCACGAGTTGGCGAGCCTGTACTGCATGGGTATCTGGTTCGAGACGATCCTCATGCAGATGCTCGTCCGGCACATCTATGACCGTCCCAGTGGCAGCGCACACGTCCGTTACGCGTGGACCGAGATCGCCGACGAGTGCCGGCACTCGGTGATGTTCTCCCGCGCCGCTGAGAAGTTCGGTGGCCCGGACTACGGTCCTGGCTGGTTGGTGCACCAGCTGGGACGGTTGCTCAAGACGACCTCCAACGGCACCCTGACCTTTGGCGGCGCGATCTACGTCGAGGAGATTCTCGACGCCGTGCAGCGCGAGCAGATGGTGGACGAGTCGCTGCAGCCGATGGTCCAGAAGGTGTCATGGATCCACGTCGTCGAGGAAGCCCGCCACATCCGTTACGCCCGTGAGGAGAGCCGTCGACAGTGGCCCCGGCTGGGTCCCCTGGGCCGGGCGTACAGCCGCTTCGTCCTCGCCTTGGTGGTCTACTTCTCCACCACCAGGCTGATCGACCCCAAGGTGTACGCGGCGGTCGGGTTGGATGTCGGTGAGGCCGTCTCGGCCGCCGCAGCGAACCCGCACTGGCGGCAGACCAAACAATTCGCCGCCCGCAAGGTCATCGAGTTCTTCCACGAGGTCGGGCTCATCGCCGGTCCTGGAAAACTGCTCTGGCGCAGGGCGGGGGTCCTGTAGCGCGCTGCGCCCTCGCGCGCTGGGCTGGGTTCAGCCGAGGTCGCGGGTGTCGAAGGTATCGCAGCTTGCGGGGTTCCCGGATTCGTACCCGGAGCGGTACCACTTCTGCCGCTGCTGGGAGGTGCCGTGGGTGAACTGGCTCTCGTTGACTTGACCGCCGCCGAGATTGGTTTGGATGTAGTCATCGCCGATGCGTGAAGCGGTGTCCAGTGCCGCGCTGACGTCCTCGTCAGTCACATCGGTGATCAGCGGTCGGCTGGAGGAGCCCGGGGTGGTGCTCGCATTTTTCGCCCAGACTCCGGCGTAGCAGTCAGCCTGCAGCTCCAACCGGACCGAGCCGGAGGTGGGCCCGGTCGCGCCCGGCTGGACCTGTCGTGATGTGCCGAGCAGGTTCTGCACGTGATGGCCGTATTCGTGTGCGACGACGTAGGCCCGAGCGAACGGGCCGCCCTTCGCCCCGAAGCGCTGCTGAAGCTCCTGGAAGAAGCCCAGGTCAATGTAGCTCTCGCGATCGGCAGGACAGTAGAACGGGCCGGCGTCCGAGCTCGCGCTGCCGCAGCCGGTCCTCACCCCGCCGTTGAAGAACTCAATCCTGGGCTTGACGTAGGTCCGGCTGCCGGTACGGGTGAACTCGCCGGCCCAGTAGGAGTCGAGGGAGTTGACGACTGCGACGACCTCGCAGTCGAGCTTCGTGTTCGCGTCCTGGCCGGTCCGGCAACTCTCGCTGATCTGGGTGTCGTTCGCGCTTTGTCCCGCGCCGAGTCCAGGAAGGCCGTTGGGTAGCGGGCTGCCCGAGCCTCCGCCCAACTGGGAAATCAGGAAGTAGATCAACAAACCGACGATGCCGACGCCACCGCCCGCAGCCACCCGGCCGCCCATGCCGCCGCCGCGCTGGTCGTCGACCTGGGACGTGTCGAGATCGGAGCCCTCATCGAACCGCACGTTGCCTCCTATGATCCACCACTCAGGCTCTCACGCCATCACCGCGGAGACACAGGGATGAGGAGGTACCTCACCGTCTCGGGGTGAGCGGCGCGATCGTCTGGCTGAGCACGTCGGGTTTGGCGTCGTCCCGCACGAGGTGGGGGTACTGCTCGCCGCCGTGGTAGTCGATCGGATAGCTGATGAGAGTGTCCTCGTTGTTGACGAGCAGTTGAATCGGCGTTGTGGACGTCTTTGCCGCGCTTACTGCGTCACGCAGAGCGTCGGGTGAGAACTTCTTGCCGTCAACGGCGACAATGGTCATGCCGGGGCCGAGTTTCGCGTTCGCCGCGGGCATCCCTGGGATGACGTCGCTGATGAGGCCCTCATCGCTCAGCCGAAGGCCAATCGAGTAACCCATCTCGACCTGCTTACGGGCCGACTCCAGGTCTTTGATTCGCTGGCCCCGCGCGGTGTCGTAGGTGAGCCGCCAACCGCCCCGATCGATACCGCCGAGCGGGGCGTGGGCGTCGGTCGTGTAAAGGTGCTGGTTGAGAAACGTCCGCCAGTCGTAGGGTGCGACCTCATTGAGCGTCGCCACCACGTCCTCGACGGTGTACGGCTTGACCGACGGTGGCCCCGTCTGCCCGCCGTGGAAGCGGCGGCAGAAGTCGTCGAGGGAGCGTTGTCCCGATGTGAGCTGGCGGATCAGTGTGTCGGTGTCGAGCCAGAGGAGCCAACCCTCGTTGTAGAAATCGGTGCCCCGCCGCTCGGCGCTCCATTCCGAGGGGGCTTGGTAGAGAAGCTGCGCCGCGACGGCCGTGTCGATCAACGGGCGCCAGAGCCGACCGGGTGTGTGGTCCAGGCTCGCGGCGGCCTGAGCCAGCGTGTCGGCATACTGTTCTGGCGTCCAGAGTCCGCTGCGCACCGCGAGCACGTTGCCGTAATACTGCGTCAGCCCCTCGTAGACCCAGAGCATCTCGCCTTGCATCGGCATCTGGGGGTTGGGCGTCGCCAGCCCGGCGGGTCGGCGGTACTTGCCATTCCAGGAATGGAAGTACTCGTGCGAGAGCACACCACGCGCGAGCCGTCCCTGCGTCTCGTCGATTAGCGCCCGCTCAGCCACGCGGCTGTCGTTCGATTGATGGTGCTCGAGCCCGAAGTGCGCCACCCGGTCGCTTAAAGTGAACAGAAAGTTGTAATGGTCATAGTGCTCGGCACCAAAAAGCGCTCTCGCCTCGTCGACGAGCTTGCGCATGGCATCGGTGAACTGCTGGCTCGGTTGGAGCGCGGCGGGGCTGTCGGCGGCGATGTCCATCTCGACCGCCGGGTTCGCGGTCGAGAGCGGGATGGCGCGGAAATGCTCGCCCGCCAGCACTGGCGAATCTATGAGTGTCGTGAGGCTGGCGGTTCGGAACGTCACCTCGCCCGCCGACTCCCGATCCATCGTCAGCCCCGTACCGAATTTCCAGCCGGGTGGCAGCCGCAGGGAGGCGTTGACGAGGAGGTCATCGGCCTGGGTGACCGGCGGGGAGAGCAGAAGCCAATTCCAGGAGAAGATGGCGAGGTGCGAGGTCGTCGAGGAACCTGATGTGAAGCCGCCCGCAAAGGTCGGCGCCAGGAATTCGAGGCCGGCTTCCACAGTGGTCGCGCCCTGTGGCACGTCGAGGTGGAAGGCGTACATGTCAACGGGGTCGCGCCGCCAGGGGAGGGGCTTTCCGTTCACCGTGAAGGTCAGCCCCGATAGATTGTTGATCGGTCCCGTCGGCCCGTGCTCACCCGGAATCCACTTCGGGTAGTACAGCGTGAGCGGGCCGGGGCTGACCGGTATCACCTCCCGGGCGTGGAAGAGCTTGCGCGGGGCCTCGGTGGCGTCGACCGTGAGCGTGATGGTCTGGGCGGCGCGCGCACCGCTCGCCTGGGCGAGCCTGTCGGCGGCGAGCACGAGGACGGGGACAAGAATTGAGAGCAGGGACAGCAGCAGCGCGAGCCTTCTGCCCATGGGTCCCCCCGGTTATCCCGGATCTGGGTGTATCAGGCCGGCTGGCGCAGGCTCGTCGTTGATCCTAATGCGGGGGCATCGTGCAGCGTGGCGTGTCCTGGCCCCGGTGTGTCGGTGCCGACGAGCGCGAGCGCGCCTGGGCTTACAGCTGCACTGTTGTGGTGAGGTGCGCGATGGAGCCCCGGCGTAGTGGATTCGGTCGCTGGACGACCATGGTCTGCTTGAGCGGCTCACCCAACTCCAAGCGCCTGCGCTCCTGGTGCACCGCGGCCACCGCGCTGCTGATCGCCACAGTGCCCGCCGCCTTGCCCGAAGCGCGCGCCCTCCACCAGACCCTCCGCACCCGCTGACCCGCCCACTCCGTTCCGATATGTCTCCATGTCGGGGTTTTCAGGGCTGTCATGGCCCCGATATGTCTCCATGTCGGGGGTAGTCCGGGTTGGGGCGGCAGGGGTCATAGCTGGATTGTGGTGGTGAGGCGGACGATTGAGGGTTGGCGTGGGGTGGATCCGAAGCCGAACCGAACGGGTGGGTGGATGTCGGCCATGGGCCCGAGGTCGGTCCCCTGCCAGCTTGCGGTGACGGACGCCAGCGGATGGAGATCCCAGGCTCCGTACCACTCCCGACGCCCGGAACCAGCGCTGCCGAGGGTCCGCACCCCGGGAAGCGCCCTTCGGACCAGCGGGTCGATCAGGGTCGCCCACAACGGGGCGGTGGCCACTGGGCGTGGCACGGCCTGGAGGAGCAGTCCGAGCCAGCCTCGCCGCCCGATGGTCATATCGGCTCGCAACTGCCCGGCTACCACCTGTAGCCGTCGTGGTCGGCGCGTCATCTCGACCGGCGTGATGTCGACCGAATCGAATTGGTAGGTACTGGCGATGAAACCGGCGACCTCGTCGTTCGGAGCGATCAGCAGCCGCATACCGTCAGGCGCCTCGAGCATGACATCGCTGACCGGCCCGAACGGTGAGACCGGCCATCGCCCGAGGACGACACGGTATCCCGCGGCCGTGCCGAAGGCAGCGATCTCACCCTCGAATCGCCAGCGCGAACCCATCACCCCCTTCCCCGATATGGAGACATATCGGGGTTGTCAGGACGTCACAACCCCGATATGGAGACATATCGGGG
>CAXUFG010000180.1:0-10764 GCA_964250265.1 uncultured Pseudonocardiaceae bacterium | reverse complement strand
AAACGTCGAGATGACGCTGGCCAAGACCGACCTGCGGATCGCGGAGTACTACGTCGGCGCACTCGTGGAACCCAGCCTGCAGCCGCTGTTCGACACCATCGTCGCCGAGCACGACCTGACCAAGCGTGAGGTGCTGCGGCTCACCGGCGGCTCGACCTTGCTGGCCCGCCACGACCTGCTGCGCCACACCCTGCAGGTGCGCGCCTCTTATCTCGAGCCGTTGCACCACCTCCAGGTCTCGCTACTGGCCCGGTGTCGCGAGGTGGACGAGCCCCATCCCGATCTGCGTCTGGCCCTACTGCGCACCGTCAACGGAATCGCCGCAGGGATGCGCAACACGGGCTGAGCTCCGGATGGATCTCCTGTCGCTTCCACTCCCGAGCTCAACAGTAGCGCTGTTTGATCATGCGCTGACAGCTCTGCGGTTGAGTTCGGGAGCTTGAGCGCTAGCCCGTAGCCGGGGCCGGTATCAGCGGAGGGGGGTGGTTGCTCTGAAATGGACACCGCAATTACGACTTCTTGTGGGACTTCCCGTTGAAATTCAGCCCATCAGCGGCGGTGGCTACCTCGACCAACCCGTGCAAAGAGACCTATTCGAGAGTACCTCCCTAAAGCAGATCTAGACACGTTAGTCGCGCTGGGGAACGGGATGCGCGACGCGGTTCAGGCCGCCCATGGCCGGGTCTATACGGTGAAGTCGTCCGCTAATCTCTACCCGACCTCCGGCACCTCGGACGACTATGCATACTCGCAAGGTTTTCTTAACGGGAAAAAGAGTAGAGTGCTCGGTTTCACGATCGAGTGGGGTCCTGAACGTCCGACCCTCCCTGAAAGTTTCCACCCGAACTACGTCGACATGGTGCCGATCATCCAGGAGGTCACCGCTGGCCTGCTGACCTTCTGCCGGGCGTGCATCAACTAGACTCCGACCGCCTAGCGGTCGTGACGATCACCCCTCCGCGCAGTCTATGGGGTTCCCACAACTCGGATTCGTGGTCGATGAGATCGCAATTGAAGGCGGCCCGATAGAGCACGGCACTCAGATCACGGATTTCATCAGCATCAAGGCAATGAGGCTCGCCCGCCGCTTCAGCGGCTGATGCAGCCGGAACCCTGCCGCGCATGTTCACACGATCGGCGGATCGGTGTGGTGTATCTATCAGGCTTGCGCTACCTCTTCCCCGTTGGTACTGCGTCGGGCGCCTCCGAGCGAGAGGCGACGCCGAGCGGATGAATTATGCTCGCATAGATTGTGCGGGTCGTCCCAGTAATGATCGCAAGAAGGAGTGATGATGGTAAGCAACGAGCAACGGTTGCGCGAGACACTCGCAATGATCGCCAAGATGGCGAACGACGTGGCTGGAGGCGATGGTCATCCGGATGATTACGGTAACGGACAGGTGCCTACTGGCGTCTGTACGCCCAAGGCTCTCCCCGCGCGACTGCTGGTGAAGGCTGCGCAAACAGCAACGAGAGTAAATCCGGTCAACGCGCCCTTCCTCGGGCCCCTTGCTGGTGTCGCCGGAGACTTTCGTATCGATGCCCCGCAGCATATTGCCGTGCTCACCTCGAAGTATTGGGGGGCCACGCCGCGACAGCTGACGGTGAGCTTCATGGATAGCCCGCCGGCCGACCTCCGCGCTCGCATTATTTCCCATATGAACGCATGGACTAAAACAGGGTGCATTTCGTTTGTCGAGACCGCTGGGGTTGGCCAGGTCCGAATTTCTCGGAGTGCCGATGGATACTGGTCGTACCTCGGAACCGATATTCTGCACATCCCGAAGAACCGGCAGACGATGAACCTGCAGGGGTTCACCATGAACACGCCCGAATCCGAGTACCATCGTGTCGTCCGTCACGAGACCGGCCATACTCTCGGTTTTCCGCACGAGCACATGCGGCGTGACCTGGTCTCACGGATCGATCCCGACAAGGCTTACGAGTATTTTCTCCGGACTCAGGGCTGGGACAAACAGACGGTCGATGAGCAGGTGCTCACCCCCCTGGACGAAGGGTCGCTGATGAGCACCCCCGCCGACCAGATCTCAATCATGTGTTATCAGCTTCCCGCATCGATCACACGCGATGGCAAACCTATCGTGGGTGGACTCGATATCGATCCGACGGATTACACGTTCGCCGGTAAAATTTACCCGAAGGCGGGGCAGGCTCCCGCGGATGGCATGACGGGTGAACTTGAGGACGAATGGGACGAGTCGGAGGACGTGGAGGTCGGTGTCTGACCCGCGCCGGACTCACCGGAGCCGGGCCATGGCGCAGGGGTGACGGGTTCCCGTGGCTCGGCTGATCGAATTTCGGGTCGACGCGGGAGCCCTCCCACCGAGCCTCACGGTCGAGGTGGGGGACGTACTGGTGTTCGGGGCAACAGGCGGCCATGTCCGGTCCGGCGCGGACGCCATAGAACTGATGGGAGCGTTCCAGACGGGTGTCTTGGCCGATGACGGCCGGATTCTGACCCCGATAGGGGCTCCCGGATCGGTGCTGTTTCGGGCCCGTGGCCCCGGGCAGGCGACGATCGATGTGGTTACCGGCGATCCCTGGCACGCCTCCCGGTCCACGTTGCTGGAGCTTGTAGTGGAGGGCCCCATGAAACAGTGATCATGCTACTGATTGGCGGCCACAGCACGGTGGCTGGGCGCGAAACGCTGCCGTCCGGGAACGAGGTCGGTGATGAGGCTGCCCCGCGCGATCGAGTGCTCTCCGCGCGCCGACCGGCAGCTACCACCCTGTGGAGCTGTCTGGCGGGTGCCATCAGGCGCTGCGTTCGTCGACCTCGAGCAGGTGCGTGGTGAGCCAGTGCACGACCTCCCGCAGGAAGACTGCGCGGTTGGCGGTGCTCAGGATCTCGTGCCCCTCATCGGGCAGCACCAGATACCCGTGTGACACGCCGCGCTCCCGCAGCGCTGCGACGAGCTGCTCGGCGTCGGTGGCAGGCACGTTGGTGTCCAGGCCGCCGTGCACTACGAGCAGTGGGGCGCTCAGCTGCCCGATGAGATGGATCGGAGACAGCTCACGTAACAGCTCTGCGTCTCGCCGGGGGTCGCCGTACCTGCTCACCGCCGCCGCCGCGATCCACGGTTCGGTGTCCGCGAAGAACCTCTCGAAGTCGGTGATGCCGGCGATGTCGACGCCCACCCGGAACAGCGTGGGATGGCTCACCATGGCGGCGACGGTCAGGTAGCCGCCGTAGGACCGGCCGGCGCAGCCCAACGCGGAGGGGTCGGCGAGCCCGGTGTCCACCAGGTACCGGACCAGATCGGCAACGTCATCGATGGCGGCGAACCGGCGACGGCGCACATCGGCGTCCATGAAACCGCGTCCAAACCCTGTCGAGCCACGGACGTTCGGTGCGAACACCGCGACCCCATACCTCAGTAACGCCTGGTAGATCGGGTTGAAGGTAGGCCGCTCCTGGGCCTCGGGGCCGCCGTGCAACCAGACCAGCGTGGGCACCGCCCCGAGCGCACCTGCTGGCCGGTAGAGCCAGCCGCTCAGCATGAGACCATCCCGGGCCCTCCACCGGTGCAGCTCCGGCCGGATCGGCGCGTCGGGTGACCAGGGCGGCGGTAGCGCAGGGGCCAGCCGCACCGGTTCGGCTGGTGGGAGCGGGTAGCGCAGGACGTGCGGCGGCTCGGTGCTGGACTCCACGGCCAGGATCATCGACCCACCGTCTTGGGCGAAGCCACAGCCCGTCACGACCTCAGCGGGTGGCGGTGGTAATGCACGACGCTCCCCGCTGGCCAGATCGACGAGCTCGAGCTCGCTGCGTCCTTCGACGTTCCACACGGCGACAACGGCACGACCGGTGGGCTCGAGGGCGAACCTTTCAAGATCCGCCCCCGCACGCGCGGCGATGAGCTCGGTGGCCTCGGGAAAGCCGGCGGCGACCCTGGGCAGCGTGAGTAGTGCGGCGAACTCCCGGCCGGCGTCGGTGTGGAGATAGATCATCCGATCATCGGGGGAGAAGCGGGCGTCGGCGACGGTCGCATCGGCGCCGAGTAGTGCGGCCCTGTTGCCGGTCCGGGTGTCGACCAGCAGTAAGCGGCGGGCACCGCGGGAGCCGACGCGCACCACGGCGTAGCGACCGTCGTGGCTGAAGGCGCATACCGTCGCCGCCGGACCGCTCGCCAGATAGCGCCGGCGACCGGAGCACACGTCCACCGCGTAAGCGTCAAGCGTGGCCGGGTCAGTGGCGCTGGTCTCGGCAACGCCGATGGCGTGCCCGCCAGCTTGCCAGCGGCCGATCCACGCCATCCCGGTCGCGGACCCGGCGACGACCCGGGCGCCGGAGCCGTCCGGGTGCAGGGCACGGACCACGGTGCGTTCGCTGCCGCCGGGTGCCGTGGTCAGGCACAGCCACTCGCCGTCGGGTGACCAGGTGACTGCCCGCACGTAGTCCTCACCGGTATACAGCCGCACGGGCTCGCCGGGCTGCGCCATCGGGTCAGCGTGGGACAAGGGGCTCAGCCAGACCTGCGGTGTGCCGTCCAGGTCGGAGACCACCGCCAGCGTGCCGCCGTCCGGGGACAGCGCGGGTGACGTGCAGGTCTGCGCGGCGAGCCAATCGAGGCCGGCGAACTCGGCAGCGAGCCGAGCCTGCCGGCGTCGCGCGAAGCCACTGCTCCCGTCCGGAGAACTCGCAGGGTCCATCTAAATCCCCCTCTGCTGTAGCCACATCTCCAACAGGGCGACCTGCCACAGAGCGTTCGATCCCAACGTGGTCCGCTCGGTGTTCGGATCGGCAAGCATGCGCTCCAACCAGTCCGGGCGGAACAGGCCGCGGTCCTTGGCCACCGGATCGGTCACCGCCTCGCGTACCCGGTCGAGGAATGAGCCGGACAGATGCCGGATCGCCGGCACGGGGAAATAACCCTTGGGCCGGTCGATGATCGTGTCCGGAACCATCCCGCGGCTGGCCGCCTTGAGCACTCCTTTCCCGCCTGCGGCGAGCTTCAGCTCGGGCGGGCAGGCACCGGCGAGCTCGACCAGCTCATGATCCAAGAACGGAACCCGCGCCTCCAGTCCCCAAGCCATGGTCATGTTGTCCACCCTTTTGACCGGATCGTCAACCAGCATGACCGTGGTATCCAGGCGCAGCGCCGCATCGAGTGCGGTGTCGGCGCCGGGAGCGCCGAAGTGCGCGTCGACGAATGCCCGGCTGTGGTCCCCGGTAAGGGAACCATCGCCGGCCAACCACTCCGGCTCCAGCAGGTCGGCGAGTCCGGCGTGCGGGCGGTCGATGAACACCTTCGCGTAGGCGCCTGCCGCCTCCTCCCGCGGCACCCCGGCCAGCGGTGGGTACCAGTCGTAGCCGGCGAAGACCTCGTCCGCCCCCTGCCCGGACTGCACCACGGTCACCGATCGGGAGACCTCCTGGGAGAGCAGGTAGAACGCGACGCAGTCGTGGCTGACCATCGGTTCGCTCATCGCGTCGATGGCCGCGTCCACCGCCGGGAGCAACCGGTCCGAGGAGACCATGATCTTCTGGTGATCGGTGGCGAAGTGCGCCGCGACCTGGTCGGAGTAGACGAACTCGTCCCCGGATTCCCCGCCGGCAGCCTCGAAACCGACGCTGAACGTCCGCAGCCCGTGCTGACCGCCCTCGGCCAGCAGCGCCACGACCAGGCTGGAATCGATGCCGCCGGAGAGCAGGATGCCCACCGGAACGTCGGCCACCATGCGTCGCTCCACAGCCAGGCGCAGCGCGCTGAGCACCGCACCCGGCCACTCGTCTGCTGTCAGGTCGGGATCGCCCCGGGAAAACACCGGCTGCCAGTAGTTCCGGTCCTCGTAACGGCCATCCGGGTGCACCGTGCGCACCGTCGCCGGTGGCAGCTTCTGTACCCCGGCCAGGATCGTGCGGGGAGCCGGCACGACCGAGTGGAAGCTCAGGTAATGATGCAGGCCCACCGGGTCGATCGCGGTGTCCACCTCACCCGCGGCGAGCAGGGCAGGCACCGTGGAGGCGAAGCGCAGCCGGTGCGGGGTCTGCGACAGGTACATCGGTTTGATCCCGAGCCGGTCGCGGCCGAGCACCAGTCGCCCGCTGTCGCGCTCGAGGACGGCGAAGGCGAACATGCCCAGGAAATGCTCGACGCAGCTGGTACCCCACCGGTGGTAGGCCTTGAGCAGTACCTCACTGTCGGAGTCGGAGAAGAAGTGGTAGCCGGCGGTGCGCAGCTCGCCGCGCAGCTCGCGATAGTTGTAGATCAAGCCGTTGAACACGGCGGTGAGCCCGAGCTCCGGATCGACCATGGGCTGCGCGGCCCGCTCCGACAGGTCGATGATCTTCAACCGCCGGTGGCCGAGCGCGGTGCGCCCGCCGGCATGGATGCCCCAGCCATCGGGCCCTCGACGGTGCAGGGTCGCGGTCATGGTGGTGACCGCTGCGACATCGGCTGGTGTCCCGTCGAATCTGATCTCGCCCGCGATGCCACACATCAGCAAGCTCCTCTCACCGCAAGATCCAGGTGTCCTTCGCGCCGCCGCCGCGCGCGGAGTTGACGATCATGCTGCCGCTCGGTGCGACCCGGGTCAGGGCGGCTGGTACCACCTCGGCCCGCTCTCCCAGCAGGACGAATGCGCGCAGGTCGATCGCCCGCGGTTCCAGCCGGGTGCCGGCGAAGGTGGGATGGGTGGACAGCGACACCAGGTCCTGGGCGACCCAGTCCGCAGGATTCGCCTGGATGGTCAGGGCGAGCTCGACCAGCTCGGAGCGCTCGGCGTCCGGGCCGATCACGATGCCGTGCCCGCCGTAGCCGTCCACTGGCTTGAGCACCAGCTCGTCGAGCCGGTCAAGCACCTCGGCGAGCTGGTGCGGGTCGCCGCACGCGTAGGTGGGTACGTTGGCGAGCAGCACCTGCTCACCCAGGTAATAAGTGATCATGTCCGGCACATAGGCATACACCCGTTTGTCGTCGGCTACTCCATTGCCCATTGAGTTGAGCAGGCTTACCCGGCCACCGGCCACTGCCGCACAGATCGCCGCCCCCACGGGTCGGCCGTCCGCTCCGGTCGCGTCGAGCAAAGTCTGCTCGTCGAGCCGGCGGTAGAGCACGCGCAGGCGCTGACCATTCGCGTGGACTCCGCTGTCGGTAACCGTGAGGTCGAACGGAGTGACCAGTGGCACACCCATCCGCTCCGCGAGCAGCCGGTGTTCGTAGAAGGCGGCGTCGATGGGGCCGGCGCTCAGCAGCGCGATCGCGTCATCGCCATCCCCCGTCGCAGCCGCGGCCAGCAGCGTCTTGCGCAGCCGCTCGGGTACCCCTTCCAGCGGCACCACGCCGGCGGGTGGCTCCAGATCGGGCAACACGCTCCGTACCAGTCGCCGGCTGACGATGGCATAGCCGATACCGGAGGGCACCCGAAGATTGTCCTCGAGGACGAACCAGCCCTCGGCGCTGTCTCGCACCAGGTCGATCCCGCTGACCGCGGCGCGCACGGTGTGCTGGCCGCACAGCTGCCCGGTGCGGCTCCAGCCGGGCGAGCCGGTGACCACCGACGCCGGCATCACGCCATCCCGGATGATCTCCGCAGCGCCGTAGGCGTCCTGCAAGAACGCCTCCAGAGCGCGCACCCGCTGGATGAGGCCGGCGGTCAGCGTCGACCAGTCCTCGGCTGTCACGATGCGCGGCACCAGATCCAGCGGGAGCAGCCGGTCCGGCGCATCATCGGCCACGCGGAAGGTCACATCCCGCGCTCGCTGCTCGGTGCGCAGTGCAGACATCGCCGCGGTCATTCCCCGTGCTCCCAGCCGGTCGAGCGCCCGGAACATCCAGCCGTAGTGCGGTAGTACCCGGCCGTCGGTTCCCACTGACTCGTCGTAGTGGGCAGTGAGGTAGCCCTCCAGCAGGGCCGGCGTCGCGGGCACCGCGGTCGGCGGATCGCGGTCCAGCGCGTCGCCGCGGGTGTGCGCGAGCAGGCCGTCGACCACATCGGTGAGCTCGCCGCGGCGGCCGTACATCCGGCGCTGCCGGGCCGCGGAGCTGCCCACGGCCAGCGCACGCTGGGACAGCTCACGCACCTGCTTCCAGTCGCCAGCGGCATCAAGTTCCGGTCGCAGGTCGTTCACCAGCCGTTCGACGAGCAGCGAGGGCGGAACCAGGGTCGGTCCGGACGGATGGGCAAGGTCGACCAGGTCACCCTCCAGCCCGGACCGGGCCGCCCGCCAGGTCGCCGCGCGCAGCAGCTCATGGCGGGTCTGCGGGAACGGCTTGCCCTCCGCGACCCACCCGCGGGCGCGCTGCACCAGCGCCCGGAACAGGCCCGCGATGAGCACGACGTCGTCGACCACCGGGCAGGCGTCGCAGATCCGCAGTTCGACGGTGGGCAGATGCGCCGACGGGCGGATGTCGAAATACACCATGCCCGGGTCGCTGATGGTTCCCGAGGCGACCAGGTCGGCCACCATGGTGTCGTAGTCGGCCGCGGTACCCATCGGTCCAGGCGGACCCGCGGTCGGCCAGCGCTGCCAGACCATGCAGCGGTAGCTGGCATAGCCGCTGTCGGCTCCGCGCCAGTACGGCGAACTCGCCGACAACGCGAGGAAGATCGGCAGGTGCAGCGCCACGTGCTGCACAACGGCGACCGCGATATCCCGATCAGGCACGTCGACATGCACTTGGGCTCCGCAGATGTGCTGCTCGCGGACCAGGAGCTGGTACTCGTGTTGCATCCGCTCGTAGCGGGCACCGGCCGAGATGTCGGTGCCGCGCAGGTCGACCAGCGGTACCGTTCCGGCGGCCACCACACCCAGCCCGAGGGGATCGGCGACCTCGTTCAACCTCCGGCGCAACCGGCACAGCTCCTCGCGGAGCTCATCGAGGGTTTCGCAGGGCAACGTGTTCGCCTCGACCAGGGAGCGATGCAGCTCCGGCGCGAACGAGTCGCCGTCCAGCTGGGCGAGCATGTCATCAACCGCGGGAGTCGCTCGCCTGGTCTGGAGATCGACCAGATGGAATTCTTCCTCCACACCGATCCGCGAAGTCACGAAATCGCCCATGGGCGTCACGCTAGGCGCTTGTTGTTACCGCTGTTTTACCCGGAGACGGTCCGGACCCACCGTGTGCGCCGTGAAATTAAGAGAGTGCTAAGGGATCTGTAAGACGGCTTGAGGACTCTTCCCTAGTGTGATGGTTCCAGAGAGTGAAGCCGAACACGAACGGGTGGTTATCGGCTTACGCCAGCTGAGTGCGATGTGTGAGCTCTTGGGAAGGGAGCCAGGTGGACAAGCGGTATGAGGTGTACTGCCTGGCAGATCCCCTGTTCTACGACTCGATGACCCAGGTGCGGGAAGATCGCCTCAGCTTCGAGTTCACTCGCAGTCCCGCCCCCCTGGGGTGGGAGCGGACAGAGCTGGAGGACTGGCTGGTACACCGGCCGGACGGGGTCTTGTTCCCCCCGCAAGGGTGGAAGGTCCACGTCGCGGCCTGCTTGGACAACGCTGACCGGGTGCTGACGACAGTGTGGGACTACTGCATTGCGCACCGGATTCCGTTTAAGTTCCTGCGTGGTCTCGACTCGTTGCTGCTGGCCAACGCCAAGTACGCGCACCGGGGGGCGAGCGGGAAGTTCGTCACGATCTACCCGGCGGATGAGGAGCAGCTGGAAGTCGTGCTCAATGAGCTCGGCGAGGCGCTCGCTGGCAGTCAGGGTCCCTACATCCTGAGTGATCTGCGGTGGGGTGAGGGGCCGTTGTATGTCCGCTATGGGGGATTCGCCGAGCGGCATTGTGTTGCGGAGACAGGCGCGCTGGTGTTGGCGATCGAGGATGCCGATGGGCGGCTGGTGCCGGATCGGCGGGAGCCGACCTTTCGCCTGCCGCCGTGGGTGAGCCTGCCGAAGTTCCTGGAGCCACACCTGGCCGCGCGGAACAGCGTGCGGGTCGACAGCCTGCCCTACCGGATCGAGCGGGCGCTGCATTTCTCCAACGGCGGCGGCCTGTACGTGGCCCGAGACATCCAGACGGATACGCAGGTGGTGCTCAAGGAGGCCCGACCGCATGCGGGACTCGATATGGACGGGACCGATGCCGTCACCCGATTGCGCCGCGAACAGGAGATCCTGGAGCGCTTCGCCGGGCTGGATGTGGTGCCCGCTGTGCACGGGTCCTTCAGCCTCGGGGAGCACCGATTCTTGGCCATGGAGTTCATCGACGCCAAGCCGTTGCGGGCGATCATCGTGGAGCAGCACCCTTTGATGCAGCTTGAGACCGATGAGCAAGCCGTGGCGAAGTACACCGCCTGGGCGCTCGATGTCCAGAACAAGATTGAACAGGCGGTCGCGGCGCTGCACGACCGCGGCGTGGTCATCGGGGACCTGCATCCGTTCAACGTCCTGTTGCGGCCAGACGGCCGGGTCGTACTGATCGACTTCGAGGTGGCGGCCGGCGTCGAGGAGGGTCGCCGGCAGAGCGTTGCCGATCCCGGCTTCGCCGCACCGCCCGATCGCTCGGGCTTCGACATCGACCGCTACGCCCTGGCCTGCTTACGCCTGTTCCTCTTCCTTCCATTGACCACCCTCTTTGCGATTGATCGGGCGAAGGCCTATGACTTCGCCGAGGTGATCTCCGAGTCGTTCCCCGTTCCGGCGTCATTCCTTGACGAGGCGATGAGGGTCATCACCGGAGACGCGCAAGCCCGATCGGGCACCGGGTCCAACCGGCTGGCCCGGCTGGACCCGGACCGGGAGAGCTGGGAATCGATACGGAAGTGCCGGGGCGGAGGCATCCTCGCCACCGCC
>CAXUFG010000179.1:0-10805 GCA_964250265.1 uncultured Pseudonocardiaceae bacterium | reverse complement strand
TGATCAAACAGCGCTGCTGTTGGGTTCGGGAGAAAGGGAGCTGGCAGGAGCCCGGAGCACGCGAGTCGGGAACGTAGGGTCGAGACATGCACAGGCCGCGGCTGGTCGCATCCGATGTTGACGGCACCCTGCTGGATCCGACCGACCAGCTCTCCGAGCGCACCCGAGCGGCGGTGCATCGGGTGGTGGCGGCAGGGGTCCCGTTCGTTCTGGTCACCGGCCGGCCGCCGCGGTGGATCCCGCCGGTTGTCGAGTTACTCGGGCATGCCGGGCTGGCAGTCTGCGCCAACGGCGCGGTGTGCTACAACGCGGCGACCGATCGCGTCAGCCACTCGGTGACGCTGGATCCGATGCAGTTGCGGGATGCGGCGGAGGTGGTGGCTACCGCGCTGCCGGGTGCGAAGCTCGCCGTGGAGTTGCCCACCAGCAGCGCCGCGGTGAACGGCGCCGATCAGTTCCTCGCCGAGCCCGGCTACACCCACCCCTGGCCCGGTGCGGACTCTGAGACCGCGCCGCGGGACCTGCTGCTCGGCCGACCCGCGATCAAGATGCTGGTCCGCTTGCCGGATGCCAGTAGCGACCTGATGGCCGCCGCGGTGCGCGAGCTCCTCGGGGCCCAATCGGGGATGCCGCTGGATGTCACCTACTCGACCGGCTACGGCCTGATCGAGCTCTCCGCGCCCGGCATCACCAAGGGCACAGGGCTGGCCCGGCTGGCCGGGGAGCTGGGCATCGCGCCGGCCGATGTGCTTGCCGTTGGCGACATGCCCAACGACCTGCCGATGCTGCGGTGGGCAGGCCACGGTGTGGCGATGGCCAACGCTCACCGGGCCGTCCTCGAGGCGGCGGACGAGATCACAGCGGGTAACTCCCAGGACGGCCTCGCGCTCATCCTTGAAAGATGGTTCTGAACTCCTCGCTCCCTAGGGTCCCTCACGCGAAGTGCTGGACTGTGACCGTATCGTGACCGGTTCGTGGCGAACTGGTGAGGGTAGAGGGGCGAAGATCTGGCTGCCTGTTCCCGCGAGAATGTGACCCCGCGTGATCGGCGTACCCACCACAGGCTTGGAGGCTTTGTGCGAAACAAGATCGATGAGGGCAGGTTCAGAGAGCTGCTGGAAGAGTCCGACGATCTGCAGTCCGACGCGATGCGTAGCGCTCGGACGGGTCTGGACGACTACGTGGAGGCGGCCCGGGAGGCCCGCCTGGCCGCTCGTCGGGACGGTTCCCGGTGGGGGCCGGTCGCGGCCGCGGCCGGGGTTGCCGGAGCGGCGACGTTGTTGGCGAGTGGGACGGCGTGGGCGGCCGGCGACGACGTCTCAGCGCTGCAGACCGCGGCCAGTCTGGAGAACCTCGCGGTGGCGACCTACAAGACGGCATTGAGCTTGCCCTTCATCGGCGGCAGCTCGGCCAACCCGGTCGTCAAGGCGTTCGCTGAGAAGACCATGGGTCAGCACAACGAGCATGCGACGGCGTTCAACGCTGCCGCGCAGCGGCTGGGTGGCAAGCCCCAGACGCTGCCGGATCCGAAGTACGCCGAAGTGGTCAAACAAGCGGTACCCAAGATCAAGGGCGCCGGTGACGTGGTCGGGCTGGCGATCTCGCTGGAGGACGTGGCCGCGCAGACCTACGTCAAGAACGTCAGTCTGGTGTCCACCGCTGAGCTACGGCAGCTCTTCGCCAGCGTCGCCGGGGTGGAATCCCAGCACAAGGCGATCCTGCTGGCGGTCCAGGCGCTGGTCAAGGGCGGCACTCCGGAGCTGATCGCGCTACCCCCGGATTTGGCGAAGCTGCCCGCCGCGGCCGGCAGCGTGGGCTTCCCTGACGCGTTCTTCCCCACCACATCGGCCTCTCCAGTCGAGGAAGGAGCCGTGAAATGAGCGTCTTCCCCCGCCGCGGCACGCGCGCAGAGATGGCGATCAGTGAGCGCGAGCTGTCCCAGATGACCCGTGATCTCGACGAGTTGCACGAATCGACCTTCCCCCAGGTCCGCAAGACTCTCGACGAGATGGTCGGCAACCTTGGCCAGGTGGTGCGTCAGCCCTCCACCCGGCGCAGCTTCTTCCTGGGCGCCGCCGGTGCGGTTGCGTTGGGCACGGTTGCGGCCTGCTCCAGCGGGTCCACGCCTCCGGCGGGAGAATCCAGCCCCGCGGCGCCACCGCCGGCACCGGAAGAGACCTACACCGGCGATCTCAAGGTCGTGGCGTTGGCTGCGGCGTTGGAGAATCTGGCCGTCACCGCCTACGGCGGGGCGTTGAAGAAGGCGGGCGCCGGTGAGCTGGGCACGGTGCCACCGGCGGTGGCCACCTTCGTCCAGACGGCGATGAAGCAACACGCCGACCATGCGCAGGCCTGGAATGCGGTGCTGTCCAAGGCCGGGAAACCGACCATCAACGATGCGCCGCTGTCGATCACCCAGGAGCAGGTGGCCATGCTCACCGCGGCGAAGACGGTGCCCGACGTGGCCAAGCTCGCGTTGAACCTGGAGAACGTCGCTGCGCAGACCTATACCTTCGCCGCCGCGAACGTGACCGATGCCGGTGGCATCATGACCGCCGCTACCATCCAGCCGGTGGAGACCATGCACGCTGCGATCCTGAACTTCGTCCTGGGTCAGTACCCGATCCCGGACACGTTCATCGGGATCACCAACACGCTCAAGCCCGACAACCTGACGGTGAAGTGATCTGATGACGAACCCGCCCGCCGCAGCGGCCCGGTTGCGCCCGACGGCGATCCTGCTCGCGATGCTGGTAGCCGTGCTAGGACTCGTGCTGGGCTGCGGCGGTGGCGCGGGCAGCAGCGCCGGGGGGGGGGGGGGGGGGCGCCGCCCCCCCCCCCCCCCCCCACCACCCCGGACACCATTGTGATCAGCAACTTCGCCTATGGGCCGGCGTCGTTGACCGTCGCTCCCGGAGCGAAGATCACTGTGATGAACAAGGATCAAGCGCCGCATACCGTGACTGCGAACGACAAGTCCTTCGACACCGGCACCATCGCCGGAGGGCAGCAGGGCGAGATGACTGCACCGAGCAAGCCGGGTAGTTATCCCTACATCTGCACTATCCACCAGTACATGACCGGCACCCTGATCGTGAAGTGAGCCTGCCGTTGCCCAGAGCCGCTGAGATCATCCTGCGGCTCTGGGTCGCGGCTGGGCTGGCCTATGACGCCTACGCCCACTTCGACCTTGCCGGAGCGTTCGACGCGAACACTGCCGTGATCAGTCAGGGCGCGCTGTTCCGCGCCGAAGCGGCGATCGCCGCCATCGTCGCGCTCCTGGTGCTCTTTACCCGCAACTGGGCGGCAGCGGCTATGGCCGTGCTGGTCGCCGGCAGTGCCCTGGCTGCTGTGCTGCTCTATCGCTACGTCGATCCGGGTCCACTTGGCCCGTTGCCGGACATGTACGAGCCCACCTGGTACCCGGAGAAAACCCTCAGCGCTATCGCGGAAGCTGCCGCCGTCCTCGGGGCGGGCGCTCTCCTGCTCTTTCGGGCGGTTATGAGGCGGCGGCCCCCACCCCCGACGAGGGGGTGAGGACCACCGCCAGTGTTAGCGAGGCCTATTAGTAGCGCCCGCCCCCGATACGAATACTCAGCAGCCCACCGCTGTGGTAACGATGCCCACCGTAGTAGGACCGGTAGTAGCGGTGGTGGTCGTAGTGGTCGTAGTTGCGGTAGTAACTCCGGTAGTAATGGCGGCTGCCATAGTGATGCCCGCCACCACAGTCGTTGCAGCAGCCGCCACCCATTGAGAAGATCTCTCCGACCCGCATTTGCCCCTCCTCCAACATATTTCCACAGGAACACCGCGTCCTGGGTTGACACTTATGTGTCAGTACCCCTCGAGGGAAATGAAGCCCCGAAGAGGCCTCTCACTGCATGACGGCCCCTAATGGCGAATCCGCGCCCCAGTCGTACATCGTGGTGATCGGCAGCGATGCCGTGACACACCCGAGCCCCACGATGAACCGTCATATGTCACTCGTACTACGAACTTTCACACCTCGCAACCCGGTTTACTCAGCTCACCGAGAGTATTGATCAGCGCCCGCGTCTAGGACGATTCATCACTTATGTCCGTAATAATACGTCCGGTCAAGAGCGGTACATATGCACGTGCACGTGCACGCCGTCGTCATCGGCGGCGGGATCGTCGGGCTGGCAGTGGCGCGCGTGTTGCGGGCGCGCGGGCACGGTGTCACGGTGTGCGAGGAGCCTGGTGTGGCCGCACACCAGAGCGGCCGCACCAGCGGGGTGATTCACTCCGGGCTGTATTACCGGCCCGGTGGACGCAAAGCCCGGTTCTGCGCGGCCGGGGCCGCGTCGATGGCGGCGTTCGCCCGCGAGCGTGGCCTGCCGGTGGATGTTGGTGGCAAGCTCGTGGTGGCCGTGCACGAGGGCGAGCTGCTCGGGTTGAGGGAGCTGGCGCGCCGCGGCGTTGCCAACGGGGAACCGGTGCGCTGGTTGGACGTCGCCGAGGTGCGGGACTACGAGCCCGAGGTGCGCTGCGTTGCGGCACTGCGGGTGCACAGCACGGGGATCGTCGACTTCGCCGCGGTGTGCCGTGTGCTGGGCGCGGAGCTTGTGCGCGACGGTGCCGAGCTGCGATGAGGAACCGAGGTGCTCGGGGTGCACGTCGGTGGCCAGGGGGTACGGGTGCACTCACGAGCTGGGGATCTGCGGGCAGATGCCCTGGTCAACTGCGCCGGGCTGCCCAGCGACCGGATTGCCCGGCTGGCCGGGCTGGTGCCCCAGGCGCGGATCATTCCGTTCCGCGGCGAGTACTTCGAACTCGGTCCGCAGGCTGCCGGGCGGATCCGCGGGCTGATCTATCCCGTGCCGGACCCGGCCTTGCCGTGGTTGGGGGTGCATCTCACCGTGGCATCGACGGGCGGGTGCACGCCGGACCGAATGCGGTGCTGGCGCTGGGGCGGGACGGGTACCGGTGGTGTGATGTCTGTGCCCGGGACCTTGGTGAGATGCTCGGCTACCGGGGATTCTGGCGGTTGGCTCGACGGCACGCCCGCACCGGTGCGGTTGAGCTAGTGCGCTCGATATCACGCAACGCCTTCGCCGCCGCTGTGTCCCGCTTGGTGCCGGGCATCACGGCGGCGGATCTGGTGCGCGCCCCAGCGGGGGTGCGGGCTGTGCCGGTGGATACGGACGGTGCTCTTCTGGATGGGTTCGTGGTGCCGGCCGCGCCGCGGCAAGTACATGTACTCAACGCACCGTCACCGGCAGCGACCAGCGCCCTGGAAATCGCCCGGTATGTTGATTCCCGGCTCCCTGAAACCATGCCGTAGTGCCATCTCCACCCAACGATTGTGACCATATTGTAATTAAAGTGGAGGGGTCTCAGCCGTCGATCTGGGTACGGCAGCGGTGTGCGGGCCTGTGTGCCGGTGGCGGGTGATCCTGGCGGATTCGCGGTCTGGCACCATCTTTCACACACACTGTCGCTGACCCTGACACGGCCGATCAAGTCGACCTCTACCAATGGACAATGCGATATTACCGATGGTGACGGGTAACGGTATCAACACAAGTCCGGGTTTCGTCGATCAAATCGACTCACGCGAAGTTCCCCATAGCGTCAGCACAATAGCGCGTTGGTCTCCAGCATCAACCGCCACCAGGTGTGCCACCGATGGCGCCAGCGAACGAGCCGCTAATCCGGCGAAGCCAGCGGTGAGATTGGCGAAGGGTTGCCCGGAGTTGGCCGTGTTTACTACGCAATGCCCGCGGGTATGCCGCGTCAGCTGTTGGCAGCTGGCTACCAGCAGCCGGCGACCGTTGCGACACGGAAATCATGAAGGGCACGGAAATGGCGGAGAGGTTGACCGGCCGGCGGGTGGCCATCCTCGCGGCGCGAGGCGTGGAGCAGGTCGAGTTGATCCAGCCCCGGCAGGCGGTCACCGATGCAGGCGCCACTGAGTTGCTGTCCCTGGAACCGGGCAGAAAGTCGTCATCGACGGCAATACCGTCTCCAGCCGTCAGCCCGCCGGCCTCCCGGCGTTCTGCCGTGCGATCGTGGCACACGTCGCCGCTCTCGGAGCCTCCTCGTAACGCCGGAGCGCATGATGAACCGGGTTGAGCTTCTGGTACTGGGCAGCGGCGGCCCATTCGTCAACCGTTGGCGCACGTCATCTGCTTACGTCCTGATGACCGACGGTGAGCCGCGGGTGCTGGTGGATGCCGGAGGCGGGGTGTTCGAGCGTCTGGGACGCGCCGGCATTGCCCCCGCGGATCTTGGCCTGGTGCTCCTCACGCATACCCACATCGATCACACTGGCGGTCTCGCACCGGTGGTCTTCTCGGCGTTCATGGAAGGCCGGGAAGATCCGCTCACCGTCGTGGGTCCCGCCGCCGGTAACGACCAGCCTGGGTGCGGGCGGTTCGTCGAGCTGCTGTTCGGTCAGGACGGCGCGTGGAGCTACCTGCACTCGTTCCCCGGTTTCGGGATTGACGCGTACGAGGTGCCCAGCGATTCCACCCGCGACGTGCAGGTGACGGTGATCGACGACGGCACCGTGGCCGTCCGCGCGGTCGCCGTCCCGCACGGGATGATGCCCGCTCTGGCCTACCGGATCGACCTCGGCGGCGTCGCGGTGGTGTTCAGCGGCGACGTCCAGGAGTTCCACCAGTCGTTGGTCGAGTTGGCTGCAGGCTGTGACACCTTGATCTGCAACCTGGCGCTGCCCGAGCGCGACGTCGAGCACAGCCACTTACACGCCAAACCGAGCCAGGTCGGGAAGATGGCCGAAGAAAGCGGTGCCCGGCAGTTGGTGCTCACCCATTTCATGCCGGAGATCGAGGACGAGCTTCCCGACGCGGTATCCGAGGTCCGCAGCCGCTACCACGGCGAGCTGATCCTGGCTGAAGACCTGCTCCGGGTCCCGGTACCGCCGCGGCGGACCCCGTGACGTCGCCCCAGATGCGCACGGCACTGGTGACGGGAGCCAATCGCGGGATCGGCCGGGCGGTCGCCGGGCGGTTATCCGAATTGGGATACCGAGTGGTTGTCACCGCACGCCGGCAGGCCGACGCGGATGACGTCGCAGCTGAGCTGGGCGCTCCGGCGGTCGGGGTGGCCTTGGAGGTGACCGACGCGGAGTCGGTGCGTCAGGCCTACCAGGCCGTCGGTCACGTGGACATCCTGGTGAACAACGCGGCGATCCTCCTCGATGACGGCGTGCCGATCATGTCAATGGCACCTGAGCTGCTCGCGGAGCACTTCGCGGTTAACGTGGTCGGAGTGGTGCGCGTCACCCAGGCCTTCTTGCCCGGCATGCTGGAGCGTGGCTGGGGACGCGTCGTCATGCTGTCCTCCGGGGCCGGCACGATCCCAGGTTTGGCCTCGAGTGCCCCGGCATACTCCGCGTCCAAGGCGGCGCTCAACGCGATCACCGTCCTGCTCGCCCGAACAGTGCACGGCACCGGTGTTCTCGTCAACGCGGTCTCACCAGGACGCGTGCGGACGAGGATGCTGCCCACTGCCGATCGCTCACCTGAGGAGGCAGCCATCGCCGTAGCCGAGGTCGCGACACTGCCCGACGACGGACCCACGGGAGTGTTTTTCCGGGACGGACGTCCCATCGACTGGTGATCGGTGATCAGCGTCGAAGTGGGTTGGTCAGCGGGCGGCGGTGGGTGTCGATGATCGATGGTGGTCGGAATTCCACCCGCCCGCCCTGGATGGTCACGTCCCAACCTTGCAGGTGGACTTGGTGGTGGTGGGCCGGGCACAACAGGCAGCAGTTTCCTACCTTGGTCTCACCACCGTCGATCCAGTGCAGCGCGTGGTGTGCGGCGCAGATTCTCGGCGGGCGATCGCAGCCCGGGAAACTGCACCCGCCGTCTCGGGCGACCAGGGCGCGGCGGA
Source organism: uncultured Pseudonocardiaceae bacterium (assembly GCA_964250265.1). Taxonomy (GTDB): domain Bacteria; phylum Actinomycetota; class Actinomycetes; order Mycobacteriales; family Pseudonocardiaceae. The sequence continues at coordinate 2,921 of CAXUFG010000179.1, read as the reverse complement.
TGCCCAGGGGGACAGTGCGCATGGCCCGGCCGACGTCGAGCGGTTCGGAGTCACCACCCATGATCACGGGAATCAGCTTGCAATCACACGCGATTCGACGGGCGTCCGCGGTGCTGATCGCCTGGCCGTAATCAAGCACAGCGGTGCCCAGGCCGGTGCGCAGGGCATCCCAGTCGATGGTCACGGTGACGTGCGGGGGTTCTCCCGCGGTGGTGGGAAAATCATCAGCGGATCGGGCCCGGTCGCACAGTTCGATGAGCGCATCGGCCTGGCGTTGCGGGACGGTGCGGGTGTCGGTCTCGCCGTCAGCCGCAGGACGGCGGGCGGCGAGTTGCTCGATCAGGGCGCGGACCAGGCTGCCGTGTTCGGGATCCAGCCATCCCTCCAGCCCGAGTCGCCCGTCCCGGCGATCGCGCAGCCACAGCTCCCCGTGGACCGGCGCCGGGAGGGGATCGTCGGCGGGTTCGGGCCCGTCGGGATCCAGGGTTTCCAGGATCCGCTGAGCGATCGTGCGCAGCCGGCGGGGATCGAAGTCCCGGGCGTAGTCGGCCAGATCCGCCTCGACTTGCTCTCGTGCCGGCTCGGGCACCGAGGCGGGCAGGGTTGCCATCGTCTCGGTGATCACCCGGAGCTGCCCGGCCCCGATCTCCCCCGCAGCCAGCGCTGCGGCGGTGGCGGGCAGCCGCGGCGGCAGGGTCTGCCCAGCCAGCGCGCGGCGGGTGCCGATCATGGCCGCATGCTCGACTCGTATGCGTGCCTCTGCGGCGGAGAGCTGAAACATCCCCGCCAGTAGCCGCGCGGTGCTGCCAAATCCTCCGCGAGCGGCGATCCCCCGCGAATCCGCTTCGGCGACCAGCTCCAGCATTAGCGACTGTGTTTTCCGGGACAACGTCTCGACATCCCGCAACACTCGAGTGATCTCCCCGTCGTCCAGACCGGCCAGCGATCCGCGCACGCTGTCGAGGCAATCCGACATCGTCGCTACGGGTTCGCACACAGCTGCGGTCACATCCCGATCCTCTCAGCGACCCCTGACAATCTGGGCGGGCTAGGGGCGATGAGCCGGTACGGAGTTGACGGGTGGATCAGGGCGTCTGGTAGGTGCCCTGGATCTGGCATCTCAGTGGTAGGGGTATGTGGTTGATGTTGCCGCCGGCCAGGATGGGGCTGGGCAGGAAGTGAAATTGACGGAGCAGATCCGCGCCCTGCGCGGAGTCCAGCAATTGAATGACGTCGTCGGCCGCTCGCGTGTTGCCGCCGCGCAACGGGGCGATGCTCACTTGGATAGGGGCGCCGTGGAAGGTCTGGCCGATGTTGGTCGTGTAGCTGGCCTGTGCGTACTGGCTGGCGAGGTCGGGGTTGCTCAGGTTGACCTGGTCGGGCAATGTGACGTAGGGCAGTCCACTGTAGGCAGCCCCGGACAAGTAGAAGAATTCAGCATCGAACGTCCCGTCGGTCAACTGGGAGGGTGTGGTGTTCACGATCTGATCGGGGTTGTTGTCGTCGCCCAGGATCTTCTGCTTGAGGTCGGGTATTCCGTAGTATTTCTCGGCGAGCTGCGCGACGAATAGATCGTAGTAACCCAGTGGATCGAGGTCCGGGTTGTCGCGGCCCAACTTGACCCCGGGTTCTTGGAGCACCTCATACCACGGCTTGTGTTGGAAGTCGGCAGCGAATTTGCTCGTCGGGCTGTAGGCCAGCACGACCTCGTTTCGGGCGAACACCGTGAACCAGTCCACCCAGTTTCCATTGGCCGGCCCGATGAGAGTCTGGTTGACGCTGGCGTCGGCGCTCATGAACAGGTCGCCGGTGAGGGAGTGGTCCTTGATGGAGTTGGCCAGGAACACCGAGTTGCCCTTGACATGGTTCAGGGTGATGTCGTAGGCCTGCTTTACCGCCGGTGTGAGACCGAGGGTGACCAGGTTGTTGACCACGCCGGCGTGCAGGGCGGTGATCGTCGCCGGGGGGGCCGTGGGCAATGGTGGCAGCTTCCCGATGGCCAGGCACACGCCCGCCAGGATCTTCGACTGAAGATTCTGCGCAAAGTCGGCAGCGCACTGTTGCAGTGTGTCGCGGTTGCCAATCGGGCAGATCGGCGAGGCTGTGCTGGAGGGATTCGTGCCCGCCGTCGCCGAACCGGTGGTGACAAGGAGGGCGGCCAGGCAGGCGCCGGTGACCAGAAACAGTTTTGTCTTTCGCATGGATATCCTTCACACCGCAAGTACGGGGTCTCGACGGGTGGATCACGGAACCTTGTATGTGCCCTGGATCTGGCATCTCAGTGGTAGGGGTATGTGGTTGATGTTGCCGCCGGCCAGGATGGGGCTGGGTAGGAAGCCGAATCGGCTGACCAGTTCGGCACCTTGGGGGGAGTCGAGCAGGTAGACGACTTCGTCCGCGGCTCGGGTGTTGCCGCCGCGTAGCGGGGCAATGCTCACCTGGATGGGCGCACCGCGGAAGGTCTGGCCGATGTTGGTCGTGTAACCGGCTTGTGCGTACTGGCTGGCGAAGTCGGGGTTACTCAGATTGATCTGGTCGGGCAGGGTGACATAGGGTGTCTTGTCGAACTTCGCATCGCTGAGGTAGTAGAAGGCTGCGTCGGATTTCCCGTCCGGGAAGTTGTCGGTGATGATCTGGTTGGGGTTGTTGTCGTCGCCCAGGATCTTCTGCTTGAGACCGGGGATCCCGTAGTATTTCTCAGCGAGCTGAGCGACGAACAGGGTGTAGTAGCCCAGCGGATCGCGGTTGGGGTCGTAGCGTCCTAGTTTGATCCCGGATTCTTGGAGCACCTGGTACCACGGCTTTGTTTTGAAGTCGGCGGCGAATTTGCTGTTCGGGTCGTAGGCCAGTACGACTTCGTTACGGGCGAACACGGTGAACCAGTCGACCCAGTTGCCGTTGGCCGGTCCCATGAGGGTCTG
>CAXUFG010000178.1:0-10919 GCA_964250265.1 uncultured Pseudonocardiaceae bacterium | reverse complement strand
TTTTTTATGACTGGGCGATCTCGGTGATGTCGAGGTTCGGTGGCGGGAGGAGGCTCAGATGTTTTATCTTGTGAGGGCCATTGCCTAGCGGTTGGTGGAGCTGGACCCGGCCAACGCTGGCTTCCAGCGGGATCTGGGTCTGTTCTACCTCAAGATGGGAAATCTCGCCAAGGAGACGGGTCGGGTGGGGGAGGCGGCGTGGCGTTATGCGCAGAGCGTGGCCGTTGTCGAGCGGTTGGTGGAGCTGAACCCGGGCAAGACCGACTTCCAGTGGGACTTGGGTATGTCGTACAGCAACTTGGGGGATCTCGCTCGGGCGGCGGGTCGGGCGGAGGAGGCGGCGCGGCGGTATGCGCAAGGTCTCGCCATCCGCCAGCGACTGGTGGAGCTTGACCCGACCAACGCTGGCTTCCAGCAGAACCTGGGCATCTCCTACGCACGGCTGGGGGCCTGGAGCAGGCCGCTGGGCGCAACGTCGATGCGCAGCAACGCTATCTCGCCGCAGTGGATATCAGCCGGGACCTGGTTCGGCGCGAACCCCATCGTGCGGATCTCGTGGAGCAACTCAGCGTGACTCTGCTGTTGCTTGCACAGGTGAGCGAGTCCACTGAACAATCTGAGGCTCTTGGAGAGATCATCAGCGTGCTGACGCCGTTCGAGGAAGCCGGTACGATCACTCCGAAGGGCAGCGTCCTCCTCGCGTGGGCGCGGGATCCGACCGGATAGCTTGATGCCACATCGACCGGAGAGGCCTCGGCCCTATTCGAGAACCTTCCGATCCGCGATCCGTGAGCAGCGCGGTGATCTGTGCCATGCCAGTTGCCAGGGTGGAGAAGCCCTCGCGCATCTCCCTGACGTTCTCGTCGATCCTCCGGCCCTGCTCGGCGAAGCCCTCGCGCATCTCCCGGCCCTGCTCAAGCTGAGTTTCACGCAGGGCGTTCAGGGCTTGGGTGTGGGCACGCAGCTCGGCGCGGACCTCGGATACATCCTGGTCAGCGCCAGCGGCCAGCGTGCGAGCGGCGGCACCGTCGGAGCTGGTCAGGACGAGTTGTTCGCGGAGCTCGGCGACGTCGCGCTCGACGATGGACAGGCGGGTCTCGATGTCGTCGGCGGGCGGCATTGCCAGATCGTACTGTGACGGGAAGGTCAGCTGAGGTCGCCGGTGAGTAGAGCGGTGGTGAAGGCGGTCCAGGCGTGCGGGGACACGGCGAGCACGCTGCCGGTCGGGTTCTTGGAGTCGCGTACGCCGACGGTGCCGGCGGTGACGGTGACCTCGACGCAGTTGGCGTTGGCGGTGCTGCGGCTGCTCTTCCGCCAGCGGGCGCAGCCGAGGACGGCGACCTCGACGCAGTTGGACACGTTGCTGCTGCGGCTGCTCTTCCGCCAGCGGGCGCCGCTGAGGTCCAGCGCAGACATTCCGGGCTCCTTCCAGTGCTCATGTGGCCCTGCGCGGCCCGCCGGATCAACCGATTTCGGTAGCGATCTGGGCGATCAGCCCAGCTGTTGCAGCGGGTGCAAGGGCTGCCTGCAGGATATTCCCCAATGCCACCCGATATGCCCCCAGATCGGCTTCTTCCTCCAGGAACAGCCCGGTGCTGTGATTCTCCACGTGGACCAACGCTGGCTCCTCGGCGAACTCCAGGATCACGAACGGCCCCCGCAACCCAGCGTGCGCGCCTGCCACCAGCGGCACCACCCGCAGCGTTACGTGTGGTTGCTCCATGACACCGAGCAAGTGCTGGAGTTGTCGGTGCATGACGCCGGGCTCACCGACCGGGCGGCGCAGCGCCCCTTCGTCGACCACCGCGAAAAACTGCGGCGCGCTGGCTCGCGCCAGTAGCGCCTGCCGAGCCATCCGGGAGGCCACCAGGTTGTCAAGCTCGGCCTCTGAGATTGTCGGCTCGACGCCCTGGATGATCGCCCGCGCATATTCCGCGGTCTGCAACAGTCCCGGCACGAACAAGGCCTCGTAGTTCTGCACCCTGGTGGCTTTGGCCTCGAAGTCGATCAGGCTGCGCCACAGTTGGGGCAGCCCGGGCTGGCGGGTCCACCAGCCGCGTTCCTCGGAGCGCCGGACCAGGTCGAGCAGCTCGTCCCGGGTCGCCGCCGGCACCTGGTACAACCCCAGTAGCGCCGCGACGTCCTCGATCTGCAAGCCGCTGTTGCCGGTCTCGATCCGGCTGATCTTGCTGGGCGACATGCCCATCCGCTTGGCGACCTCCGCGCCGGACAGCCCGGCCTGCTCGCGCAACATCCGCAGCTCGGCGGCGACCTGCCGGGACCGGATGGAGGTGTGCGGGTTACCGGGCATAGCACGCACTATGCACCGGCGCCGGCCCCCGGACCAATCACCCGATCGCGCCCTTGCTTGCGTCGCTTGCAATGACGGACGGTTCCGGTATGAAAGCAGATAGCGAAGACGATGAGTGAGATGGTGGTCGAGAAGACCTGGGAGATCCCGGCGAACGGCAAGACGGGACCGGTCACCCTCGTTGTGCGGATGCCCAACGTGCTGATCATCGACTCGCGAGGCAGGCACATCCTCGTCGCACCTGAGCAAGCCGAGCAAGTGAGCGCCAAGATGGGCGAAGTCGCAGCCTGGATCCGCAACGCAGCCGCAGGCTGACTCGCGGTGCACCCTGCGGCAGACTGGCCGGGAGCACCAAGAGAGGAGCGGCCCGTGACCGTCTCGGAGGCCGAGGTACTGGACATTGCACGGGAACGGGTACTCGAACAGGGCACCGGCCTATCCGAACAGCAGGTTCTCGACGTGCTGCAGCTGCCTGATGAGCGGCTGGAAGAGCTGCTCGCGCTGGCCCACCTGGTGCGGATGCGGTGGTGCGGCCCGGAGGTCGAGGTCGAGGGCATCGTCAGCGTCAAGACCGGCGGTTGCCCGGAGGACTGCCACTTCTGCTCCCAGTCCGGCCAGTTCAACACCCCGGTACGCGCGGCGTGGCTGGACATCCCCGGGCTGGTCGAAGCCGCCAAACAGACCGCTGCCACCGGGGCGACCGAGTTCTGCATCGTCGCCGCGGTCCGCGGACCCGACCGGCGGCTGATGTCCCAGGTCAAAGCCGGTATCGAGGCGATCCGTGCCGAGCCGGAGACCGCAGAGATCAACATCGCCTGCTCGCTGGGCATGCTCACCCAGGACCAGGTGGACGAGCTGGCCGCGATCGGGGTGCACCGCTACAACCACAACCTCGAGACCGCCCGCTCGTACTTCTCGTCCGTGGTGACCACGCACACCTGGGAGGAGCGCGTCCAGACGCTGCAAATGGTGCGGGCGGCCGGGATGGAGGTCTGCTGCGGTGGCATCCTCGGCCTGGGAGAGACGGTGGCCCAGCGCGCCGAATTCGCCGCTCAGCTGGCCGCGCTGGACCCCGATGAGGTGCCGATGAACTTCCTGATTCCCCAGCCAGGCACACCATATGAGAGCTATGACGTGGTGGCGGGCGCCGAGGCGCTCAAGACCATCGCGGCGTTCCGGTTCGCGCTACCCCGCACGATCCTGCGCTTCGCCGGTGGCCGCGAGCTCACCCTCGGGGATCTCGGTGCCGAGCGGGGCATGCTGGGCGGCATCAACGCGATCATCGTGGGCAACTATCTGACCAACCTCGGCCGGCCCGCGCAGGCAGATCTGGACATGCTCACCGACCTGCGCATGCCGATCAAGGCATTGGGTCAGACACTGTGACGTTCTGCGGCGCTTGCGGGCGCCAGGTCGACGAAGGCGACCATGCGGGCTGCGCCCGCCGCCGCGGACTGGATCCGCCTCGGTACTGCCCGCAGTGCGCGCGCCGGATGGTGGTGCAGGTGATGCCGGCCGGCTGGTCGGCCCGGTGTAGCGCGCATGGCGCCCAGCCGGGTCCCGGATGAGCGAGACGCAGGTGGAGGTGGAGCCGACACCCGAGCCCGCACCGTGGCGGCGTGCTGCGGTGGATGCGGCCGATCTGCTGGCCGCGTTGAGGGTGCTGGGCGCGGTGGGGTTGGTGGGCCTTCCGTTGGGCGCGCTGTGGTCCTGGCTAGCGCCGCCCGAGTTCGTCGCGCGTTCCGACCGCGCTCTGACGCCCGGCGGCGTACTGCCGTTCGTCGGCCAAAGCGAACACCGCTTCGATGACATGGCGACCTTTGTTCTGCTCGGAATGGCCGCAGGTGTGCTCACCGGCGCGGCGTTGTGGCTCTACCGGCGGCGGCGTGGGCCGCTGCTGCTCGTGGCGGGGGTGCTGGGCTCGGTGATCGCGGCATGGCTCGCGATGAACACCGGACTGTGGCTGGTCGCCGCTGGCTATCCCGATCTGGCGAGTACCGGCGCGCCGTTTCCGCGGGCCCCGGTATTGGAGTCGGCCTGGGTCCTCGTCGGGCAGCCTTTCGGCGTCGCAGTCGCCTTCTGCATCACCACGGCCTGGAACCGGAGCGAGGACCTGGGAAGTGGGTGAGTGAGGTCAGTTGCGGCTGGCTTTGACCGCGAACTGATTCAAGGGGACCGGCACCGCGCGCAACGTCCGCAGGAACGCCGTCTCCCGCACCAGCAGCTTACGCACCATGCGCAGCCGATCCACTGGATCGCATTCCTCCAGCAGCGCTTGCCGGTCCTCCAGGGTCAGCAGGCAGTCTGCGGCGAGCAGGTGCGACAGCGTGGCGACGTCAACGTCTTCCCTGGGTTCCTCCCACTCCCCGTGCTGCCAGGCTGCCCAGCAGTACTGCCGGTGAGCTTCCCGCGCCGAGCTGGCCAGCATCGGCACGAGCATGGATTCTTCCGCCGCTGGGTCGTCATCGGGAACCCATTCGACGCTGCCGACGAGATAGGGAGCTGAAGTGTTGTCGATATCGAGCAGCCTGAACCGTTTCTCACCACGGGTGACGATGTCGAAGCGACCGTCGGGGAGTCTGCGGGCCTCCCGGAGCATTGCAGTGCATCCGATGGTGTGTGTTTCCTCCGCAGATTCCAGACCCTGCTTGACCGCGATCACCCCGAAGCTTCGGCCGGGTACCGCGCCGGTGACCAGGTCGATGGTCAACTGGCGGTAACGGGGTTCGAAGATGTGCAACGGAAGCGATGCACCCGGGAGCAGCACAGTGCCCAGCGGGAACAAGGGAACGGTCTCGGCCACACGCTAACGTTACGGCGCGGCGAGCCGATCCGCTCAACGATGGCGCTCGTCAAGACTCCGTGCTCGTCAGGCTTCTGGTGGCCGTAACACGGCGAAGGGGTCGGTGACCCGGATGTCGCGCTCCGCGAAGCGGTACAGCGCCGCTGGTCGGCCACCTGAGGGTCCCGGCGCGGCGGTCCCGCCAGTGGGGATCAGTACCCCACGGCGGGCGAGTACCCGCTGCAGGTTGGTCGCTGACACCCGGTGGCCCAACGCCGCCGAGTAAAGTGTGCGCAACGCCGAGACGGTGAACTCCGGTGCTGCCAACGCAAATCCGAGATTGGTGTAGGAGAGCTTGGCGCGCAGCCGATCCCGGGCCCGCCGCACGATCTGACCATGGTCGAAAGCAGTGCGCGGCGCCCCATCGAGGACATCAACTATCGAATGCCATGCCGTGTCGGACGGTAGTGCGGGGTCGGCTAGGCAGGGGACCAGCCCGAGGAACGCGGTGGCCACCGTGCGCCGGTGCGGCATCCGGTCCGGCTCACTGAATACCCCCAGTTGCTCCACATGCGCCACTTCGCGGACGTCCACCTTCTCGGCGAGTTGCCGTAGTACCGAGGCCTGAACGTCCTCGCTGTCGCCGAGCCGACCGCCCGGCAGTGCCCAGCGTCCGGCGTCGGGCTCGATCCCGCGTTGCCATAGCAGCACCTGCAGCTGCCCGTCGCGGACCTGCAGCACCGCAGCGAGAACCTCGTGCACCGCGAGCCCGACGCTGTTATGATTCATGTTTTCGATTATAAGGCGAAAACTAGAGGTAAGGCCAGCCAAGGCTGGCGAAGGAGGCGAGATGGCCGCTACTGCCGCAACGGAGCGGACCGACGCCGGCCCAAGGCCGGAGCAGGATCGAGCGTGGCAAACTGAAGTGCGTGCGCTCGCCCGCGAGCGCGACGCGGTGCTGCTTGCGCACAACTACCAGGTTCCCGAGATCCAGGACATCGCCGACCACGTCGGGGATTCGCTGGCGCTATCCCGCATCGCCGCCGACTGTGCGGCGAGCACCATCGTGTTCTGCGGGGTGCATTTCATGGCCGAGACCGCGAAGATCCTTGCGCCGGACAAGACGGTGCTCATCCCGGACGAGCGCGCGGGGTGTTCCCTTGCCGATTCCATCGATGCCGAGCAGCTGCGGGCTTGGAAGGGCGAGCATCCCGGGTCGGTTGTGGTCTCCTACGTGAACACCACCGCTGAGGTCAAGGCCGAGACCGACATCTGCTGCACCTCCTCTAACGCCGTTGAGGTGGTGAACTCGGTCCCGAGCGAACGTCCGGTGCTATTCCTGCCTGACCAGTTCCTGGGTGCGCATGTGCAGCGCGTGACCGGCCGGCACAACCTGCACATCTGGGCCGGCGAGTGCCATGTGCACGCCGGGATCAACGGTTCCCAGCTGGCTGCGAAGGCCGCCGCCTCGCCTGAGGCCGAGCTCTACATCCACCCGGAATGTGGCTGCGCGACCAGCGCGCTGTACCTGGCCGGCGAGGGAGCGGTGCCCGCCGGGCGGGTGCGGATCCTGTCCACCGGCGGGATGCTGGAGGCAGCCAGGGCCACCGATGCCCGCGAGGTGCTGGTGGCCACCGAGGTCGGCATGCTGCACCAGTTGCGAAGGGCGGCTCCGGAGGTCGACTTCCGCGCCGTGAACGATCGCGCCTCCTGCCGTTACATGAAGATGATCACTCCGGCGGCTCTGCTGCGCTCACTGCGCGAGGGCACGGACGAAGTGCACGTTTCCCCGGAGATCGCCGAGCGGGCCCGTGGGGCGGTGCAGCGCATGATCGCCATCGGTCGGCCGGGTGGTGGCGAGTGACCGCCGACGCACTTGGTCCCGCGGAGGCGGCATTATGACCGCCGACGCACTTGGTCCCGCGGAGGCGGCGTTATGACCGCCGACGCACTTGGTCCCGCGGAGGCGGCATTATGACCGCGTGGGAGGCCGCTGCGGACCTGGTGGTGGTCGGCACCGGCGTCGCCGGGTTGACCGCCGCTTTGCGCGCAGCCGAGCTGGGCCTGCGGGTGGTGGCCGTGACCAAGACCGGGGTCGAGGATGGCAACACCCGGTGGGCGCAGGGCGGGGTCGCGGTGGTGCTACCGGGGACCGGTGACAGCGTGGATGCGCATGTGGCGGACACGCTGGCGGCCGGCGCCGGGCTTTGCGATGACGCCGCCGCCCGGACGATCTTGACCGCTGGCCCGGCCGCGGTCAGCGTGTTGCGGGCCCGCGGTGCCGCCTTCGACGGCAGCGCCGGGACCGTCGAGCGCCCCCGGGAAGGCGGGCACCGGGCGTTGCGGGTGATACATGCCGGTGGTGACGCCACGGGAGCCGAGATCGAGCGAGCTTTGGCCGGCACGGCTCGCGGCAGGGGAGTGCCATTGCTCGAAGAGCAGCCGGTGACCGACGTGCTGTTCGACGACAGTGCCCGGGTAGCCGGATTGGCGCTGCTCGGCGCCGGTGTGCTGCGAGCCCGCGCTGTGCTGCTCGCCACTGGAGGCCTGGGGCAGCTCTACGCCAACAGCACCAATGCCGATGTCGCTACCGGCGACGGGCTGGCGCTGGCGCTGCGGGCCGGCGCGACGACCGCCGATCTGGAGTTCGTGCAGTTCCACCCGACAGCGCTGCACGCTGGACCCCGCTCGCGGGGCCGGCAGGCACTGATCACCGAGGCGCTGCGGGGCGAGGGTGCGGTCCTGCTGGACACCACCGGCGCCCCAGTGATGACCGGCGTGCACCCGCTCGGTGCTCTCGCGCCGCGGGACGTGGTGGCCGCCGCGATCACCAGCCGGATGGCCGCGACCGGATCAGACCACGTGCTGCTGGACGCCACTGCGCTCGGCGGCGAGCTGCTGCGGCGCCGTTTCCCGACAGTGCATGCCGCGTGTATGGCGATCGGTGTGGATCCGGGCCGGGTGCCGATTCCGGTGGCCCCGGCCGCGCATTACCAGTGTGGCGGCGTAGTCACCGACATCAGCGGCCGGACTACGGTGCCCGGACTCTATGCCGCTGGGGAGTTGGCCAGGACCGGCCTGCACGGCGCGAACCGGCTGGCCTCCAACAGCCTGCTGGAGGGACTGGTGATGGGTGCCCGAGCCGCGGAGGCGGTGGCCGCCGACCTGATGGAGTCTCCACGCCCCGGTCTACCCCTGCCACCGTGTTTGGTGCGCCCGATCGCTGATCGCGACGCGGTCCAACGCTCCATGAGCGGGCATGCCGGCGTCGGGCGGGACGCCGCCGGGCTGGCGGCCGCCTCATCTGTAGCGGCGGCCACGACGCGGCGCCGGCTACGGACCTCGCGGGAGGCCGAGGATGCCGGGCTCACCCTGGTCGCGGCGGCGGTGCTGGCTGCCGCGGCGGCGCGTACCGAGAGCCGTGGTTGCCATCTGCGCACCGATCATCCACGCGCCGTGGCGCGCTGGCGACGCAGCATTGCCGTCGTGCTCGATGCCTCCGGAGTTCCGGTGCCCGCCGAGGCCGTGCTGGTGGGAGGGGCTGCATGAGTACTGACCTGGACGATCTGGGCCTCGATGCCGACGAGATCCACCGGGTCATCGCCACCGCGCTGGAAGAAGACCTGCGTTATGGCGCCGACGCCACGACCGCGGCGTGTGTACCCGCCGGTGCGATCGCCACCGGGACGGTCTCATCACGGATACCCGGCACACTTGCCGGCTTGCCGGTATTTCTCAAGGTGCTCGACGCGGTGCTCGGCACCGGCGGCTACGAGGTCACCACCCGGCGCCAGGACACAGATCGGCTGGCCGCCGGCGACATCGCACTGGCCGTGCGCGCGCCGGTGGCCGGCCTGCTCACCGCCGAGCGCACCGCGCTCAACCTGCTGTGCCATCTCTCCGGGGTAGCCACTGTCACCGCGGCCTGGGTCGAGGCGGTGGCCGGAACCGGCGCGTCGATCCGGGATTCCCGTAAGACGCTCCCCGGGCTGCGCGCGCTGCAGAAGTACGCGGTGCGTTGTGGTGGCGGGGTCAACCACCGGATGGGCCTGGGCGACGCGGTGCTGATCAAGGACAATCACGTTGCCGCTGCGGGGTCGGTGACCGCGGCCATCGCCGCGGTCCGGCGACATGCCCCGCAGCTGCCCTGTGAGGTAGAGGTCGGCACGCTGGAAGAACTGGACGAGGCGTTGGCCACCGGGGTGGCGCTGGTGCTGCTGGACAACATGACAGTGCCGCAGTGCGCTGAGGCGGTTCGCCGCGCCGTGGGGTCGGGTACCGAGCTGGAGGCCTCCGGTGGGCTGACGCTGGACGTCGCCCGGGCCTACGCCAGAACCGGGGTGCGTTACCTGTCGGTGGGCGGTCTCACCCACTCAGCACCAGCCCTGGATCTCGGCCTGGACCTGAGTCCCATCCAGTGCTACCGGGGATCCGTAGACCTTCGTCGCGCGTAGTTCCGTAACTTTGGGCAGCATAGGGCCGGTGGGCACCGGCGGCACGGCGATCGTCCTCGGCGGGGGCGGCGTGCTCGGCGCCGTCCAGGTTGGAATGGTCCGGGCTTTGGTCGAGGTCGGAGTGCGGCCCGACCTGGTGGTCGGCACGTCGGTCGGGGCGCTCAACGGAGCGGTGCTCGCCGCGCTGCCGCTCGAGGAGGTCGCCGACCGGCTTGACGCGCTGTGGCGCTCGCCCGACATCCGGGCCTTGTTCGCCGCGGGGACGGTCCGGCGGCTGCGCGAGATCGCCCGCAGCGGGGTGGCCGCCCACTCATCGACTCCGCTGCGCCGGGCGGTGACCACCGTTCTGGGCCACCAGCGTATCGAGAACCTGCTGGTGCGCTTCACGTGCTGCGCGGCGAACATCGAGGATGCCGCAGAGCACTGGTTTGACCGTGGCCCCGTCGTCGACGCTGTGCTGGCCTCCGCTGCGGTGCCAGGGATACTGCCGCCCGCAGTCGTCGACGGCCGGCACTACCTGGACGGCGGCCTGGTCAACAGCATCCCGCTGGGTCACGCTGTCGAGCTGGGCGCCGACCGGGTCTTCGTGCTGCAGGTCGGGCGCATCGACCAGCCGTTGCGGCCGCCGCGGCGGCCCTGGGAGGTGGCCCTGGTGGCCTTTGAAATCGCCCGCCGGCACCGCTACGCCCGCGATCTGGCCACCGTAGGAGATCACGTTGAGGTGCACGTACTGCCGGCCGGCGAGGGGGCCGCGCCGCGCTGGGACAGCCGGGCGGCGCTGCGTTACCGCGATGTAGCCGCTACCGGGAGCCGGATCGCCGCTGCGCACTGTGCGTCGGCGGAGTACCTGCGGCACCGTCTCGGCGCCGGGGGCCGACGGTGAGGCTCCCGCCGCCGTGGGTCCGCCGGGTGGTGCTTGCCCCCGCCGTGGTGCTGTTCACCTTTTTGGCGTTGACCACGCTGCCGGTGTGGATGGTCCTGGCCGCCGCGCTCTCACCGTTGCTGCCAGGCCGGCTGCGCGCGTTGCGCGTGCTGCGGGTGGTTGTCGTCGCGCTGGTGCTGGAAAGCGTGGTGCTGGTCGCGCTGTTCGGATTGTGGCTGTCCGCCGGGTTCGGGCTGGCAATACGCACGCCGCCGTTCCAGTACCTGCACTACCAGCTCGTGGGGTGGTACCTGCGGGTGCTCTACGGCGAGGCGACCCGGGTGCTGCGGCTGCGGGTGGACGTCGAGGGCCCTGACCCCGATGACTACCTCGATCGACCATTGTTGGTGTTCTGCCGGCACGCCGGTCCCGGCGACTCGTTCCTGCTCATCCATGCGCTGATCAACTGGTACGCGCGGGAACCGCGGATCGTGCTGGCCGAGGCGCTGC
>CAXUFG010000177.1:947-10972 GCA_964250265.1 uncultured Pseudonocardiaceae bacterium | reverse complement strand
ACCCCGTCCCGTTCCCAACCCCCGGTGAGCGCCTAGCTCGGCGGTGTCCCAACGGGCACAGTGCGCGGCCAGAGTCAGTGCGGTGGCCGGATCCGTGCCCTCTGCCCGGCAGATTCAGGTCCAGACGTCGGCAGCCGGGAGCGCGACGAGCCGGTCGCCGAAGGGAAGCCGGCGAGTACCGGTATGCAGGACGACGCCGCCCAGGAAGTCGCCTCCCGCTCGGTCGAGCCGATCGCGCAGCAGCTCGAGCCAGCGGAAGTCTTCCGGCCTCGGCGTCGAGGTCGACTTGATCTCGATCGCGATCACGCGCCCGTCCGAGGACTCGACAACGACGTCGACTTCGGCGCCATCGCGGTCCCGGTAGTGATGGATGCGCGCCGGCGTCTGGCTCCAGGTCAATTGCTTGGCGAGCTCACCGACCACGAATGTCTCGAATAAGGCTCCCGCCGCCGGATCGGTCGGCCGGCGCAACGCCGCGGGTTCTTTGCCCAGCAGGCCTGCGGCGACCCCGCTGTCGCTCAGGTAGAGCTTTGGCCGCCGGACGATCTTCGCGGTGAGGTTTCGGCTCCAGGCCGGGAGCCGGTGCACGAGAAAGACCGTCTCCAGCCACGGTTCGTAACCGGCAGCGGTCGCGCGGTCGATGCCTAGCCTCTCGGCCACAGTACTGATCACGAGCTCCTGGCCGGTCGTCGCCGCGAAATAGCGCACCATGGCAGCCAGCGCGTCGGCGCGCCGGATATCACCTGCGACCGCGATCTCCCGGCGCAATACGGTGTCGACGTACTGCGCGAACCAGCGGCGGCGCGACCGCTGCCCGAGCCGTTGGACGGCCGGGTAGCCGCCGACGCACAGGGTGTCGAAGTACTCGTCCCGGCTCGGTGCGCGACCTCGATGAGCGAGAAGGGTCTGCGCGAACCCGCCCGCAGCGCCGAACCCGCGATCCACGAAATCATCCGAGCCGCCAGTGAGCTCACCCTGTGACAGCGGCCACAGCGCAATGATGTCCACCCTCCCGGCGAGGCTCTCGGAGATGGTCGGGACGGTGAGGAAGTTGCTTGACCCGGTGAGAATGAACTGACCGGGTGTGTTGTCCCGGTCAACCAGCACCTTCACCGCGAGCACGAGCGGCTCGCCGACCCGCTGGATCTCGTCGATGATCAGCGGGGAGCCGTGCGCCTGCAGGAAAGTCGGCGGATCGGATTCCGCGGCGGCGCGCTCGTCGCTGTCATCGAGGGTCACGAACCCCGCCCCGTGACTGCCAGCGATCTCCAGCGCGAGCGTCGTCTTCCCGACCTGGCGGGCGCCGTGGATCAGCAAGACCCGGAAGTCCCGCAGCGACTCGGCCGCGAGAACCAGCGCGTGGCGGGGCACCAGGGGGCTCTCGGGCCGGGACACGACACAACCCTAGCCTGTTCCACATTTCGTCAACGAGCTAGCCCGCATTTCGTCAGATTAGCGACCCTCAAAACGTCAGCGCCTAAAGGCACGTTTCGGTCGGGTTGCCTCCGCGGATGAACCTGCTGGTCGATCGGCACCTCGAGTGCGCATCTCTGGCGGAACTCACCCGGTCAGCTGGTCGGTGGCGAGCCTGGCGGAAAACAGCGGTGCGGGCTGCACTCCGTGTCCGATAAACTGGATATATCTGGCGCATTGCCCGCACGGACGCTTCACTCGGGAGGTGAACAGCGCACGACTGACGGGCGAACGGGTGACGGCGACAAACCCCAAGGGATGACTTCGATGGTCTGGACGTGCGCAGTGGGCGACCAGACGAATCTCCTGCCGCCGTAGGCTGGGCCGATGGATGTCAAGGAGCTGACCTCGCGGCTGCCGTTGCCGGGCACCCAGCGGGAGCGCGGCCCGGTGGTGGCGGTGGTGAAGCTGCACGGCCTGATCGCCCCGGGGCCCGCGCCACTGGGTCGCGGGGTGATCAACCTGGCGGCGATGGAGACGGTGCTGACCCGCGCGTTCGGGTACGAGCGGCTGCGGGCGGTGGCGTTGTCGATCAACTCGCCGGGCGGCATGCCCACCCAGTCAGCGCTGGTGGCCGACCGGATCCGTGGCCTCGCCGAACGCAAGCGGGTGCCCGTGCTGGCGTTTTGCGAGGACATCGCCGCGTCCGGTGGTTACTGGCTGGCCTGCGCCGCCGATGAGATCATCGCTCACCCGACCTCCCTGGTGGGGTCCATTGGGGTGGTCAGCCGGGGTTTCGGGTGGCACGGGCTGCTGGACCGTTTCGGCGTGGAGCGGCGGCTCTACGCCGCGGGGGCGAACAAGGCCCGGCTCGACCCGTTCCTGCCCGAGCTACCGGAGGATGTGGAGTGGCTGCACGGTATGCAGACCGAATTGCACAGCATGTTCCGGGACTGGGTGTGCTCGCGACGCGGCGGTGTGCTGGCCACTGATCAGCAGGACCTGTTCACCGGCGAGGTGTGGACCGGTCAGCGGGCCCAGGAGCTGGGCCTGGTCGACGGGCTGGGCACGCTGCGCGGGGAGATAGCCAAGCGCTACCCGGATGCGGAGATCGTCACAGTGGAAGGACGCCGCCCACTGCTCGCCCGGCTGGGGCTCGTCCCGGCTGCGGCCATGCTGGGGGTGCTCGACGCGCTGGAGCATCGGGCCGCCTGGTCCCGCTTCGGCTTGTAGATCTCCACAACCGTGGACAGCGATACTGGCCATGTGCAGGATGAATGGTCGGTAGGTGTAGTCGGGGCTGAATTCGGGGGCACCAGATCGGCGGAGAGGCGGTCAATGAGCGGCAACGACGACAACCCCGGGCTTGTTGTGCTTGCCGTGGACGACGAGCCAGGTCCCATGGCCATGCTGCTGGAGGTGCTGGAAGCCGAGCCGCGAATCGGCACCATCATGACGGCGACGAACGCCACCGAGGCGCTGTCGATCCTGCGGCCCGATAGTCGCAGCCCCAATGGCACCCCGCTGCCACGGGTCGATGTGGTGTTCCTGGACATCAAGATGCCTGGGCTGGACGGCCTTGAGCTGGCCCGCGTGCTCAACACGATCCCCAACCCGCCGGCGGTTGTGTTTGCCACCGCCTTCGACGAGAAGGCCCTCGACGCGTTCGAGATCGGCGCGGCCGACTACCTGATGAAGCCGGTGAGCCGGGAACGGCTGGCCAACACGATGCGGCGGATCGTCGCTTCGCGGCGGGACGCGGCCACCCCGGGGCAGGAGCAGAGCAACGAGGACGAGGTCATCCCCGTCGAGCTCGCTGGCACCACCAAGCTGGTGCCACGCTCGTCGGTGCGCTGGGTGGAGGCGCATGGGGATTACGCGCGGCTGCACACCGGTGAGGGCACCAGCCACCTGGTCCGCATCCCGCTGTCCCAGCTGGAGGACCGCTGGTCCGACGCCGGTTTCGTGCGGATCCACCGCTCATTCCTGGTCGCCCTGCCGCTGGTGACTGAGCTGCGCATGTCGGCGTCGGGTTATGTCGTCCGGGTGGGCAACGGTGACGACGCCACCGAACTTCCGGTCAGCCGTAGACACACCCGAGAGCTGAAGGACCGCTTGGTGCGCGCGGCGAAGCAGGGCTGGACATCTCGATGACTGTTGCCGGGACATGAGCGAGGACACCAGCACCGACGCGACCGGGCCGGACAGCGACCCGTGGGATGCACTGGTCAGGGCGGCGGAGCGAGCGGAGGCCGAGGAGCGCGCCGCGCAGGACAGCTCGGTGTACCCATTCGGCCCTCGCGTCAAGACGGCCAAGCGGGAACGGATCGTGCTGGCCAAGCGGCGCAGCAACCGCCGGGTGGTGCGGACCCTTGCCGAGCTGGAAGATCAGACCAGCGTCGGTGAGGTGCTGGTCCGCCAGCTGGTACGGGTGCAACTGCTGCTGTCGATCCGGCTGATGCTGCTCATCGTGGTCGTGCTCGGCGCAATCCCGGTCGCGTTCGCGTTGCTGCCGCCGCTGGGCACCACCACCATCCTGGGCTTGCGGCTGCCGTGGCTGCTGCTCGGCCTGGCGGTCTACCCGTTCTTCGTCGCGGTGGCCTGGTCCTACAACCGCAGCGCCGAGCGCAACGAGCAGGACTTCGCCGAGATGGTCGAGAACTGAGCGTCAGCGTGCCCGGGCCGGCGGCGCTGTACGTCACCATCGCGGCGATGGTGGTGGTCGCCGGGGTGAGCATGCTGGCCGGCTTCTACGGCGCGAAGGCCCGGCAGACCTCGGATTTCCTGCGGGCCGCCCGCACGGTAGGACCACGCTGGAATGCTGCGGCGATCTCCGGGGAGTACCTGTCCGCGGCGTCCTTCCTCGGGATCGCCGGGCTGGTACTCAAGGGCGGAGTGGACGCACTGTGGTACCCAGTGGGGTTCACCGCGGGTTACCTCGCGCTGCTGCTGTTCGTGGCGGCACCCCTGCGCCGCTCCGGCGCCTACACGCTGCCCGACTTCGCCGAGGTCCGCTTGGGTTCGGCGCGACTGCGCCAGATCTGCATCGCCTTCGTGGTCATCATCGGCTGGCTCTATCTGGTCCCGCAGTTGCAGGGCGCCGGTCTCACCGTGCATGCCGTCACGGGCCAGCCGAGGTGGATCGGCGCGGCTGTGGTCATGGTGATCGTGACCCTCAATATCTATACCGGGTGGATGCGCTCGATCACCGTCGTGCAGGCCTTCCAGTACTGGATCAAGCTGACCGCGCTGGCCATCCCGGTTTTCGTGCTGTTGATCCACCACGCCGGCCACCCCGAGGGGGCCCGGAGTTCGCTCGGGGCCCCGGCGCCGCCGTCCTTCTCTCGCCCGACGGACGTCACTGTCGATCGCAACGTGGTGCTCAAGATCACTGAGCCGACCCGGGTCACCCTGTCCGGAACGCAGGACAAGAACGGTCCGGCCGACTGGCAAGCCGCTGAGCACCTAGTCCACAAGGGCACCACCCTGCACTTCGACGCAGGCAGCCGGATCCCGGTGATCAGCGACGCCGCGGTGGACTACGGCCGCTGGCTGCGCCCGATGGGCGCCGGCATGCACCCGCTGCTGGCCACGTACTCACTCATCGTGGCGCTGCTGCTGGGCACCATGGGGCTGCCCCACGTGCTGGGCCGGTACTACACCGATCCCGATGGGTCGGCGGCTCGCCGGACCACGCTGCTGGTGCTGGCGCTGCTCGGGATGTTCTACCTGTTCCCGATGGCGTCGGGGTGGCTTGCCCGGCTCTACCTCCCGGAACTGCTGGCCGGCACGAACACCGATGCCGCGCTGCTGCTGTTACCGCACGCCATGCTCGGCCGGTGGCCGGCGTTGCTGCTCGGTGCGTTGATCGCGGCGGGGGCCTTCGCCGCGTTCGTCTCCGCCGCCACGGGGCTGGTGGTGAGCGTCGCGGGGGTGCTGTCCACCGACGTGCTACCTGGCCGGCTCCGAGGCTTCCGGGTGGCCACCTTGGCGGCCTGGTCGGTCCCGCTGGCTTTCATGCTCGCGGTGTCGTCACTGGATCTGGCCCAAGGCGTCGGGCTGGCCTTTGCCGTGGCAGCCTCGTCGTTCTGCCCGCTGCTGGTCCTGGGCATCTGGTGGCGTGGGCTCACCGACGCCGGCGCGGCGGCCGGTATCCTGCTCGGCGGCGGCCTGGCGTTCGCCGCGGTGTTGCCGGCCGCGGCCGGCGTCCTTCCGCCCGAGTGGCAGGTGTTGCTGGCGCAGCCGGCGATTTTTACCGTGCCGCTGGCCTTTCTGACCATGATTGTGGTGAGCAATCGCACCAGCGACCGGATCTCGGTCGATGTGTCCCGTATCCTGCTGCGCCTGCACGCACCCGACCGGTTGGGGTTGTCGGAGGACCGGGACCTGGGCCAGCTGGGCGCCCGCGCCGGGATGGCTGCTGCCACGCTGCCCCGGATGCGCGGCGGTCGGCACCGTAAGTAACTACTCCGGACAGCCGAACGGTCCAACATTCCTGTGCACGGTGGTGAACGGTGAGCTACTAGGGTGTCCCGGTCTCCGCGACGCACGTAGCATCAAATGATCATTTATCACTGCCTTGGAGGTGTTTGCTTGAGCACCACCGAGCCTGTCGGCGCTGCCGGCAGGGTGTCCGCCAGCGGTGCCAGCAACGGGGGTCCGGTAGACCCCTGGGTCCTGGCCCACAACAGCCCCGAGTTCGCGACCCTGCGCAGGCGGCTACGCAGCTTTATCTTCCCGATGACCGCGTTTTTCCTGGCCTGGTATGCCCTGTACGTCCTGCTGGCCGCGTTCGCACCGCGCTTCATGTCCATCAAGGTTGCCGGCAACATCAATGTCGGGCTGATCTTCGGCTTGCTTCAGTTCCTCTCCACCTTCGCTATCACGACCATCTATGTGCGATTCGCCAACCGCCATCTCGATCCGATCGGCAGCCGGATCCGCGAGCAGGTCGAAGGAGGCGCGTGGTGACCGCAGCGTTAGCCCAGGGCGCCGTCGGTGACCCGCTGCTCAACGGCGGCATCTTCGTCTTCTTCGTGCTGGTCACCCTGGTCATCGTGTTCCGCGCCTCACGCCGCACCAGGACCGCCGCCGACTACTACGCGGCGGGACGCTCGTTCACCGGCCCGCAGAACGGGGTCGCGATTTCCGGCGACTACCTCTCCGCGGCATCGTTCCTGGGTATTGCCGGAGCCATCGCGGTCTACGGCTACGACGGTTTCCTCTACTCGATCGGCTTCCTGGTCGCCTGGCTGGTCGCCCTGCTGCTGGTCGCTGAGCTGCTGCGGAACACCGGCAAGTTCACCATGGGTGACGTGCTGAGCTTCCGCATGCGCCGTAGGCCGGTTCGTGCTGCCGCGGCGGTGTCAACGTTAGTGGTGTCGTTCTTCTACCTGCTGGCGCAGATGGCCGGCGCCGGTGGTCTGGTCGCGCTGCTGCTCAACGTCAAGGGCACCGGAGCCCAGGCGCTGGTGGTCGCGGCGGTCGGCCTCTTGATGATCTTTTATGTGCTGGTCGGCGGGATGCGCGGCACCACCTGGGTGCAGATCGTCAAAGCCGCTTTGCTGATCATCGGCGCGGGCATGCTGACGGCCTGGGCGCTGGGTTCCTTCGGGCTCAACCTTTCTGCCCTGCTGGGCGAGGCGGCGGCGCGCTCACCGCAGGGTCGGGCCGTGCTCGAGCCGGGCCTGCAATACGGCAAGAATCTCACGACGAAGATTGACTTCGTCTCGCTCGGACTGGCCCTGGTACTGGGCACCGCGGGGCTGCCACACATCCTGATGCGCTTCTACACGGTGCCCACCGCGAAGGAGGCCCGCCGCACGGTCGTGTGGGCGATCTGGCTGATCGGCATCTTCTACCTGTTCTCGCTGGTGATCGGCTATGCAGCAGCGGCACTGGTGGAGGGCGGTCCGAAGCGGATCGCCAGCATGCCCGGGCAGGAGAACTCGGCGGCGCCGCTGCTGGCCTACCAACTGGGCGGGGAGGTGCTGCTGGGATTCATCTCGGCCGTCGCCTTCGCCACCATCCTCGCCGTGGTGGCCGGACTGACCATCACCGCGTCGGCATCCTTCGCGCACGACGTCTACGCCAATGTGATCAAGCGCGGCAATCTGGATCCGGACAGTGAGGTGCGGGTCGCCCGCATCACCGCTGTCGTCATCGGCGCGCTGGCAGTCCTCGGTGGCATCGCCGCACTCGGTCAGAACGTCGCATTCCTGGTCGCGTTGGCCTTCGCCGTGGCGGCCTCGGCGAACCTGCCGACGATCCTGTACTCCCTGTTCTGGAAGCGGTTCAACACCACTGGTGTGCTGTGGAGCATGTACGGCGGTCTGATCAGCTGCGTGGTGCTGATCATCTTCTCGCCGGCGGTGTCGGGTACGCCGAAGTCGATGTTCCCCGATCTGAACATTGCGATCTTCCCGCTGAAGAACCCGGCACTGATCTCGGTGCCGCTGGCCTTCCTCCTCGGATATGTCGCTACCGTGCTCAGCAAGGGTGACCCGCCCGACGAGGCGCGCTTCGCCGAAATGGAAGTGCGCGCGCTCACCGGTGCCGGCGCCGAGCGGTCCTCGCTGGTGGCGGCGAACCCCGCGGTAACACGGTCTCAGTGATCAACTTCACCCGCTGCAGAGCCATCATGTGGCACGATGAGCCACTATGACCTCTCCGGTTCCTGCCTGCACGGTCGCAGACGTTCCTGAGGGCGCGGTGCTGCTGGATGTCCGAGAAAACCACGAGTGGGCCGCCGGGCATGCGCCCTCGGCCGTGCACGTTCCCATGGGTCAGGTACTTCAACGGCTCGACGAGCTCACCACCGCGCTTCCCGATCGTCCGGTGCGCGTGGTGTGCCGTTCCGGAGGGCGATCGGCCCGGGTCACCGCTGCTCTCCAGCAGGCGGGATGGGATGTGGTGAACGTTGACGGTGGGATGCGCGCCTGGGCTGCTGCCGGTCGCCCGATGGTGGCCGAATCTGATGGAGCACCGTCGGGCGCGGCACCGCGCGTGCTGTAGGTAGCCATGTCCTCGCAGGCGGATGAGCAGATGCGCGGCCTAGCTGCGTTGGCGGTCCCGCTGCTGGGGTTGACGGCGATGCTGGCACTGGTCACCGGTGGAGCTGAGGCGTGGCGTTATGCGTTGCTGTTGGACAGCCGGTTTGATGCGGTGCCAGCGGGTCCACTGCACGCCAGCGACGCGCTGGTCGTTACCGGCGGGGTGGTGTCGCTGCTCTCGGCGGTCCTCGCCGGTGCGGTCACGCTGGGCTGGCTGGTGCACGCCAGTACGGCCGCAGCCAGGTACTCGGCGGTCGTCCCGGCCCGGCGGCGCTGGCAACTGGTCCTCGGGGTGCTGATACCGGGGCTGAATCTGGTGGTGCCGGGCGCGGTGCTCGCTGAGCTGGAGCACGCTGCACTGGGCCAGGACCCGGGCCGCCGGCCGCGCCCCTCCGGCCTGGTCATCGGATGGTGGGTGGTGTGGGCAACGGGGCTGGTGCTGGCGGGCACCGCCCTGCTGTGGAACCTGCGCCAGGGCGTGCAGGCGCGCGCTGATGGCGTGCTGCTGCACGTGGTCACGGACCTGGTCGCGGGGATCCTTGCGGTCACCACAATCGTCGTGGTGCAGCGGCTGACCCGGTTGCTCAGCCCGGCGAAGCTGGCCAGCGCTCGCCGGATGGTGGTGGTTCGGGTGTCCGGCGGTTCCGGGTTGCGAGGCCCCGGGTTGCGAGGCCCCGGG
Organism: uncultured Pseudonocardiaceae bacterium; assembly: GCA_964250265.1. GTDB lineage: Bacteria > Actinomycetota > Actinomycetes > Mycobacteriales > Pseudonocardiaceae. The sequence goes on along the minus strand of CAXUFG010000177.1, from coordinate 1,828 downwards.
TTGCGAGGCCCCGGGTTGCGAGGCTGAGCAGCCGCATGCGTCGCCGAGCCCCGCGGGTCGTCGCGCACCGGGGGGCCTCAGCGGAGCTGGCCGAGCACACCCTGGCCGCGTACGTACTTGCTCTTGAACAGGGCGCTGACGGGCTGGAGTGTGACGTCCGGCTGACCCGGGACGGCCACCTGGTGTGCATCCATGATCGGCGGATCGACCGTACTTCCACCGGCTCCGGCCCGGTTAGCGCCTATGACCTGGCTGCGTTGTCCGCCCACGACTTCGGCGCTTGGCGCGAGGAGCTCGACGCCCCAGAGGGCGGCCTCGAGGCCCCTGACCAGGGACGGCCCCACATCGGCCTGCTTACCCTGGACGAGTTGCTCGCTCTCGTCGCAGACTGGCCGGATCCGGTGCAGCTGTTCATCGAGACCAAACACCCGGCGCCGCAGGGCGGATTGGTTGAAGCCACCTTGGTGGGGTTGCTCGGCGAGCACGGTCTGGCCAGCCCGAAATCCCGGGAGGCCTCGCCAGTGGTGATCATGTCGTTCTCGGCCAAGGCCTTGCGCCGGGTGCGAGCGCAGGCGCCGGAGGTGCCCACCGTCGCGTTGCTCCCTACCCTGCGGGGGGTGCGCTCCGGCGAGCTGCCCCCGTGGGCGGACATCGCCGGGCCCAGGTTCGGCGCGCTCAAGGCCGATCCGGGTTTCGTCCTGCGGGCCGCGGCGCACGGCCACCTGACCTACTGCTGGACCGTTGACGAGCCCGCCGACGTCGCGCTGTGCGCCGAGTTCGGTGTCGCCTATCTGGCGACGAATAGCCCAGGAGCCGCTGTGCGGCTCCTGGGCTCGGGGGGGGGGGGAGAGGGGGGCGGCGCCCCGGGGGCCCCCCCCCGG
>CAXUFG010000177.1:0-937 GCA_964250265.1 uncultured Pseudonocardiaceae bacterium | reverse complement strand
GCCAAGCGGGCCACCCTCACCTTTTCCCCACGCACGAGGTCACGGCGCACACGCTATAACGTGTGCGCCGTGACCAAAACCAAAGCTGATGGTCAAGTCAATCCCCGTCAGGCCTGCCCGTGCGGCTCGGGCAAGCGGTACAAGGCCTGCCACGGCGAACCGGGTGGCGCCCGGGATGTCATCGTCAGCCGCCCGTTCGAGGGCCTTGCGGCGGAGTGCCAGCTCATCGCGCTGCGCGAGTTCGTGCCATCGGCGAACGCGCCGCTACCGTTGGCGGAGCCGGGCGACCGGGACGTCACATTGGCCACCGTGCTACCAGGGGCGGCCGCCGCGTTCGTGCGGCCCGACGGTGCCGCGCTGGTCGGACTGCAGGTGCTCACCCGCTCTGGGGATCTGTCCCGGGATCTCGGCCGGTCGGTGAGCTGGGCGCTGTCCGCAACGCCCGGTTCGGTACTACCAGTGGTCGGAACCACGGCCGAGGGTGCGCAGATCCGGCTGCAGGAACTGCTACGACCCGACGCCACGCTCGAGGTCACCATGTATCCCGACTTCACCTGGTGGATCCCGGGCGAGGAATCCCCGACCGGTGAGGCGGCGACCGCGTTGCAGCGGGCCAACGAGGCCATCATGCCGACCGAGGCGGTCACCGGGGCGGGGGTCGAGGGCGCCTACTGGGTCGACGCCGGGGAGAAGGCGCACCTGAGGTGGGTGCGCCCAGAACCGGAGGAACAGCTGCTCGCGGCGCTGGCCCGGCTGGCGGCCCATGACGAGCTCGATCTCGGCGAGGGTTCCCGCTTCGCCGGCTCGTTTCGTGCCCACGGGGTGCTGGTTCCAGTCTGGGACCTCGACCGCGACCAGCACGCCCGGGAATGGGTGGCCCCCGCCGAAGCCTTCGCCACCCGCCTGACCGAAGCCCTCTCCACCCCCGCAGACACCC
>CAXUFG010000176.1:0-10986 GCA_964250265.1 uncultured Pseudonocardiaceae bacterium | reverse complement strand
CACCGCGACGCCCAGTCCATCACTGTGGACGACATGGTCGAAGCCCTAGGCGTGGCGGTGCGATGCACCGCTAAGCCTCCATCATTTGAACTGCGTTCATAGTGCTCCCACCGCGTGAACCGGACGCTAGGGCACCATCTCGTAGCTCTACCCGAATTTGTTACCATCAAGACAGATTTCAACCCAAAAGTACTATCAATAGCTTCCTTGAGTCACTGTCGGTATTGAACTGAGTACGCGCTGACGAATTTTTCCGATCGCTCCCCAGGCCGGATCCAACAAAGATCCGCAGAGCCGGTTCGCATTGCTATCCGCGGGGCTTGACAGTGCCACAATACAGTGCCGTAACCTAGTATCATGCGCATTCGTGACAGCGGCCTGTCGAGCCGGAAAGTCGGTGACGAGGTCGTGGTTCTCGACCTGGACGCTTCCCGATATCTCACGATCAGCGGGAGCGGCGTCCTGCTGTTCGAACTGCTGCGTGAGGAGCACGATCATGATGAGCTAGTAGCCGCCCTGCTGGCAGCGTTCCAGGTTGACGAGGACACGGCCCGTCTCGACGTCGATATTTTCATCGCCGACTTGTCCGACGCCGGCCTGCTCTCCCGCTGATGTCGACGACGAGTTGGCCGAATAGCAGGCTTATCCTGCGTCGGAGCCTTCGATTGTTTGATCCGCAGGTCGCGCTCGCCCTGCTCATCGCGATCGTGGTCGAAATCGGCCTCAGGCTCAGCAGCCTTCCTCGCCTCACCCGCCTTCTTGGCATCCGTTTCGCGCACGATTGTGAGTACCGCGAGCAACCGGATTCGTTACACTCGCAAGGCCTGCCAGTAACCTGGATCCGGCGGCGAGCATTGGGGGTGAACCGAGTATTCAGGTACTGGCCATTCGGCGGTACGTGCCTTCGACGAGCTCTGGTGCTCGGGCACCGCATTCGAAGGCTGGACCCGGCGCTGTTGATCGGTGTCAGAAAAGACGATTCCGGAGCGCTCGCGGCGCATGCCTGGCTCGTCGTAGCCGGTGTCTCGCTGGATCCGCTCGCGACCCAATACCAGGAACTTCGTGATCTCCGCCGACAGTGAGTGCACGCGATTGCACCATGTCTACGGGTGCACTATCGCCAGCGACCTCGATCTTTACCTCCCGGAAGTCGACGCATCTCTGCGCCCCGAAGTGACGCTGCGTCGATCGACGGATGAGATCGACATCCACTGGGTACCGGAGCCGGGTGACCTGCTTGCTCAGGTGCGCGACGAGAGCCGCGGAACGGGATTCGCCGCTGCCAGGACACCGCAAGGGTATCGCCTCCGGTATGACGGCCTGTGCGACTTCGACGTGAGCTGCGACCTGACGGAGATAACCTGGAAGCTCAGTCCCGAGGGCGATCCGGGGATGGTCTCCGTGCTGGCAGCTGGTGCCCTGATGGCGTTTCGGCTGATCATGGGAGGGCATCTGGTCCTGCACGCGAGCGCGGTCCGCGCGCGCGGGCGCACTCTAGCGTTTGTAGGCGCCTCCGGCATGGGAAAATCGACAATGGCGACGCTGATGTGCGCAGGTGGCGCGGCTATGATCACTGACGACATCGCCCGGATCGACCTCGACGGCACCCGTGCATTGCTCTCACCCGGTGCTGTGGAGAGCCGCTTGCGGCCAGCGGCCGTGATGCTCAAGGAGCTGTTCACTGTGCCGGGCGTGATCCGAACCACCAGCGACGGCCGAAGCGCGATGGCGTTGCCCGGTTGGTCGAAGGGCCCGGTAGCGCTCGACGCCGTGGTTGTTCCCGTACCGTCGCGAGATCAGGCCGAGTTGGTGCTCACGCCCCTGAGTCCCGCGCGGGCCATCGTTCTGCTGGGCTTTTTCCCTCGACTCCCGGGCTGGGTGGACACCGCCGTTCTCGCCCATCAGTTCAACCGGCTCGCCGACCTCGTCGAACGCGTACCCGTGTACCTCGCAGTCGTGCCGTGGGGCCCCCCATTCGTCACCGACACCGGCGCTCAATTGTTGGATCGACTGGGCTGGGACGACTGCGGGTAAGAGTCGGCTACAGGTAGGCGCGGGCCTGCAGCTGAAACAGCTCTGAATAGAGGCCCTCAGAGGCCATCAGGTCGCTGTGCGAGCCACTCTCGACGATGCGTCCCGATTCCATAACGTAGATTCGGTCGGCGGTACGCACGCTGGAGAACCGGTGTGAGATGAGCAGAGCCGAGCGGCCGTGCAGCAGCCGACGGACGTCGGCGAACAATGCGTGTTCAGCGCGGGGGTCCAGCGCCGCTGTGGGTTCGTCGAGGACAACCAGTGGTGCATCCCGACGAAATGCCCTGGCCAATGCGACGCGCTGCCATTGTCCGACCGACAGGTCACGGCCGTCGGCATACTCTCGGGACAGCAGAGTGTGGTAACCCAGCGGTAGGGTGTCGAGGAAACCAGCAGCGCCGGCCCGCACAGCGGCCTGCCGTGCGGCCGATTCGTTCTCGACCTCGTCGGGTTCGCCCAATCCGATGTTCTCCAGCGCGGACAGCTGGTAGCGCACGAAGTCCTGGAAGATCACTGCCACGCTACGGCGAACGTCTGCCGGCGCGAGCTCTTTGGTATCCACCCCGTCCCAGCGGATGCTCCCCCCGGTGGGCGCATACAGCGCGGCGATGAGCTTGGCGAGGGTGGTCTTGCCGGATCCGTTCTCCCCAACCAGCGCGATCACTTCGCCGGCTCCGATGCGCAGGTCGACCCGATCGACAGCGGGACGGTCGCTGCCCGGGTAGGTGTAGCTGACCCCGCTCAGCACGATCTCATGCCGGTGCGGGGCGGGCGTGCCGGTTCCCGGCGTGTCCCCCTCCACGGCCAGCGCGAGGAACCGCTCGAGATCCTCCAGAAAAACGGCGGATTCGAACAACGTGCCGATCGAGCTCACGAGCTGGTCGAGCCGGGAGGACAGCAGCCGGACGGCGACCACAGCTGCTCCTGCTCCCGCAACTGTCACTCGGTGGGTGGCGACGAAGTACAGGATCAGCCCCAGCGTTGCCGCCAGCACGATCGCGCTGCACACGACGACCGCGGCGGCGTAGCGCTGCCTGCGGCGCACCTGGCCGTGCACGCCGTGGAGTACTCGTCGGCTGGCGACGTCGTGCCGCTTCCGCAGGGCGCGCTCAGCGCCGAAGGCCCGCACCTCCTTGGCGGCATCCCTGCCGGTCAGCAGCGAGCGGAGATAATCCCGGACCCGCGCGGTGGGGGTGTAGCGGACCGCGAAGTCGAACTCGGTCTTGGCCGCGCGGTGGGTGAGCAAGACTGCCGGCACCCCGGCAACGAGCAGTAGCGGCACCAGCAGCGGCTGGATGGTCAGCAGCGCGATGAACAGGCCCGCCGCGCCGAGCAGCCCACCTAGCAGCCCGAAGATCGCGGTCGTCACGGTCACCGGGCGAACGAGCGAGTTGACCTCGACTCGCTTGAGTTGCTCGAAGAACCGTGGGGACTCGAAGAACTCCAGGCTGACCCGTCCGGTCACGTCGAGCATGCGGTCCCACGCCGCGCACGACACGTGCTCGCCGAGTAGTCGCTGCTGCTGGGCCTGCAACGCGGTCGAGGCGGCGCTCACCGCGGTCACCACCGCGATCAACACGATGACCGGCACCAGGGTTGCGATGTTGGCGGTGCCACGCTCAGCGGCCAGCAGGGCGTCCACGGCGAGTTTGCTGGCAAGAACGAGCGCGGTGGCCATCACGGCGCCGAGGATCTGGAAGAAGGCAGCAGTGAGAAATCCCGATCTGCTGGCGTGCCAGACCAGCCGCAGCGCACGGCGCGTCACGCGGGGCAACGCCCACGTGGACGGCTTGCGGCGGCGCTCCTCGCGGAAGATGTCGAGCGGATCCACCCGGCCGTTCGGAACCTCGGCGGCCGGCTGTCGCTGGCTCACCTCGCGGCCGGTGCAGCACTGTCGCCCCCAGGACCGGGAGGCGAGGACGGCGCAGCCGGCTTCCCAAGATCCGTGGCGACCTGCTGGGCGTGTAACCATGCCTGCTGCAGCAGGCTCATGGTGGGCAGGTGCGGCAATTCGGAAAGCCAGTTCTCCCGCAACGCCTCCGGGTTCACGAGGTCGGTGTCTACACCGCTGCCGTTCCACCCGCGGGCGAAGGACCGGGTGTGCTCATTGAACACAGCGTGGGTGAAGTGCGCCTTGGTCGTGCGCCCGAGCAGCTCACGCGGCAGCAGGTCACCGAACAGACGCAGCATGGTGGCGGTCCGCCCGGTCCATCCCCAGAAGCCGGCCGCGTACGCCAGCGCCGCGGCGAAGTCGGGCTCCCCGAAGGTCTGGACGTACTCGACATCGATCTCGCGTCCCAGCGTCCGCAACGTCTCGTAGCATCGGTGGACGCCTCGCCGGACCGTGAACTGCCAGGCGTTGCGGCCGGCGTGCAGTGACTTCGCCGCCTCGTCGGCGGCATCCCTCGCACCGATCAGCGCCTCGACGGGCTCGTGTAACCAGATTCGCCGGTAGCGGTTCCGGAACGCGGTTCGCCGACGCAGCGGGCCCGGACCGAGAGCCCGCACAGCATAGGGGTAGAGGCGAGGATTGACCCGGCCGCGGGCTCCGAGGACCTTGGTCAGCGGTGTGATTCGCTTGTGGCCGAAGACCTCGTCGCCACTCTCCCCGGTGAGCAGGACGCCGCCGCGGGCGAGGTCCATCATCCGCCAGGTCGGGGCGAAGTTCGGGGGCCACACCGTGCCGTGGCGGCGCAGCACCGGGGTGGCCACCGGGCCTAGAGGATCATGTTCCTCGCGCACGGTGAGCACCACACGTTCGGTGAGCTGGAGATGATCGAGGACCAGGTGTTGCCAGCTCGACTCGTCGGTACCCGCCACTCCCGGGTATGTCAGAGTGACCGGGATCGGCAGCGGCAGCCCCTCCCTGCGGGCCACCGACACGGCAACCGCCAGCAGGGCGGATGAGTCGCGACCACCCGAGAACGCGAGCAGGCACGGCGGGCGGGCCAGGTAGCCGGAGACGATCCGATCGAGAGCCGCGCGAGGAGTGACCTGCGGATCTGGGGGAAGTGGGTCCAGGTCGAACCCATGGAGCCAGCCGCCGGCGATTTCCAACGGATCCATCTGGTACAGCGCCACGGCATTCTCTTTCTGGTCGATGCCGGACTCAAGAATGGGCTACAGCACTGGCGCGCCAGTGCTGTAGCCCATTCATCAATCAGGAGCCTCCGGGCTGGCTAGGCAGACCGTTCACTGGGGAGCCGGTGATGTTGTCAGCCAGGAGTGAGGAGTTGAAAGCCTGGGTGAGATCCTTGACCGATCCCACCATGGTGACCCTCGGTGTCTCGTATGGTAGCCGCATGATGAACTTCCTTATCTTCGGGCGGGTCGGCTGAGCCGATGAACGCCTTAATGTAGCTATTTTGAAGTTGAAAATCACTCGATTGAGTTAATCCATTTGAGTGATTCATGTGCGAGTTGAGTGGATTAAAAGGCGCGCGGCAGTTCCGGGAAGGGTGGTGGCGCTTTGCCCGCTGCGGCGCCTTCTTCCCGGGGTCAATCCTGACGGCCGCGATTCCATCCCACGGTGGTGGCCCCGACGATCGTGCCGTACCCCAACATCGTCGTGATCGACGGTTGCGTTACCACGCCGGCTTGCTTTCGGGTAAGTGGTAGGGCATTCCTCACCGAATGTATCGCTGGGGGTCACGCGCAGCAGTCATTGTTGCGCTATTTGGACTAATTGGGGGTGGTCTGGCTCTGAACCTTCCCGCGGCGGGAAGCGCGATATCGACCCGGCGGGATCGCCGGCGGTCGGCGCTGTGACGGCTCCGCCACCCGACCGCAGCGGACGTCTCGCAAAACTGGGTTGGCTGCAGGCGAGTGCGCCGTTGATCAACCTCCGACCTCCTCGCCCGCAGGCGGACTAATAAGGGCATTCCAGGTCGCCCTGTGCCACCGACCGCTCACAGTTAGGCATCAACTCGTAACGCAGTGATTAAGGCAATGCCGGTTATCTTGGCTCGATGATCAAAGTGGGCCATGTTGCTCCATTCGGGCAAATGTGTCGGCATTCTTCTCGCGAGCTGTAACGAAGATGAAAATCGGGCGATAGTCGAACAAAGTCAGCATCGATGATCGCCCGGATGTTGGCTACACAGTGTAGGCACCGCACGCGACATCAAGAGTCGTTGAGGTGGACGGGACAACGTCTCGTCGTCGCGGCCTGACGAGCCAGCAGCCGCCATGTGGAGGTGCGTTCAATGATCGGTCGCAGACGGTGAGCAGGCGTCACAGGAGCCTTGGTAGCGCCGGAGCGGGCCCAAATAACAGGCTGCCCCGCTATCGCCGCATAGCATCCGGCGGATTGTCAATTTTGGCGCTCATGGTTGCGTCCGCCTGCGGTGCGTCGAGTGTTGACACGGTATCCGGTAAGTTGGATCCGCTGGGGCAGCAGAAACCTAGCACGAAATCAATCGTGCAGTGTGGTATGAGCGCGGTTGCTGAACCATTTGCAGGGACACCTAATTCTTTGACGAGGGCGAACCAAACCTACCAGGCGATTGATTCCACAGGAGATGCTGTCGGAGCGCTTCAATCTGTCTATGGGAAAAATCTGTCCTCATTTACATTCGACGAGCAAACTGAAGCGCTGCATATCCTCTCCGGTCTAGATTCCTGCGGCGAGGCTAGTGCAACGGCACCAGGAGCGATCGCCTTATTGTTATCGGGCCAACCGGGTGCTCCCGCAACGCCCACGGGTGCTCCGGCGGTGGCGTCTGCTCCGGCGGTGGCGTCTGCTCCGACTGCAGCGTCTGCCCCGGCTAAGCCGGGGGTTGCTTCCGCTGCGCCTGCCGCCGCGGCGGTCACCCCTGCACCCGTTGCGCGGGCTGCGGCCGCTGCGGCCCCGGCAGCGGCTACGCCGACGAGACCTCCCGCTGCTCCTGCGCCCACGCCAACGAGTGCTCCGCCAACACCGACGAGTGCCCCTAGGCCGCCCCCTGAACCCAATACATGGATGTGCACGCTGCCAAAGGACCTCAGCGCAGGATCGCCATCCTGTGTCCTGGTGCAGCTTCAGCCGGGGCAAGAGCCGCCCAAGCCAATGGCGGGCCAGTTCCTCTGCCGGAGAGGCTCCGAGGAAGCCTGTTTGCTGCAAGCCCTGTTGATATTGCGCAACAATTCCGGTGGTGGTGTTCCCCCGCAGGGCACCACCACCACTACCACCAATAAGCTCAATGGCTCCGATCCTGGCAGACAGTTTCGGTTCGGCGGCTCCAGCGGAATCCCTGGTGAGCGAAGCCCGCGGAAGCACACGCAAGGCGGTGGGAATTGATTACTGGCGATGCCTTCGCGTGGAGTGGCAAAAGCCGTATCAGCGGCACCGACGCACTGCCTGGGATATCTGACGTTGAGTGATGATGTGATTCGCCTGTCCATGATCGGACAGACGGTGCGGAGGCGGTGGCGACTGCTGCTTGTCTTCGCGGTTCTGGGCGCGGTGGTTGGTGCTGCCGTTTCGTTGCTCTGGCCGCCGGCCTACGAGTCCAGCAGTCGGGTGCTCGTACAGGGCGATCCCGGCAAGGACCGAATGCTCAGCGAAGCCCAGATAGCGACGAGCCTGGTGGTCCTCGACCGTGCAGCCAGCGGGCTGAACTGGCGTGTCAACGGGCCTGGCCTACGCGACTCGGTGACGTCCGCTGTCGCGGATGGGGATGTGGTCGAGATCAAAGCTAGGGCGAACAGCCCGGGAAGGGCGCGTCAGCTCGCGGAACTAGTGACACAGCAATACATCGCGTTCTCGACCGAGATCTTGACCACATCAGCAAACGCCTCCGGTGAGGTCCTGGGACCGCGCAAGGACAGCTTGCAGAAGCAGGTCCTGGACATGAACCGGCGCATCAGTGAGTTACAGCGGACGGTTGGGCTGCTGACTGCGGACAACGCTCAGGGCGTCGCGGCGCGCGCCGAACAGCAACAACTGATCAATAACCGCACGGACACCGTGAAGGAGCTGGCCGACCTCGAGGGACGGATCGCGACGACACAGGCTGCGGCTGCGGTCAGCCGGGAGAGCTTCAGCGTCATCGAGGCGCCACTGGCGGCCTCGGCTCCGGTGACGCTGACCCGGCTTCAGCTGGTGGCCAGCGCCGCCGCAGTCGGCGCCGCGATCGGCGCGTTCATTGCGGTCGCGGTTCGGCGGGCCGACCGCCGGCTGCGTCGTAGCTCGGACATCGCCGCCGCCCTGGGCGCACCTGTTCTCGGCACAGTTGATGCGCCCGCCGAGACGGCCGTCGCGCTGCCTGCGAATGGTGCGGCGAACGGGCATCACGCTCACGGCCGGCGGTCTCTGCTCCAGCGGCTGCTGCGCAGTGATGCCCGGTGGGACGTGCAACCGATCACCGCTGGGCACGATCAGTCGCTGGAATTCCTGCGCTACCGGCGGGTACTGGCTCGGTTGTGGGGCGCGGCGGCGGAGTCCGCGCGGCTACTCGTCGTCCTCGTCGATGACGACGTGCTGGCTACTCGAGCAGTGGGTTCGCTCGCGCTCGCCGCTACGGTCGACGGGCGGTTGGTATCCGTCGTGACCAGCAGTCCCCAACTTGCTGGGACGGTGGAGGCCTTCCTGGGCGCCGGTAGCCCGGGCGCGGCCACGGTTCAGGTCGAAATCGGCACGAGCGTGGATCACGCCCAGTCGACACACGGTGCAGTGCTCAGCGTCGTGCCCGTCTCCGCGGCACGGCCGACCGTCCCTGACTGTCAGCACGCGTTGGGTGCTCTGGTGGTGGTGACGTCCGGGACGAGGACTGCATGGGAGCTGCTCGCTGTCGCAGAGGCATGTCACGATGCGGGCCACCCGGTAGCGGGGGCGCTCATCGTGCGGCCACTGGTCGACGACGGCGACGCGGAGGGCGCAACCCCTGAACAGCCGCAGAGCAGGGCAGCGGTCGGATCGCCGCATAGCCGCGCGGGCAGCGACCCGGCGTGACCGCGATGAGCACAACGCCGATGGCCCAGCCGTTGCTGGACCTTGAGCGTCTCATCGCGGGCATTCGCTGGCGCCGGCGCACGTGGCTGTCGTTGGCGCTGCTCGGGTTCTTCGCAGGCGTGTTGTTGACCATCCTGTCGCCGCCCCCTCCGACGGCGGTCACCCGATTGCTGGTGGTCCAAGCGGATGACTCGGTGTCGGCGCAGAGCAGCCTGATGGCGACCGACGTCGTCCTCTGCCAGACGAGTCAGATAGCCGCAGCTGCGCTCAAGCAGATCAACGTGACGGGGAGTCCTGGAGCCTTCCTCGGCGGCTATTCCTGTGAGGCTGTGACGTCGAACATCCTGCAGATCACCGCATCGGGAAGCAGCGGCACCGATGCAGTACTGCGTGCCCAGGCACTCGCCGACGCCTTCATCGCCGACCATCTCAGGCGAACTCAGGACGCGGTCGACGCGCAGGTCAAGCCGCTGCTCGACCGACGGGCACGGCTGGAAAGCACTCTCGCTGTCGTCAACAAAACGATCTCCTCGACAACCATCCCCGCCCAGCTCGATGCTCTCAATGAAGTCCGGTCCGGCCTTTCGGCGCAGGTACTGGATCTGGAGAAACGGGCCGAGGACGCCCGTATCGGAGCTCCCGGGGTCATTGCCGGTACCCGACTCGTAGACCCGCCCCGGGTGGTTGCGCTCGGCGGCCTCAAGAGTGTGGTCACGAAGGCGGTGGTGGGTCTCGTCCTTGGGCTGGGTGTCGGGCTCGCCCTGGCAGCAGTCCTCTGCGTGACCGGGGACCGCCCGGTCCTGCGCCGCGACATCGCCGCCGAGCTAGGTGTGTCGGTCATCGCGCAGCTGCCTCGCCCGCCGCGTGGTCCGCGCAGGCTGTGGCGCCGCTCCCGCCCCGTCCGCGAGAGACAGCGGGTAGCCGCAACACTCGCCCATGTCGTCCGCAGCGCCGACACATCGATATCACTGCTCGAAATCGGGTGTCCGGCCACGGCCGGGCCGCTCGCACTCGACATCGCCGAACAGGTCGCCGCCGAGCGGCCGGTGGTGGTCGTTGCTGACCTCAGGCGTGGGGGCCTGCGCGAGGCCGGCCAGGAGCCGGGCCGTACGGCAAGGATCGTGGACGTCACCGACCTGCCCGCCGATCAGCCTTCTCCGGGCCAGCAACCGGAGCTCTACCTCGGCGTCGGGTCGGTCGGCCCCGGAACATCCTGGGTCGACCTCGAACGGCTGGGCACGGAGGCGCTGCTGGTCGTGAAGGCCGGCTACGCGACCACGTTGGCGCTGCACACCATCGCCCGGCAGCTCGCTCATTCCGAGATCTCCCCGATCGGTGCGGTGCTTGTGCATCCCGATCCGAAGGACCGCTCCGACGGCACGCTGTGGGACGGGCTGCACGCGGTCCTTCGAGGCCGGCACGCGGAAGTCGGGGGCTCTCCGAGGCTTCGCCAGCCACCCGTCCCATCCGAGAACGGTCGACCCGTACTCGAACCGTCCGCTGCCCCCGATGAGAAGTAGGGATCCTGTGAACGTCGCATTGTTCGGACTTGGCTATGTGGGATCCGTGACCGCCGCCTGCCTGGCCAGCCGCGCGCATCACATCGTGGGCGTTGACACCGACGTGGGCAAGGTGCTGGCGCTGAACGAGGGCCGGCCGCCGGTCGTCGAGCCCGGCTTGGACACGCTGGTGGCCGCGGCGGTCGCTTCGGGCGCGCTGCGGGCAACCGAGTCGGTTCGTGACGGCCTGCGCTCCGCGGACCTCTCGCTGGTGTGCGTCGGAACTCCGTCAGCCGACAATGGGAGCACTGATCTGAGCCAGATCCGCCGGGTCATCGGGCAGATCGGAGCAGCCCTGAGGGACTCGGACCGTCCCCACACCGTGGTCATCCGCTCGACCGTGCCGCCGGGCACGGTCGAGGAGGCCGTCGTGCCGCTGCTCGAGACGCCCTCCCGGCGCCGGGTCGGCCCCGACCTGCAGGTGTCGATGTGCCCCGAGTTTCTCAGAGAAGGCTCGAGCGT
>CAXUFG010000175.1:0-11051 GCA_964250265.1 uncultured Pseudonocardiaceae bacterium | reverse complement strand
TTTGCGGCGCGGGTCGCGGGGCGTGCGGCCCCCCCCCACAACTCGCGAGTGCGCACCGTTAGTTCGGCCGGATTCGACGTGCCGATGTTCGGCGCCCAGATTTGCTCGCGTTTGAAAGAGAACCTCGTCCGGCTGGCGACACGGCCTATGTCTGGCCCTCGCCGGGACCTCACGCCGGACGACGGTATGCACAGCGAACTCGTCATCGGGTAGGCCCTGGAGAGCACCACGCGGTCTGGCTGTCGGGCCGAAGTTGTAACCAACGTCGCCGAGCTGGGCGGCGGAGCTCCCGGAGTCGGCGCTTGCCTGTACCGGGCTGTGAGGTGCTGGCTCTGACCTGCGGTGACGTCGATCTGACCGATAGCATGCTGACCGTCCTCGCCGGCAACGCAGCGGACCCGGCTGGTGCCGCTGCACCCCAGGGTCCGCTATCCGGAATGTGGGGGCATATCAAGTTGGCCTCGTTTGAGGCGACGTCGATCTCGGTGTGGTTCGGTGATCGTAAGGTTCTATAGTAATGATCATGGCCTTCTGTTGAGTCTGTCACCACGGCTTCGTGTTTGAGTGCAACGCCGGAGGTGGTCTTGGATGTCTCCTGATCCTGACGCTGGTCATATCGTAATCCTCTGGTCGACGGCATGAGTTCTTCTGTTCATCTTCTGGGTGCAGCGTCCCAACGTCATACCGTGTTCGCGAGAGGTGTGCTTATGGCTGAAGTGTGGCACGACCAGAACAACGCCTGGATCGCACCCAGTGCCAGTTCGACGGCGTGAACGTCGGCGCGGCCGAGGACCCGTGAGTGAAACCTCTCAGCGTAACCCAGGATCGTCCGCGTCCAAGACTAGAGCTGAGGATTCGCTTACCCTGTTTGCGGTCTTGTGGGCGGTCGCCACGCTTTTTCATGTTTTAGGGCCGAGCGGTGCCGCGATAGGCTTATTCGTCAACCCCACGACGCTAGGCATCACCCATGTCATCCTGGCGATATGTGCGATCTGGCTGCTGGTCAGGCCGACATCTAACTTCCCGCTCATGTCGGTGGGGGTCATCGGCCTGATCTCCGCCTGGCAGGAAGCCCCCACGCTGGGAAACCATTGGCTCGTGGCGGCCTTTGTGGATCTGGCCCTGATCCTGTCTGCGCTGGCCACGGTGCGGGAGTGGAGCATCGACCGGGCCAAGCTCGCGAAGGCGTTCCTGCCGCCCGCTCGATGGTGCCTTGTCCTGTTTTACTCGTTTGCAGCTTTTTCGAAACTGAACTCGGCGTTCTTTGACACCGCTGTCAGTTGCAGCACCTATTACTTCGACGAGACCGCCAGATCCATGGGATTCAACACCCCCCTGACGGTGGGCAAGGGAGGCCTGGCGCGCCTTCTTCCGTTCGTCACAACGATGACCGAGCTGTCGATTCCCCTTCTGCTCATCAGCAAGCGTGCGCGAGTTGTCGGCGTTGTGCTCGGCTTAGGTTTTCACAGTTCGATCGCCCTCGACCGACTGCATCTGTTCGTTGACTTCTCGTCCGTCCTGGCCGCCATGTTCATTTTGTTCCTGCCTGCAAGGTTCGCAACGAGCGCCGTGGCCTTCATCAGAGGGAAAGGTGCGCGGCCTCGGATTATTTGGATGACTGTTACGGCCTTGGTCCTGGCAGCTCAGTGGATCGGAAGGGGCGAATTCGCCTATTTCGTGTTCAGCGAAGGACGCTTGTTCGTCTGGTACGTGTTCGACGCCACCCTCTTGCTGGGGGTCTTTCTGTGGTTGGCTCGGCACCGAGGACAGCCGCTTGAGCGACCGTTCGCTCTCCGGGGCAACGGACCGATCTGGCTCGCGATGGTCCCTGCGCTGTTGGTCTTGAATGGCTTGCTGCCTTACCTCGAGTTGCGGACCGCATACGCCTACACCATGTACTCGAATCTGAGGATGGTAGGCGGGACGAGCAATCACTTCATCGTCAGGTCTTCGCTGCCGCTCGGGGGCCGCCAGGCCGACCTGGTGAGGGTCGTCGCTGCCAGTGATCAGGGTTTGAGTTGGTACGCTGCCGACAACTATCTGCTTCCCTGGGACTCATTCAGGGCGTACCTGGCGAAAAACCCTGATGACGCGGTCATCTACGAGCGCGGGGGAAAGCGCTACCGGGTTGATCGGGCTGCTGATTATCCCGAGCTGGTCACATCGCCGTCCCTGCTCGCCCGGAAGCTCTTCGCGTTGCGGGCCGTCGACGGCGCCGACAAAGCCAGGTGTCAGGACGTGTTCTTGCCGGCTCTGTGAACGTCACTGTGGGGTCCCGGGCGGGTGGATGTGCCGTGCGGGTGTCGAGCCAAAGATGTAGCCGGCATCGCCAGCGCGAGTGAGCCGGATGGGTGACAGCGGGCTGGGCTCTATCCGGCGGCGCAATCGGCTCAGGAGCCGATCCAGCGCGTCATAGTCTGCTTGGGTGGTGCCCCATGCCGCGGCCGCCAGCGTAGAGCGGTAAACCACCTGGCCGGCGCGAGCCATCAGAGCGCCGAGTACCGCAGTCTCGCGAGCCGTGAGGTGCACAACGTAGCCGTCCGCCAGCACGCACCGCCGGGGGCCGTCGAGTACGACACCATCGCTCTCCATCACCGTCAAGTGAGGCACTTCCGCGGTGCGTCGCACACGGTGCCAGAGAGTGATCGACCAGGTGAGCATCCTCGATGGTCTGCCGCTGGCATAGTCCCCGATGGACTAGCACCTCCATAGTCCTGCCGACGAGGGAAAATCAACCTCAAATACTACGAAAAATTGGAAAATAATCAAGATTTGCTCCGCAATTGCGGAATTGGAGTCTGGTGGCCATCTGGGCGGAGGTCATGCCGTCCTGCCGCCGACGTCTGTGACAGAGCGTGACTCTGACCTGGTCACCGGGCTGGCAGGTAGTCATCCCCTGTGGGGCCAGCTGTCATCTCGTGACCAGTTGCCATTCACATTCGGGGTGCAGCGTCGCGAGGTCGCTCGGTGCGGGAGGCGGTCGGATGGATAGCAGTGATGCCGCGTAGCACATCGCGGCAGCGTCGACTGGCCGTGCTGGTTACGCTGCTGGGGCTGGTGCTCGGCACATCGGCCCTGCTCGCGCCCGACGCCGGCGCGGCCGGTTTCACCCCGATCAGCGGATCCGGCTCGTTCTGGAGTTCGAAAGCGCTGGACCAGTGGCGCCACGGTGTCAACAACCTCTACGACATGGCCGTGAACTTCTCCGCGGACGGCTCGACGGATGGCCGCGACGAGTTCCGGGACCTGCTGATCGAGACCGTCCCGCAGCCCCCACCGTGCGACTTCACAGCAGCACTGACCCAGTGCGCCACCGGCACCGAGAGCGCGACGACGCTCACGGCCACGGCGACCACGCTGGAGGTGTCACCGGGCTCGCCGTCGGCGGCGAACACCGTGCAGACGTTGACCGCGACGATCAGCCCGCCGGGGGTGGCCGGCGTGGTGCAGTTCAAGGACGGGAGCGGCAGCATCGGTGGCCCGGTGGCCGTCTCGGGAAATTCCGCTTCGACGACCACGACGTTGGCGCCGGGGACTCACTCGCTGACCGCGGTGTTCACCCCGTCGGATCCGACGGGCACCCACGGGTCGACCTCTGCGGCGGTCTCCTCTGTGGTCAGCGCAGCACCCGGGGCAAGAGCCACCGCGACCGCGTTCATGGTGACGCCGAGCGGCCCGGTCATCCAGGGCACCCCGGTGATCCTCGTCGCGCAGGTGTCGCCGGCCAACACCACCGGAACCGTCCAATTCAAGGATGGGGACACCGAGCTGGGGATTCCGCGGCCAGTGATCGGTGGATTCGCGCTGACCGTCACCTCGAAGCTGACCAAGGGCACCCATTCACTCACCGCAGTGTTCACCCCCGCCAACCAGGTGGCCTTCGGCCCATCGATGCCGCCTCCGGTGTTGCTGACGGTAATTGGCCTGTCGTAGTTCTTCCGAACCTCTCCTCGCGCTTTCCGTGTGCGAATAGGCACTTTGAGTGATTCACCGGAATGCCGCGGCGCTCCGTGCCCAGAACGTCCTGTACCAATGCATGTACCGATGCAATTACATATGGTCGCGCCTGTCGTTCGCGGGTGTCATGACCGCTCCGGTGGCGGGCAGCCGGCCGGAGCCGATGGAAGAGGTTGGGAGATGCCGCAGGTCACGAACGGTATGCCGGTGTGGGGTATGACGTGGAGGAAGAGCAGTCACAGCAATCCCAATGGCAACTGTGTGGAGTTGGCGGAGCTCAGAGGCGGCAAGATCGCTGTGCGCAACTCCCGGTATCCGGGGGGCCCCGCCCAGATCTACACCCGCGCCGCGATGGCCGCGTTCGTCGGCGCCATGAAGGACGATGAGTTCGACCAGCGGGCCAGTTAAGCCGCGGCCCGGTGCCCCGAAGGGACCGCCGGGGTTCCGAGTGGTCTTGGTGCGGTCTATGGTGAGACCATCCGTAGTACTTCACCCGTAGGAGGAATGGTGAGGGCGGCACGGTCGGGTCATGATCTGGCCAGTAGTCACGCTCAGGTACGACCGCAAGGGCCGACCGCGCTGCGCATTGTGTTGGGCAATCAGCTACGGCAGCTCCGTGAAGCGAGCGGAATCAGTGCTGGAGCAGCTGGCCACGCGATCCGAGCCTCCCATGCCAAGATCAGCCGCATGGAGCTCGGACGGGTCGGTTTCAAGGAGCGTGACGTGGCAGATCTGCTCACTCTCTATGGCATTAGCGATGAGCAGGAGCGAGGTGCGTTCCTGGCATTGGCGCGGCGGGCCAACGTGCCCGGCTGGTGGCATCACTACAGCGACATCCTCCCGCACTGGTTCGAGATGTACCTCGGCTTGGAGCAGGCGAGCTCGGTCATCCGCACCTATGAGCCCCAGCTCGTGCCCGGCTTGCTGCAGACTGAGGAGGGCGCCCGCGCCGTCATCCAGCTCGGCAATCCAGACCTGTGTGAGGCCGATATCGACCGCCGGGTCGCGCTGCGGATGAAACGCCAGAAGGTCCTCAGCCAACCCGAAGGTCCCAACCTGTGGGGCGTGATCGACGAGGCGGCACTGTGGCGTCTTGATGGCCGCGCGGCGATGCGGGACCAGATCCAACATCTGATCGAGATGGCCGAGCTTCCCAACCTCACGTTGCAGGTGATGCCGTTCTACTCGGGCGCGCACGCGGCGGTGGGTGGCCCGTTCACGATCCTGCGGTTCTCCGAACCCGACCTGCCCGACCTTGTTTACCTCGAGCAGCTGACCAGCGCCCTTTACCTGGACAAGAGCGAGGATGTTCAGCACTACCTGGTGGTCATGGACAGGTTATGTGTCCAGGCCAAATCTCCCGGCGAGACGATCCGGTTCCTGAACAGCACCCTCAAAGAGACCTGAGTCGATTCACGACTTGCGGGCGAGCCCGCAGTACTGATGTACCTCGGCGCGGATGCCGACCTCGTTACGGTCCGGGCGCCATAGCGAACACGACACCACGCCAGGCTCCAGCAGCTCCAGCCCGTCGAAGAAGCCGATGATCTCCTGGCGGGTGCGGTGCCTGATCGGTGCCGCGCCGCTGTCGTTCCAGCGCCGCATGGACGCGTCCACCGCTTCGCCATGGATCTCCGCGGTGGGGTGGGATATCGCCAGGTAACTGCCCGAGGGCAGGGCGTCCAGGAGCCGGTTGACGACGGCATGCGCCTGGGCATCATCGCCGATGTAGTTGATGATGCCCAGCAGCATCAATGCGACAGGCGCCGTGAAGTCCAGTGTCCGGGCAGCCTCGTCCAGGATCGCCTCGGGGTCGCGCACGTCCGCGTTCAGGTAGGCAGTGACGCCCTCCGGAGTGCTGGTGAGCAGGGCGCGCGCATGAACCAGCACCAGCGGATCATTATCGACGTAGACGATGCGGCACTCCGGTGCGGTCGCCTGGGCGACCTGGTGGGTGTTGTTCACCGTGGGCAACCCGGTGCCGATATCCAGTAGCTGGCGGATCCCGGCCTCTCCGACCATGTGCCGGACGGCCCGGACCAGAAACCCGCGGTCGGCACGAGCGGCGTCGCGCAGATCGGGATCGATTCGCAGCACCTGCGCGCCGACCTCGCGGTCGACCGGGTAGTTGTCCTTACCGCCCAACAGGTAGTCCCAGAACCGAGCCGAATGCGGAATCGTAGTGTCGATCTCCGGACTCCGGTTCCGCTCGCCGACGGGCGGCCTCTCGTTCACGACTCACCTCCGGCGCGTTGCTGGGAGACCTGTCCCCGGCAACTGTAGCTTCTGCACCACGCGCTCGGTCGGGTCCCGCGCTTCGTGATCAGCGTTCGCAGGCGTCGCGGCCGTGGTCGTCGTCGACCCAGGGGCGGTAGCCGGGTTCAGCGGGATGAATCGTGCGGGCCCCCGTGCAGGGAGGCTTTTGAGCCTTTTGGGCCTGCTGAGGTTTCTGGGCGGGTTGGGGCTCAACCGGCCGGGGGGCCGCCGGTGACTGGGTGACTGGCAGGGCTTGAGCTACCTTCGCCAGCGGAGCGTCGACTTCTGGGCTGACGCTACCGCCCCCGGCGAGACCACCCACGACCATCAGCGCCCCGGCCGCGGCGCATGCCGCGCTCAGGCGCAACGACCGCATGATGCCGAACACCGCTCCCCGGGGGCCACTCCCGCGGGCCGGTCGGGTCGAGAACTGTGCACCTGGGGTACCCGGGATCCTCACCTGTGGCGTCACGCTTACTGCCTCCTACCGATCTATCACGAACCGGACCACGCCTTGCCAGTACATCGGCGCCGATGATGTCATCGTTACGACAAGTCGCCTTCTCTGCACGCAGAGTAGCCCGGCTAGTTGTTTTGCGCCCGCCGCTGGGCCTGCCGGCGTACCGGGCGTTCCAGGCCACTAACACTCCCGAGCTCAACAGCAGAGCTTTTTGATCATGGGCCCCAACAGCTCTGCTGTTGAGTTCGGGAGCCTCAGAGCCAACCCGAGTCCATCCGAAATCCACAAGACAGACCCTTGGCTTCAAGATCGAACAGTCTGACGTATCGCTCACGATGTGACCGGCGGGACCGGACTCTGGGCAGTGTGGCGTGTCCTGGTCGCTCACGCCGCAAACCTGACCAGGCCCGACGCCCGCGCGGGGTGACGTTGGCACACGGCGGGAAAATCGGACTCGATCCTGCGTGAAACGTGCATCGAGCGGTGCGTAGATTCTGTATCGTTGGGCGGTGAACGCTGCCGAGTACGTGCCGCGGCTGGCTGACGCGCGGTTGGCTGCGCTGCTTGAGGAATTGCCGGCGGTGATGGTCACGGGCCCACGCGCCGCTGGAAAGACCACGTCGGCGCGCCGGCTCGCGGCCGAGGTACTTCGCCTGGACCAACCGGCGGTGGCTGCGGCTGTGCGAGCGGATCCGGACGCGGCGCTGCGGCGGACGGAGCGCCCGGTGCTGCTGGACGAGTGGCAGGAGGTGCCGGAGATTCTGGGGGCGGTGAAGCGAGCTGTTGATGACGACCCGCTGCCTGGGCGTTTCCTGCTGACTGGCAGTGTCGAGGCGGAGCTCACGCAGCGCACCTGGCCGGGCACCGGGCGGATCGTGCGCATGGTGTTGCACGGTCTGACCGAGCGGGAGCTGAGCCATACCGGCGGGATCGGGCTGATCGAGCTGGCGATGGGGGGTGACATCGACCGGCTTCGCCTTCCGCGAATCGTGCCGGACATCGACGGCTATATCGACCACGCGATGCGCAGCGGCTTCCCCGAAGCGGCGCTGCGGTTGAGTCCGCTGGGCCGCCAGGACTGGCTCGACGCGTACCTGGACCACGTCGTGGCGCGCGATGTGCGGGCCACGGGGCAGATCCGGGATCCTGTGCGGCTGCGTCACTATCTGGAGGTACTGGGTCTATCGACCGCGGGGCTGCCCACCCTTGCGACGCTCTCTCAGGCTGCGGGAATCGATCAGCGTACGGCCGACGCCTACGACGGGTTGCTGGAGGCGTTATACCTGCTTGACCCGGTGCCGGCGTGGTCGTCGAACCGGCTGGTTCGGCTCGTGAAGCGACCGAAGCGCTACATAGTCGACCCGGCGCTGGCGATGAGCGCCGCTCGAATCGATCGTGCCGACGTGTTGCGCGATGGTGACCTGCTCGGGCGGGTGCTGGACACATTCGTCGCCGCGCAGTTGCGGCCGGAGATCGCACTGCGGCGCCGTGCCAGGCTGCATCACTTGAGGACCGAGTCCGGACGCCAGGAGATCGATCTTGTTGTTGATCTCGGTGGTGGTCGCGTCGTGGCAGTCGAGGTCAAGGCTGGCGCCGCACCGTCTGCCCGCGACGCCCGCCATCTCGCGTGGCTGCGGGAGGAGCTGGGGGAGCGGTTCATCCGCGGGATCGTCCTGCATACCGGGCCGAAGCCTTTCGAACTCGGCGACCGGCTGTGGGCGCTGCCGATCTGCGCGCTCTGGGCGGCAGGTTGAGCACGGAACAGGGCCGTCAGGTTGTGGTTCCCATGGGTGATGTCGCATTCTCGCTAGCTCTGGGCGGCGTCAGCGGCGATGCTGGCGGTCATGTACGAGGACGTGGAGCGGTGCGTGCGCGCGGTGCAGTCCAAGGACGCCCGGTTCGACGGCTGGTTTTACATCGCGGTGGTCAGCACCGGCATCTACTGCCGGCCGAGTTGCCCGGTGGTGCCGCCCAAGGTGGAGAACATGCGCTTCCACCCGAGCGCGGCGGCAGCACAGCAGGCCGGGTTCCGGGCTTGCAAGCGGTGCCGGCCCGACGCCAGCCCGGGGTCTCCACAATGGAATGTCCGCGCCGACCTGGTGGCCAGGGCGATGCGATTGATCGCCGATGGGGTAGTCGATCGTGAGGGTGTCCCTGGCCTGGCCGCGCGGCTGGGGTACAGCATCCGGCAGATCCAGCGGCAGCTGCTCGCCGAACTGGGGGCCGGCCCGCTGGCGTTGGCCCGCGCGCAGCGCGCCCAGACCGCGCGGCTGCTGATCGAGACGAGTTCCCTGCCGATGAGTGACGTCGCCTTTGCTGCGGGTTTCGCCAGCGTCCGGGTGTTCAACGACACGGTGCGTGAGGTCTTTGCCCTCGCCCCGACAGAGCTTCGAGCTCGCGCCGCCCGCAGACACCCGCCGACCACGTCCGGATCGCTGCTGCTCCGGTTGCCTTTCCGCGCGCCGCTGTGCCCGGACAACCTCTTCGGGCATCTCGCGGCGACCGCCGTGCCCGGGGTGGAGGAGTGGCGGGACGGCGCCTACCGCCGGACTCTGCGCCTGCCGCACGGTTACGGTGTCGCGAACCTGCGACCAATGCCGGATCACATCGAGTGCCGGTTGGCCTTGACGGACCTGCGCGATCTGTCTACTGGAATCGCCCGGTGCCGGTGGCTACTCGACCTCGACGCGGACCCGGTGGCCGTCGACGACCTGCTGCGCAGTGACCCGATGCTCGCCCCGCTGGTGGAGAAGAACCCAGGCCGCCGGGTGCCCCGCACCGTCGACGCGGCGGAGTTCGCGGTCCGCGCGGTACTGGGGCAGCAGGTGTCCACCAAGGCCGCCCGAACCCACGCCGCCCGGCTGGTGGCCGCTCACGGCGAGCCGGTGGCCGACCCGCGCGGAAGCCTGACCCACCTGTTCCCCACGACGGAAGCGCTGGCGTCCCTCGATCCGGCTGCGCTCGCCCTGCCGCAGGCGCGCCGGACCACGCTCACCACCCTGGTCGGTGCGCTGGCCAGTGGCGAGATCGACCTGGGGCCGGCCAGCGATTGGCACCAGGTCCGCGCCGCACTTGCCGGCCTGCCGGGCTTCGGCCCCTGGACCATCGAGACGATCGCGATGCGCGCGTTGGGCGATCCAGACGCCTTCGTGGCGGGCGACTTGGGCATCCGGCGCGCCGCCGATGATGTGGGGCTGCCCTCGACCGCCGCGGGGTTGACCCGCCACGCGGCCGCCTGGCGGCCTTGGCGCGCATACGCCGTCCAGTACCTGTGGGCGACCAGCGATCACGCCATCAACCGCCTGCCTGCCTGAGAAAGGACCACTCGTGGAGCATCGAGTACACACTGTGGTGGACAGTCCTGTCGGGACGCTCACCCTGGTAGCCGCTGAGGGCATTCTCACCGGCCTCTATATGGACCTGCAGCGGCACCGGCCGCTCGAGGAGACGTTCGGGCCTCGGGACCGCACGCCGTTCACCGAGGTGATCACGCAGCTGGAGGAGTATTTCGCCGCGAGACGAACCGAATTCGACGTTCCGGTGACGCTTGCCGGCAGCCCGTTCCAGCGCACCGTGTGGGCGGCTCTGCGGGAGATTCCCTACGGCGAAACGACGTCATATGGCCGGCTCGCCGAGCGGCTCGGACGTCCTACCGCTGCCCGAGCGGTCGGGCTCGCGAATGGTCGCAACCCGATCGGCATCATCGTGCCCTGCCATCGCGTCGTGGGTTCCACCGGTGACCTCACCGGCTACGGGGGCGGCCTGGAACGCAAGCGGTACCTGCTTGAATTCGAACGCTCGGGGAATCCCGGTCACTACCGCCAGAATGAGCTGAGCGCCGCCTCGTCGGAGTAGTGGCCGCGCATTTCGGTGATCACGCCGCCGGACACCTGCATCAGCTGGCAGCAGGTGATGTCAAGGACCCGGCCGTCCCGGTGCCCAGTGGCGTGTTGCACGGCGACGACATACCGCTCCCCGACAGCGACGTCGACCAGATCGGAGCGGAAGGTGCCGCCGGAAAGCCGCCATACCGTGGTGACCACTTCGCGGATCGCTGCCCAGCCGCGGTGGTCCCCGGAAATGGCGCTGGTACCGGGAATGTGCCACAGCGCGTCCGCCGCGAAGCAGGCCTGGACTCCGTCCAGATCGCCCGCGGCGACGGCCGCGTACATCCGCTGCACGACAGCAACGTCAGGTGTCATCGCATCTCCGTAATAATCGGGCTGATCAGCTCTCCCGTTCCCGAGCTCAACAGCAGAGCTGGTGGGGCTTCCTGGGTTCAGGGAGTCCTCGCAACACCGGTGGTTGGTGGGGTCGACGGTAGCGGTTATCGGTTGATCTTGGGGGGTTTGGCATGGGTTGGTTGTGTGGTGGGGGT
>CAXUFG010000174.1:0-11185 GCA_964250265.1 uncultured Pseudonocardiaceae bacterium | reverse complement strand
TCGCGAAATATGTCGAGCGAATCATGCTTCCCTATACTCGTTCTGATCAGCAAGAACGCTAATAAATCGACAAAAATAGACCATGAATTGGCGGCTGATCTGCGCAGTAGGTTCTGTCTGAATGTGCGGTTATCCTGCTGCAGGAACCGCCGGCTCGACGAGATCTACTTCGGTCGGTCCGAATCTCGGGATCGCCTGCAGGTAAGGTTCGGGATCGCCGGACCACTTCCAGGCGGCCATCTGGGCCCGGCTGCGACGGCCGAGCGCGGCCCGCCAGAACTCGTAGGTGTCCACCTCGATCGTCGTTGCCGGATCGCCGGAACCCACGGTGAAGCGGTGCTCGCCGTCGAGGATCGTGAGTTCACCCATGTGGCCCAGCCTTTTCCCGAGGAGAGGGCGAGCCAGTTCCAGTGCCGCGGTCCAAGCTGACTCAGGGGGCCGTCCGGCGCCCACGGCCCCCCGGATGTCGGCTTCGTGAGTGAGCACATCATTGACCCATGCGATCGCCAATGGGTGGGCCGCTATTAATGGCTCGATCTGCTTCGCGGCACTACCCCACTCGGCGAGTATCTCCTCGAGCGGGCGGCCACGGCGCTGCTTGACCTGGGCGGCGGTCTGCTCGTCGTCCGGAATGGTTGTTAGCGTGCCCGCCACTTCGTCGGCGGCATTGGCAGCGAGATGCGCCACTGTGTCGCTGATGGTCCACTCCGGACAGGCGGGTACGCGGAACGCGCGTTGCTTCTCGCTCACATCACACACCAGCGCACCGATGCGCTCGCGTGACTCCCTGTACAGGGCGGCACAGTCGATCAATGGGCTCCCCTTGAGGCGGCCAGTAACTGCGATCTCAACCTGAATGCACTGGTCACGACCTTAGCCGCCAGCCGTCAGGGTGGCCTGGGCTGGGCGTCAAAGACGTCATCGCTGAAGCCCGGTAAGACTCCCCGAGTATGTCGAGCGGTTGTCCTTGCCACATCTTGGTTCTGGCGGCGGCAGGCTGAGGGATGATGCTGAGGGATGATGCGGGGGAGGAGGACAGGATGACCCCCAGCGCCTTTGCCGGCATCGATCGGGCGGTCGCCGCCGTGGCGGCCGGACGCCCGGTGATCGTGGTGGATGACGAGGAACGCGAGAACGAAGGCGACCTGATCTTCGCCGCGTCCCGAGCCACTCCCGAGCTGTTGGCGTTCACCGTCCGGTACACCTCTGGGTACATCTGCGTGCCGCTAACCGGTGAGGATTGCGACCGGTTGGATCTGCCGCCGATGTTCCACACGAATCAGGACAAGCGGGGTACCGCCTACACCGTGACGGTGGACGCCCGCGAGGGCGTCACAACCGGAATCTCGGCGGCGGACCGCGCCCGGACCATCCGGCTGCTGGCCGACCCGGACGCCAAGTCGATCGACTTCGCCCGGCCGGGCCATGTCGTGCCGCTGCGGGCCAAGGAGGGCGGGGTGCTTCGCCGCCCCGGCCATACCGAGGCCGCGGTCGACCTCGCGCGGCTGGCCGGCCTGCCGCCGGCCGGGGTGCTGTGCGAGATCGTCTCAGCCAAGGATCCCGGCGAGATGGCCCGCCGTGACGAGCTGGAGGTCTTCGCCGCCGAGCACGACCTGGTACTGATCACCATCGCGGACCTCATCGCCTACCGTCGGCGCTTCGAGAAGCAGGTGGTTCGGGTCGCCGAGGCACGAATCCCGACCTTGCACGGTGAGTTCACCGCGATCGGGTTCGACTCGCTGCTCGACGGGGTCGAGCACATCGCGCTGATCACCGGGGACATCGGCGACGGCACCGATGTGCTGGTCCGGGTGCACTCGGAATGCCTGACTGGCGACGTGCTCGGCTCGTTGCGTTGCGACTGCGGCCCGCAGCTGGACGCCGCACTGGCCGCTGTCGCCGCCGAAGGCCGCGGAGTCGTGCTCTACGTGCGTGGTCACGAGGGACGCGGTATCGGGCTGATGCACAAGCTGCAGGCCTACCAGCTGCAAGACGCCGGCGCCGACACCGTGGACGCCAACCTCGCCCTGGGCATGCCCGCCGACGCCCGTGACTACGGCACCGGGGCGCAGATCCTGGTGGATCTGGGAGTGCGCTCGATGCGGTTGCTCACCAACAACCCGGCCAAGCGGGCCGGTCTGGAGGGCTACGGCCTGACCATCACCGGGAGGGTCCCGCTGCCCACCCGACCGAACCCGGAGAACCTGCGTTACCTGCGCACCAAACGAGACCGGATGGGTCACGATCTCGATGACCTGGGCCCCGCTGGAGCGCTGCGGCCATGAGTGGGACCGGCCAACCGGCGCTGGAGGTACCTCGCTGCGCGGACCTACGCCTGGGCATCGCCGCGACCTGCTGGCATGCGCGCATCACGACCGCCTTGCTGGACCGGGCCAGTGCCGCCGCTGCCGAGGCCGGGATCGCCGAGCCGACGGTGGCGCGGGTGCCGGGTGCCGTCGAGTTGCCGGTGGTGTGCCAGGAACTGGCCCGCAACCACGATGCCGTGGTCGCGCTCGGCGTGGTGATCCGCGGTGGCACCCCGCATTTCGAATACGTCTGCGACGCGGTCACCGCCGGGCTCACCCGGGTCGCGCTGGACGGGGGAGTGGCGGTCGGCAACGGGGTGCTCACCTGCGACACTGAGGAACAGGCCCTGGATCGCTGCGGGTTGCCCTCCTCAGCGGAGGACAAGGGATTCCAGGCCTGCGTCGCCGCCCTGCAGACCGCCCTGGTGCTGCGCGAACTACGTCAGGCTTCCCGGAGCGCGCCATGACCCCCCTTCCCCGCGTGTCGCGCGTTGGCGCCCGTTGTGCAGGTCGCTGGTGCCCTGGCAGTGCGGCGTGAAGCCCGCCGGGAAGCTGTTCGAGGTCCGGCCCCGTAAGGCCCGCGGGGTCGCGATGGCCGCCGCCGTGGTGCTGACCGTGGTGTTCGCGGTGGTCGCAGCGTTGCTGCGGCAAACCCCCACCGGGGTCTACTTCCGGCTCTCCGACCAGGTGGCAATGGTGCTGGTGGGGCTGCTGCTCGCCGGTGCGGCCCTGCTGTTCACCCGGCCCCGGGTACGCGCCGGTGCCGACGGCGTGGAGGTGCGCAACCTGCTCGGAACCCGCACGGTGCCCTGGGAGCTGGTGATCCGGGTGTCCTTCCCCGACGGCGCGCCGTGGGCACGCCTCGAGCTACCCGACGACGAATACATCGCAGTCATGGCGATCCAGTCCGCCGACGGCCGGCATGCCGTGCACGCCATCCGGGCCCTGCGGGCGGTACACGCCGAGCACACCCCGCCACGAGATACCGCAAGTCGGGACCGGTAAATCTAGTGGATTCAGTCGCCCTCCCCGCTGAAGGAACTGCTGTTGGTCTGGTGGTCGAACAGGCAGCGAGCGTTATGATGTCGTCCGGGTCGGTGGTCAGTATCTCGTCGCCATCCACTTCGAGTAGCCCCTGCAGGAGCAGAGTCAGACGGGCCTGGCGGGCCCCATTGCGCCAGACCTGCGCCACCGCGCCGGTCGTGGTTCGCACGTCGACTCCGGTTCGGCCCGCACGCTCCAGGAACGCCCAGACGGTTCGATCGCCCTTCTCGTAGGCGATGAGGGCTCCAGCATCCAGAACCAGAGTCACGCCGCGCCTTTGCCGATGACCACGCGCGAGGCCCGTCGAGCCACGGCGATCAACCTGTCAATCTCGGCGGGGTCGAGTTGGCCTTCCTCCGACGCGAGAACGTCAAGTGCTTCGCGCAGTCTTCGCTGGCGGACCTGAGCCTGTGCCGCCTCAGCGAGCCATGTCGACACGCTCACGCCCTGCTCGCTCGCCGCAGCCCGTACTGAGGCGGCCAGATCCGCATCCAGTGAGATCGACAACTTCTCAGCACCCATGAGTCAATCCTGCCATCATAATACCACGGTAGCAAACGTCGAAATTCGTGCGAGCGTACTTACGGTGGCAAGTTGAGTTGGCTCGAAGATGCTAGCGCGTAGGCGTTAGGAAGCTGGCCGGCTGATGTCCAGAATATATGGCCGAACGACTGAGTCCGATGAGATATTGGACGCCTGAATTCTGAGTTCCGCTTCGAGATTGCCTTTGTTGGCATTTTTCGTGCGTGACCAGGACCCTGGTCGTTGATCGGGCGTTACCCAGTAAACGAGATAGATCCCATGCCGTAGTCCTGAGGGAACGAGGTAGCGCTGCTCCAGCTGGTTGTGCATCGCGGTCATGAGCGCGTTGTTGTTGCTGAGTTTGGCTTGGATGATCATGCGGGCGATGCTGCGTGGTTGCGTGGCGGTTGGCGCTGTAACTGTGAGATCGATTCTGTTGCCGATTCCTCTCGGTCTGGTGTTGACGGATCGCTTCCTCTTGCTGGACACGAGACGATCACGAGTGAGTCCGGGATGGTGTGATCAACGCGTGTTGAAGAAGCTGGTTCGGTGCCGGCGGCGGGATTCGAACCCACACTGGCGGGTTCCTAAGACCCGTGCCTCTGCCGTTGGGCTACGCCGGCTTGGTCGGTGATGGGTGCATCATGGGTGGATTCAGGATAGGGCGTCAGACTCCGAGGTCTTTGCGCAGCTTGGCGACGTGACCGGTGGCACGGACGTTGAAGAGTGCCTTGTCGATGCGACCCTGCGGGTCGATCACGAAGGTGGACCGGATGACGGCGGTGACCGTGCGGCCGTACATCTGCTTCTCGCCGTAGGCGCTGTAAGTGGTGAG
The DNA here is from genome assembly GCA_964250265.1 of uncultured Pseudonocardiaceae bacterium. Classification (GTDB taxonomy): domain Bacteria; phylum Actinomycetota; class Actinomycetes; order Mycobacteriales; family Pseudonocardiaceae. The sequence goes on along the minus strand of CAXUFG010000174.1, from coordinate 6,478 downwards.
CACCGATCGGTCCACATCGGATAGCAGCGGGAATGTCAGGCCTTCTTCGTCGCGGAACTTCGCCAGCTTCGCTGGTAGGTCCGGGGAGATACCGAGGACTGCGAACCCGGCCGTGTCCAGCTCGGCGAGATTGTCACGGAAGTCGCAGGCCTGCTTGGTGCAGCCGGGAGTGCTGGCTGCGGGATAGAAGTAGATCACCACGGATCTGCCTCGGTAGTCCGACAGTGAGACTGGCTTGCCGTCGGCGTCGGGCAGGGTGAACTCCGGCGCGGTGTCACCGGGGGTGAGGCTGCCATTGTCGGTCACGAGATCGGACGGTACCGGCCGCCCGATGGGGTGGCTTCGCCACCTGGGCACATCGTGGCTACGGTGTGTCCGCACGCACACCCCGCGAGGAGGACTCATGGCCCGCGACGCCGACACCATCGAACGCGACATCGAGCAGGCCCGCGATGCGCTCGCCGCGACGCTCCAGGAGATCGGCACCAGGGCGAACCCGCAGCGCCTGGTGGATGCCGGAAAGGAGCAGATGGAGACCACCATGGCCGACCCGCGGGTGCGCTACTCGCTGATGGGCCTTGGTGCGCTCATCGTGCTGGTGTTGTTGCGCAAGCTCTTCCGCTGACCTCGAGGGCACAGATCCGACACAGGCACCGATCTTGTCGGGGTCGGGTGGCATTCTCTTGGCCATGACCACGGCGAGGGAGCACCATGGGGCCATGGCCACTGGGCTGGACGGGTTTGGCCCGACAGGGGAGTTCACCGTCGACGATCTCGAGCGGATGCCTGCTGACGGGCTGCGCTACGAGTTGCTGGACGGGACGCTCCTGGTGAGACCAGCGCCGGGGGTGTGGCATCAGGAAGTAGCGGGGACGCTCTACCGCCTGCTGTGCGACGCGTGCCCATCGGAGTTACATGTGGTGATTGCCCCGTTTGAGTGGCGCGGCAACCGCCGGACCGTGTTGCAGCCTGACGTGCTGGTGGCCCGGCGGGGTGACCTGCTTGCGGTGGAGGGCGGCAAGTTCCTCGAAGCGCCGCCCGTGCTGGCCGTCGAGGTGCTTTCGCCCAGCACTCGGCGGATCGATCGGTTGTCGAAGCTGTCGGCGTATGAGGAGGCTGGTGTCGCGTCGTACTGGCTGGTCGACCCGGATCCCGAGGCGCCCTCGCTGCATGCGCTGGACCTGGTGGACGACCGCTATGTCGAGGTCGGGTGCCCTGCGGGTGGCCGTTCGTGGCAGGCGCGGCGGCCGTTTCCCGTTACCGTCCGCCCCGTGGATCTTGTCGCCGGTCTGCGCCGGGACTGATGGTGCCTGCGCCGTGTCAGCGTCGGGCTGATCGTGTGTGGCTGTCGTTCACCACAGATCGTGATCATGGACCGGTAAATGCCCGATGGAATCAGTCAGCGAGCAGCAGGGCGATGGGATAGCGGGCGAGCAGATCAGCGAGAGGGACCGCCCCAGACGTCGAGAAGCCAGTGAAGGCATCGGTCCAGGTGCCCGTCGGTAGGGACAGCGCGCACTCATCCCAGCCGCCTCGGGTGGCCAGCCCGACGGGTAGACGGGTGGCAACCGCGACCATCTCGTGGCGGGCGAACGCAACGGCGTGTGATGCGGCTGGACCGGTGGCATGCAGCGGGGTGTAGCCGGTGAATCGGTCGGGATGATCACGGCGGACGCGTAGCACGCGGGACACCACCAGTAGCTTCGCCGCGCCGGAGTCGTCGATATCAGGTAGCCACCCGCGGTCGATCCGGGCCAGCAGCTCCGCGCGTGCAGTGAAGTCCACTGGCCGGCGGTTGTCCGGATCCACCAGCGAGAGGTCCCATAACTCGCCGCCCTGGTAGGTGTCCGGCACCCCCGGCATAGCGAGTTGAATCAGCACCGCGGACAGTGAATTCGACCGCCCAGGCGGGATGGTCCGCGCCGCTGTCTCAGCCACCGTGGTGCGTAGCGCCTGATTACTGAGCGCGGCATCGGCTACGACATGCATGGCGGTCTCGAACGGTTCATTCTGGTCGGTCCAACTGGTGCGCGTCCGGGCCTCGCGCATCGCCTTGTCCAGGTAGGCGTGCAGCCGCTCGGGTGCCAAGGGCCACGCTCCGACCAGGGTCTGCCACAACAAGTGCCCCAGGGCCGGATCGGGCACCGGGGCGTCGGCCGCCGCAGCCAACCTGGTGAATTCCCGGACCGCACCGGCCCACCAGTCCGGCAGCTCGGCGAGTACCGCAAGCCGGGCCCGCACGTCGGCGGAGCGCTTGGTGTCGTGGGTGGACAGGGTGGTCATCCCGTCCGGGGAAATCTCCTCGCGGCGGGCCAGGGCAGCATGGAAGGCGTCGAGGCCCAGCCCGAAGCGCCCCGGATCCCCGCCGACCTCGTTAAGCGCGATGAACCGGGTCCAGCGGTAGTAGGCGGTGTCTTCCACCCCCTTGGCCATCACCGCACCGGATGTCTGCTGGAGCCGGACGGCCAGCTCGTCGCGCGGATCTCGCAGCCGAGGGGAGAGCGCCTCCAGGGCCGTTGCCAGATCGGGACGCCGTTTCTGGGCGAGGGTGAGGGCCTGATCGAGATGGCTGGACCCGTCATCGGGCAGGTACGAGCGGTAGACCGGGAAGCAGGCCAGCACCTCGGCGAGCGCATCGGCCACGGCCGGAATGGTGGGCGCCAGCGCCACCAGCCGGTGTAACTCCGAGTTGAGCATGCCGGTGGCCACATCGAGCTTGCAGTCGTGAACCAGATCCGGCCAGCTGGTCTGGACGCCGGTCAGATCGGTGTCCAGCGCGGTGAAGACGGCTTCGCCTGCGGGATCGACGAGGACGCCGTCGATCTCGGCGAGCGCGTCGTAGCCGGTGGTGCCTGCCACCGGCCAGGACTGGGGCAGCTCCTCTCCCGGTTCGAGGATCTTCTCCACCACGATCCAGGCGTCGGGGGCGTGCGCGCGCAGCCGGTGCAGGTAGCCGCCGGGGTCGGTGAGGCCATCGGGGTGGTCGATGCGCAGCCCGTCAACATCGCCTGCGGCAACCCAGCGCAGCACCTCGCCGTGGGTGGCGGCGAACACCTCCGGGTCCTCGACGCGGACCGCGGCGAGGTCGCTGATCGCGAAAAACCGCCGGTAACCCACGTCCGAGCGCCAGGAGACCAGCCGGTAGTGCTGCGCCTCGTGGACCTGTTGTGAGCTGCCGCCGGCGGTGCCGGGCGCCAGCGGGAAGGCGTGCGAGTGGTATCGCAGCAGCTCACCGTCTACCCGAAGATCGGCTAGCGCATCGGGGGAGTCGGCGAGCACGGGCAGGCGCAGCGGCCAGCCGGTGAGGTCGAACCACCGCGCGAAGCGCGAGGACGGCCCGTGGCGCAGCAGATCCCACCAGGCCGGGTTGGCTTGCGGATCGGCCACACCGAGGTGGTTGGGCACGATGTCCACCACGAGCGCCAAACTGTGTTCGCGGATAGTGGCTACCAGAGCGCGCCGGCCGGGCTCCCCGCCGAGCACATCGGATACCCGGCACGGGTCAGCCACGTCGTACCCGTGCTGCGATCCCGGCATTGACGCCAGCAACGGGGAGGCATAGATGGCGTCGACACCCAGCGACGCCAGATAGGGCACCAAAGACGCGGCGTCGGCGAAGGTCAAGTCGGCGCCGAGCTGCAGCCGGTATGTCGAGGCTGGGGTCACCGTCGCGTCACGCGGCACGCTCCAGTACTACCAGCGATCGACCGGTGATGGTGATCTTGGCATCCCCAAAGGTGGTGACACCGCGGGTCCCCAGCGTCTGGCCAGTCGCGGTGTCCAGCACGACAGCCCATTGGTGCCCGTAGCCATTGCCTGGCAGCTGCACGTCGATGTCCTCGTAGTGGGCGTTGAAGCAGAGCAGGAACGAGTTGTCGGTGACCCGCTGGCCCCGGGCGTCTAGGTCCGGGATGCCCTCGCCGTTGAGGAATACGGTGAGGCACAAACAGACATTGACCGCCCAATCCTGCTCGGTCATCTCCCGGCCGGATTCGCTGAACCACGCAATGTCACGCAACTCGTCGCCACCACGGATCGGTCGGCCGGCGAAGAACCGGCGGCGTCTGAACACCGGGTGCTCGCGTCGCATCGTGATCAGTGCTGCGGTGAATGTGGCCAGCTCCTGGTCGACCGAGGTCCAGTCCACCCAGGACAACTCGTTGTCCTGGCAGTAGGCGTTGTTGTTGCCTCGCTGGGTGCGGCCGAGCTCATCGCCGTGCAGCAGCATCGGGATGCCCTGGGACAGGAACAAGGTGGCCAGCAGGTTGCGTCGTTGCCGGGCCCGCAGTGTGAGCACCTCCGGGTCGTCCGTGGGGCCCTCTACCCCGCAGTTCCAGGACCGATTGTCATCGGTGCCGTCCCGGTTGCCCTCGCCATTGCCCTCGTTGTGCTTGGTGTTGTAGGAGACCAGGTCAGCGAGGGTGAACCCGTCATGCGCGGTGACGAAATTGATCGATGCGTAGGGTCGTCGCCCGTCGTCCTGGTAGAGGTCCGAGGAGCCGGCGAGCCGGAAGCCGAACTCCCCGAGAGTGCCAGGCTGACCACGCCAGAAATCCCGCACCGTGTCGCGGTACTTGCCGTTCCACTCGGTCCATAACGGGGGGAAGTTCCCTACCTGGTAACCGCCCGGCCCGACGTCCCACGGTTCGGCGATCAGTTTCACCTGGCTGATCACCGGGTCCTGCTGGACCAGGTCGAAGAACGTGGAAAGCCGATCCACATCGTAGAACTCGCGGGCCAGCGTGGAGGTCAGATCGAAACGGAAGCCATCGACGTGCATCTCCAGCACCCAGTACCGCAACGAATCCATGATCAGCTGCAGGGTGTGCGGGTGCCGTACGTTGAGCGAGTTGCCGGTGCCGGTGTAATCCAGGTAGAAGCGGAGATCATCCGCGACGAGGCGATAGTAGGCGGGGTTGTCGACGCCGCGCATCGACAACGTCGGTCCCAGGTGATTGCCCTCGCCGGTGTGGTTGTAAACCACGTCGAGGATCACCTCGATCTTCGCCGCATGCAGGTCCCGGACCATGGACTTGAACTGGGTGACCACCTCATGCGCCCTCGCTCCGGCAGTGCCTGCTGCGGCGTAGCCGTTGTGCGGGGCCAGGAACGCGATGGTGTTGTAACCCCAGTAATTGGTGAGTCCCCGCTCAGCGAGGTGGTGGTCGGGAAGGAACTGATGGACCGGCATCAGCTCCACTGCGGTGACGCCCAGAGTGGTCAGATGATCGATCATCACCGGGTGCGCGAGTCCGGCGTAGGTGCCGCGCATACCCCGGGGGATCCCGGGATGGGCGATGGTCAGGCCGCGCACGTGGGCCTCGTAGATCACCGTCTCGTGGTAGGGAGTGTGGGGGTGCCGGTCATCGGTCCAATCGAAAAACGGGCTGATCACTACCGACTTCGGCGCGTGGGCAGCAGAGTCGGCGTCGTTGCGCTGTTCCGGGTTCGCCAGCTGGTAAGCGAAGAGCGACTCGTCCCAACCGGTGCTGTTGGATACCGCGTTGGCGTAGGGATCGATGAGCAGCTTGGCGGGATTACACCGTAGCCCGGAGGCCGGATCGTACCGACCGTGCACCCGATATCCGTAGTGCTGGCCAGGCCCGATGCCGGGCAGGTAGCCATGCCAGACGAACCCGTCGACCTCGGGCAGGCTGACCCGAGTTTCGGCCGAGTGGGCGTCGCCTGCGTCGAATAGGCACAATTCCACCTGATCGGCGACCTCGGAGAAGATCGCGAAGTTGGTGCCGGCGCCGTCGAAGGTTGCGCCCAGCGGGTAGCTGGCACCGGGCCAGGGCCCGGTGCTCGTGAGTGGCGTTCGGTGGGGGGACACGGCTACGCGCTCACGGGTGCGTGGACTTGCCCGAGCACCGGGGGCCTAGAGGTGGGTGGGCGACGAATCCGGGCGCGGCGCCACCGTTCAGGGCGTCGCCATCACTATGTTCCGCCGTCCCGGCGTGCCTGTACGGCGGCCGGGACGATGTGGTCACCCCACGATGCTAGCCCCGGGCTTCACCGTCTTCGCCAACGATCGACACGGATCGCTGCGCTCTGCGATGGTGGCTCAGATGAAATAGACTCGGCCGCGGCAAGCTCACAGGATGGCTGCTGGCCAACACGACCGGTGCCGCCCGGATACGGGCTGGACTGCCTGCCAGATGGCGGGTCGGGGACAAGGCCGGCGCTGGGGCCCGCACCGAGCTCAACGACCTGGCCATCGTCTGGCCACCCCATCGAGCGCCGCTGATCGTCTCGATCTACACGGTCCGGACCGACCCCACCGCGCCCGCGGACGACCACGTGCTCGCCTCGGCCGCCACGATCGTCGCACGCGCATTCGCTCAGATCAGCTGAGTTCCCCTTCGAGGCCCGCTGGCACGCCAGCAGCAGCTAGATGAGTGATTCCGTGAAGTTGGTGTTAGTGGTCGTAGGCGGTCAGTGAGCGTTTGCTGGTGACGCCGGTGGTCCAGTTGTGCCA
>CAXUFG010000173.1:9615-11190 GCA_964250265.1 uncultured Pseudonocardiaceae bacterium | reverse complement strand
CATCTCGATAAACGCATGACGCGTCATCGTGCATGCCCATAGATCGAACGATTCGGCTTCCTTGCTGGCGGCGGCTGCCAGGGTGTAACAGTATGCTGCGTCAGTGTACCTGTTAGCGTCAAAGAAGATCTCGCCCGCCAGTTGCAGTAATTCGCTGATCAGGGCGCACAGCTGTCGATGTGTCGAAATTTGTTGTGATTGGTTGAGGCTAAATATCAGCACGTCAAGTTGATCGTGCACAAGTGGAAATACGGCCCCCTTGGACTTAGACATCACGAACACGCGCCACATATGTTCGTTCAGTGCCGCATAGTCGTCGACAGTTACGTTATCGAATCGACCCGAAGTGATGGAAGGGTAATCCAACTGATCTAGCTGTTCGTCAGCGTTAGGCATAGTCAAGAGCACGCCGATCATGCTCAGTAGACGGAGCAGATTACGGCGCATCATATCTTCAGAACTCCCACCCGGAGCACCAGCCGCTAAGCCCCACCGTGGGTCATCTCGCATATATGCAAGCAGTCCAGGTGCCGACACCGCACTCTCCGGTTCGGCTGGCTCACCCAGAAGCTCGGACAGTGCCTGATCCGAGATATCGAGGGCACGCGCGAGCTTGGGTCGAGCCCAGGGTTGCGGAGTGGTCTCGCCACGTTCCCAGCGCATCACCGTCGTGCGTTCCACGCCCACCGCTTCGGCCAGCCGTTCCTGACTGAAACCGGCCTCCTTGCGAGTACTGACCAACCGGTGCCGCCTGCCCACCATCCCGTCACCCCCTCAAAGGACGTATCGGACAGTACACGTTGCGCAGAGAGCCGGTCTTGCTGTTCTGCATCAGCACCTCCACCGACCTGCACTGTTCGCAGCGATCTTCCTCCGGTTGGCTTTCACCAGGCACCGAGGCGGATTGGACGCTGAAACTGTTGCGTCCTTCCCCGAGGGACGTCACCCCGGGTTGAGGAGAACCCGGCGAGCCGGAGGCAGGACCCATGGCAGGACGGCGCAGCGAGCGCTGGAAGGCGCGCAGACCGCCACTGGGGAGTTGCCCCCCTGAGCCACCGTACAAACTGTCGCGACGTTGGGAGCGCTATGGCCAGGCACCGAGCTGTGTCCGACCGTTTCCGCTGGCGCCGGTCATCGGCCCCGGCTGTGGTCCCGATGCGCCATGTACCGGGTATCGAGGTGGTGGACGCCGAGACCGGGATGGCTCACCAGGTAAGTGCTGAGGAGCTGCGGGCTGGCCGGGTGCGGGGGAATTACGAGGCGTATTGCAGCGCCCGATTCTTCGCGGCGAGCATGGTCGACCCGGGTCGTGGCCGATGCCCCAGGTGCGTGTCGTGAGCTGGCGGGCGTCGTGGGTGCTCACCCCAGATGGGACGGCGCACCTGCCGATGATGCAGGGCCCCGGGGTTGTTGCTGACCGGGTGCCGCCGGTCGCTGCCGTCCTGGGTTCCCCAGTACGGCCGATGCAGGGCCAGCGGCGCTGCCCAGCGTGTTTCGCGGCGTTGTTGCTTCCTTCTGGTCTCGTGATCGACCCCACGACCCCGGCTGGCCGCCAGTCGAGTGATGCCCCCGAAT
>CAXUFG010000173.1:8267-9605 GCA_964250265.1 uncultured Pseudonocardiaceae bacterium | reverse complement strand
GCCGCCCCCCCCCCCCCCCGGCGGGCCGCCCGCCGAGCCAGCCCCCCCAAGCGCCCCCGGGCGCCCCGCCGGTACCAGCCCCCGGCGCGGTGCGGATGACCCCGGATGACCGATCCCGCCCCGGGCGGCTGCCCGTACTGCGATTCCGCAGGTGGCGTGACCAGGGTGGCGTGCGCCTCACCCACGGTTGAGGCGTGGTTGTGCGCGGCGTGCTGCGGGCAGTGGTGGATCTCGGTCGTGAACCCCCGTCCGCAGCCGTTCCTGGACCGGCTTACAGGGACGGTGGAACTCGCGGCGGCACGCTCGGTGCTGTGGGCCGTGATCACACTGGCGGATGAGGCGCCGGGCATCAGCAACGAGGAACTGCGGTCCCGGCTGCTCATGCTCGCGCAGCGCGCCGAACGGCGCAGCTGACGGCGCCCGCGGACGGCTGGATGGCACGGTCCGGGCCCGGTGCGGGTTGACCTTCGAGCCGAAACACGGCCGTCGGTGAGGGCGACACGAGGCAGGTCGAGGCACCCCATTCAGACCGCTGCAGGCGGCTGATTTGGGGGTGGTGGCGTTGGTCTGCCTCGCCGAGTTGTCTGCCTTGTCGCAGATCAGAGGTAGGGCGGTGGCCCGGCGAGAGGGTGAGGCATGTGCCCTAGCGGAGGGATGGTGCTCACCGTCTGCCTCTGGTCAGATCGATGGAAATCGCCCCATTTGGGGCGTCGAGTGCGGTGGCGAGGTTGGCCGCCTTGGCCTCTGACCCCAGGTCGAGCTGGCCTTCGTACTGATCTTGGCATTATGGCGGTTGTGCGCGCGTATGTCGGAGTCACAGACTGGGGCTGGTACCGGTTCCTTCAGAGGCGTGGCGCGACTGAGGTGAACTTCTGGCAGCCCAGCGGCGGGCGCCGCTTCGGAGTGATCCCTGAAGGTGCTCCTTTCCTCTTCAAGTCGCATTACTCGCACGGTAACCGCATCGTCGGTGGCGGCTTCCTGAGCGGTTGGGCGTCCTTGCCGATGTCCCAAGCGTGGGAGTTCTTTGGCGAGGACAACGGCTGCGCGACGCGCGTAGAGATGCTTACCCGGATCCGCAAGTACCGGAGGGGGATACTGGATCACAGTGATGTCGACCCGGAGATCGGCTGCATCATGCTCCGGGATGTCCGGTTCTTCGACCCGGACGACGCGCCAGCTGCTCCGCCGGGATGGGCAAGCAACATCGTTCAGGGTCGTAGTTACGACCTGACCACGCCTGAGGGCAGCTACCTCGAACAGGTTCTCGAGGCCTTATTAAGACAGCATTTGAGTTTGGTTTCCGGCGCCGTCCCGGGTGAGGTCTTCGGACCACCCCGC
>CAXUFG010000173.1:0-8257 GCA_964250265.1 uncultured Pseudonocardiaceae bacterium | reverse complement strand
GGAAGCCTACGGCCGACGTTGCGCGGTGACCGGAAGCAAGATCGTTCCTGTGCTGCAGGCAGCGCACATCCGTCCCGTAACCGACCACGGCGAGAACCGGATCGACAACGGCCTCCTGCTCCGCTCCGACGTACACGCCCTGTTCGACCGCGGCTACCTGGGGATTCACCCACACAAGAAAACCTTGCTGGTCAGCCCGAATCTGCGGGCGGACTGGGGCAATGGCGAGGAGTTCTATCAGCGTGCGATGTCTGGCGAAACGATCGGCATGCCTCGACGGCGCCTTGATCAGCCGAACGAGGACTTCCTCACCTGGCATGCCGACACAAGATTCCGCGCTTCGTAGCGCCGGGGAGACGATTGTCCACTGTAGCTGTACGCAGTCTGGGGTCGATCTCTGTCTGTCGAATGCCCGCGCGCCCATCGGGGTGCTGGGCTCGCCGGGCTAGGCGAACGCCTCGGGTGCCTGGTGCCACGCTCGCGACACGATCGATGGTCCACTGTGGATGCCGTGGGCATGGTGATGGGCACGAACTGTGGTCCAACGGTGCGCTCTATGCCCATGATTCGGACTCCGTGGTCCCTATTTACACTGGTAGAAGTGCTAAGCGTCTGAGTCTGGCCGTCTCATAATCCGTAAGGTCATGGGTTCGACTGCCACCCGCCCCACCAGCTTCTATGACAGCTCCCCACCGTCCACAGTGTTCAGCTGCGGTTGGCCGATGGCGCGCACGGACGGCAGCATCAGTACCGTCGCGCTGGCTATGAGTTGCCACCCGACGCCGGCCGCAAGCACCGTCGCAATGCTGGTGGCTTCGGCGATCGGTCCGGCGATGGCGAGTCCGATAGGGCCTAACGCGTATGCACCGAAGGAGACATAGGAGGTGATCCGGGACAGCGCATCGGGAGGAACCTGCTGTTGGACGGTGGTTGACCACAGCCCGTTGAAGACCGCACTCGCTATACCAGCGCACAGGGCGCCGACGGTGACGACCGAAACGGGCGCGGACAGCAGTAGACAGGCCGACGGGCTCACCCAGGCGAAGGTGGCTGCAACCGCGACGACCAACGGGCGCTGTGGCCGCCTGCCCAGCAGGGCAATGCCGCCAACGATCGAGCCTGCACCGTACCCAACCATGATGACTCCCCAGGCGAACGCTCCGCCGTACTTGATGTACGCCGAGGCCGGACCAAGTACCAGGTAAGGAGCCCAGACAATCAAGTTGAACAGCGAGAACTGGATGGTGATGGCCCACAGCCAGGTGTGAGATCGAAATCTGTTCCAGCCCTCGAGTAGTTGCCGCAGCACCGAGGCTGTGGGGCGGACCAGACCCGCGGGCAGCCTCAGCAAAGACAGGCCGATCACGCTGACCAGGTAGCTCGCGGCGTCGATGGCCAGCACCGTCGCCGGACTGCTGATGGCGATCAGGATGCCGGCCGTCGCCGGACCCAGCACGTTCGCCACGGAGCGGGCCAATCCGAGCAAAGTATTGGCCTCCTGCAGTTGCTCCTTCGGGGCCAGCGAGGGAATCAACCCGTCCAGCGCGGGGTTGAAGAATGCCTCACCGAGACCGCCGACTGCGGCCAAGGCCATGATGGCCCACAGTGGTGCGTGGCCTAGAGCGAACAGCGTCGCGGTTGTGCCCTGTCCGAGCACGCGAACGGTGTCGGCGCCGAGCATGATCCAACGACGCGACAGTCGGTCGCCGGCCACTCCACCTCCGAGGAGAAACAACACTAATGGCACGATTCGGGCGGACAGCACGTAACCGAGATCCGTAAGTGACCCGCCAGTTTGCAGCACACCGAATGACAGAGCCACGGTCGCCATCGACGTGCCGAGTGTCGATGACGAATATGTGAAGAAAAAAATCTTGAACCGGGGAGTACGCAGCGGAGTCAACCACTTGCGGTGATCTTCAGGATCGCGTCGCCACATAACCACAAGGGATTGAAGCGAATCTCCGCGAAGTCTGTCAAGTCGACTTGTGCGGTACCGAAATCTTGTGCGCCAAGACTTCCATGTCACTGTCGTTTGTAGAGTAAGATTCCGAGTAACAAAGCGGTCCTCTGTTATTGGTGATTTCCCGCTGGCGAGACATGCGTTGTCGTAGGTACTCCTGCTGGATCGTGTACAAATTCCGATCTGGGCGATTTGGAGGCATAACTGAATGGGTTCTCGGCAGGAATCCTGCTTGTCGCTTGGGCAGAAGCGACGCAGCGATCCCGATCCTTATCGGAATTACTCCTGACTGCGGGAACGGGCTCCGGTCAGCTCGATGTTCAGCTCGTACGGAGTGGGCGTCGCGTGGTTCGTCACGTCTTACCAGCGGGCCAGGGTCAGTCAGGCCGACCCTCGGCTCAGTAATGACGACCGAAACCCTCGGCATACGTCGTCGTCGATGGTCGTCGGGAGACCCGCGCGGCCTGCTCGGTCTGCTGCAGACGCTCCAGAGCGCCGTCGCCGCGAAGGCGTCCCGTTTCGGGACAGGCACGCTCGCGCACATCCACCGCTCGGGATGGTTTCTATCGGCTTGGGAGCGATCGCGGCAGCCCGAACCAGGGGAGCACGTTGCTCTCGAAGCGGGTCATGGCGCAGATCCGGTCCCCTGCGAGGGTGAGGACGAACAGGCCGGTCCCGTGGCGGATGCCCGTAGGGGCGCGCAGGTAGGCCCCAAACGCTGGCTGTCCGTTGGCTCGTGTCGGCACGAGGTCGAACCTCCGGCCCGAGCGAAGGATGCTGCCGCAGAAGCGGGCCGCGGCGTCGTGGCCTTCGTATTCGAAAGGCATTGGTGGCATGGAGATGAAGACGTCGTCCGTCAGAAGAGCCACCAGCGCGCCGAGATCGGCGGACTCCCAAGCGCGGACGAACTTCGCCACGAGCGCATCCTCGGAGCGCGAGTCACGAGCGGGAGGCGGTTCGCGGTCGGCGGTCTGCGGCAGCCGACTCTGCAGGCCGGTGCGCGCCCGTTTGAGGGCGCTGGTGACCGAGTCGACCGTCGAGTCCAGCATGTCGGCCACCTCGCTCGCACGGAATCCGAGAACGTCGCGCAAGATCAGGACGGCGAGCTGGCGAGGCGGCAGGAGCTGAAGGGCGGTCACGAAGGCTAGGGAGATGGACTCGGTCTGCTCGTAGCGCGCCTCCGGGCCGAGCGGCACATCGACCGCACCGTCGAGGAGGGCGTCGGGGAACGGCTCGAGCCATACGACTTCGCCGAGCCGGGACGGTTCGGGCGGTTCGACATTGGGAACGTCCCACTCCTTGGCCGGGCGTCGGCTGGCCGAACGCCGCGCGTTGAGGCACCGGTTGGTGGCGATCCGGTACAGCCAGCTACGGAGTGAGGCACGCCCCTCGAACCCTCCGAAGCCTTGCCAGGCGGCCAGCAGCGTCTCTTGGAGGGCGTCCTCGGCGTCCTGGAAGGATCCGAGCATCCGGTAGCAGTGCACCTGCAACTCGCGGCGGTACGGCTCGGTCAGCGCTCGGAATGCCTCGCCGTCCCCGTCCCGCGCCTGGGACATCAGGTCACCTGTTACCACCCTCGCGTCACCTCCTCCCGGTATCTCGCCGCCGTTCTTGACGTATGGACACCGACCGAAGGGCGGACTGGGCGGCCGGGTGGCGCCCAGTTTCCCGATACCGCGGTGTCTCCATCAGTGGTCGTTGACAACGCCAACCAAGGAGAACCGACATGGGAAAGATCGTGATCAGCGAGAACGTCTCGCTTGACGGAGTCGTCCAGGACCCCACCGGCGAGGAGGGCTTCAGGCACGGCGGTTGGTTCAGCCAGGTTGGGGACAAGGATCGCGAGGAGTGGGCCAAGGTCGAGTTCGAGGAGGCGCTGGGCGCCGAGGCCCTGCTGTTGGGTCGGCGGAGCGACGAGTACCTCGGAACGCGGTGGACAGGCCGCAGTGGCGAGTGGGCGGACAAGCTGAACAGCCTGCCCAAGTACGTCGTGTCCTCGACCCTCATCGATCCCGAGTGGAGCAACTCGACGGTCCTCAAGGGCGACGTGGTCAACGAGGTCTCGAAGCTGAAGCAGGCGCTAGACGGGCAAATCGTCGTCTACGCCAGCCGTCAGCTCGTGCACACACTGATGGAGCACGACCTGGTCGACGAGCTGCGGCTGATGGTCTACCCGTTCGTGCTCGGGGCTGGCGAGCGTCTCTTCGGTGAAACCAGCGACAAGAAGTCCATTCGCCCCCTCAACATCCGGACCGTCGGGGACAGCCTCGTCTACCTCACCTACGAGATCGTCCGAGACGCCTAACAACCGAACGGCGGCGTCGGGCGCCCGCTTGGGGTGTGACGGTGCCGAGCAGGCCCGTGTGCTTTCTCCAGGAAGCCGTTGGAGTGTGCGTGCTCGTGGAAGAGGGTGGCCGGGTTTTCGGATCCGGGGAAGGTCAGCAGCCCGGGCGCTTCCACCTTGGTGGCTGGCGGATTGGCCATGACCATCGTCACGAACGCCACCAGCGACCCCAGCGAGGCAATCACCGTGGCCCACCCGTCGAAGCCCGGTCCCACGACCGGGTTGGGGAGGTAAAGAAGGGTATTTGGCACCCCGTAGATGGTCGGCGTGAGCACGAAGAACCCGAGCCGCAGGATCGATCCGACGGTGATGGCCGCCGCCGCGGCGGCAGTATTCGCGCGGCTCCAGTAATGGCCGAAGATGAACGGGAATACCAGCGCCGCGAGCATCACGTCGAAGGCCAACGTGAGCAGGATCCCGGTCTGGGGCACCCGCAGCGCGAAGAACACGGCGATGGCCACCACCGGGATCAACGTGATCCGGGTAGCCCGCAGGAGACTGTCTCTGCCCCGCGCGTCTGAGCCCACCTGCACCCCGATGACGTTGCGCGCCGCGACCGCCGAGGTGCCCAGGATGGCGCCGTTGGCGGTGGAGCAGGAGGCCGCCACGATCCCGGAAAGCACCAGAATCGTCAGCCCGACCGGTGCGTATTCGGCGAGCAAGGTGTACAGCACCGGCCCCGACCCGGCGTTGCCGCCGAGGACGGCCCGGCTGGACAGCGCTACTAGAGAGAACGGGATACCCACGACCAGGACGCCGAACGCGCCGACGAAACAGGCCCGCTGCGCGATCTGCGGCGAACGAGCCGCAAAGATCCGCTGCATGAAGTCGATCGCGACGATATCGCCGACGCCCAACGCGAGCAGGGTTGCCCAGTTGAACATCGCGCCTTGACCGCCACTGGTGAGCTGCCCCAGATCGAAGGGCCCCATGCCATCCGGGATGGTGATGCCGAAGCTCACCGCCACCCAGATCAGCAACGCTGCGGTGGCGATCACAGTGATGACCATTTGGGCGAACGCGGTGTACGCGTCGCTATACATGCCGCCGGTGGAGGTGTACAGGAGCACCACCCCGACGATAAGCAGGACGCCCAACACGTAGCTGGTGCCCAGGAAACGCTCGAACAGGAAGCCTCCGGCGACAAGATTGCCGGCCAGCAGAATGCAGAAGCTGAAGATCATCATAATTGAGGCGGCCACCTCCACGCCCCGGCCGTAGCGGCGACGGTAGAAGTCGCCGATGGTGAGCAGCTTCATGCTGTTCATCCGCTTGGCGAAGAACAGTCCGGTGAGCACCAGGCAGATCGCCAGCCCGATCGGCAGGCTCGCGCCGGCCCAGAACCCACCGCTAGCCGAGAGATCGGTATTACCGAGGGTAGCGTTGGTATCCACCGCTTGGCCCATCAGGCCTGCCGCACTGAGCGGCAGCGCGAGTGAGCGGCCCGCCACGAGGAAATTCGTGCTGTCGCCTGCCACCTTGCGGGCTACTGAGAGTCCGATGAGAACTACGACGAGCACGCCGAGACCTACGCCGAGAAGGTACACAGGTCCTCCGGGATCAGTGTTAGGCCGACAGTCTGGGTAGGGGAGCGCTCTGGCGTCACTTCACTGGATGAACGTCCGCGCTGACAATCGCACCACGCGGTGCGGTGTCGTCACATACGAGTTTGATCGCGGAGTCCACGATGACGGCGGCCTGTTGCGTTCTCCACCGGCCGGGGAAAGCCGCCATCAGCCGCTCCGCTTGCGCTGGCACGGTGGTGTCGCCTTGCCGCGCGCACACGCTGTCCGCTACGAGCAGCAGCGTCGGGATGTCCACGACGGAGATATCCTCCCGCTGCAGCGCATTGAGGTATGCCGCTGTGCGGGGGCTGATCGGGGCAGCGATGTTTCTGGCGGGATCGGCCCCCGCGGGCTTCGCAGGTGCAACCTGCAATGGGGTAGCTGCTGTCGCGATGGAGGGACGTTGAGTGGGGCCCTGAACGGACGCGACTCCGGCCACGGTTGCCAACCCGACGACTATAAATGCCGCTGAAACCCTTAGCGCCACTACCGTAGGGGTTTCGGATGACTTGCGGTGCCGGCCAGAGGTAACACTCCCTGGTGATTCCACGTGACCACCGTAAACCGGGAATGGAACCAATCCTCGGCTGAGGGTCCTTGTTTAGCGATTATTTGCCTAGCAGTAAACTTTGTCCCGAGGTTGGTGTCCCTGAGTGGTGCAACCGACAACGGACGGTGGTCCGACCGTCGCATTCCTCATCCGGCGCCCGAAGCGGATCCACCGGGGCGACGGAAAGAGGGTCGCCGAGCCGGTCGCGCAGGTGCATCAGGCCGCGGGTGGCTGCCGTGGTCAGCCGGCCGCCGTGATCTCGATCGCCGCCACCTTGCCGTCGGCCGCCTTGACCACCAGGTCGACCTCCGTGGAATCGATCGACCCACGATGGTCGCCGGCGCTGGTCGAGCGAATTCCTCGTTCAGTGCAGTCGCAGTGCGGCTGCCCAGGGCCCCTGGGGCCCATCAACCAGTGCCGGTGGGTGGTGGCTGTTCAGCTCGGCTAGTGCAGGGACACGGTCCGCGGTGGTCAGCACCAGCCGGGCACCTGCCTCGGCGGCGGCTACGACGAGGTCGTCTGCTGGGAGCAGCGGGTTCACTGGTAGTGGCACTGCGCCCTGTTGCATCGCGCCGGTGAAAGACTCGGCGAAGCCGGGACCGTCGGGCAGCATCACCAGCACTCGATCGTCGGGGCGCACGTCGAGCTCGCCCAGCGCGATCGCGACTGCGGCTGCTCGGTCGGTTAGCTTGGAGTAACTCATCAACTTGGGGTAGATCATCAGATGGCCACCGTGGGCGAATCGGGTTGTCGTGTCGTAGGGCCCGGATGGTCCGGCTACGACGTCAGGTGGTGACTCTAGCCCCATTAGGGCTTCCCGATCGGGTGTTGCGCACGGCGTGTTGACTTTTTCGTGGCGATCTAACCCCATAGGCGTGCGCCGTGACCCTAGATGTTCATTAAATCAGGTAGATCGATAACTATCTGTTACTGCGAGGTTGCGGAGTTTGCTCGATCCGAGCGCGAGTGTTTCGAGCGCGCCGGTCCCACGGCTCAGCTGGCGCGCGGTGCCTGCGACCGTAGGTGAACCTGACCCTGCGCGCCGGTAAACGGTCAGTTCGGCTGCCGTTGACTAGACCGCTGGACGGTGCAAGCTCATCGGCGCTACCGATCAGCTCGTACCGTCCAGCGGTCTAGCGCGCCCAATCGGCGCAGCGCAGGCCCATGAAGGCTCTCGGTGCCTCACTCTGTAAGTCGAGGGTGCGCGATGGATCACATGGAGCGGAAATCTCCTCATAAGCGGGAAGGAGGCGAGGTGGACCGGGTTCGGGTCAGATCCCCCGGGAGGCAATGTGGGATCGGCGCTGTCCGGAGTGCTCGAAGTGGCGGTCTTGCCGAATGTCGTGGGTTTCCCCCGCATCCACGAGAGCTGGGTAGCCGTCAGGTGGTTGGTGAACCGAAGGTCCGGGCCCCCCGACCGCGATGTCGAACGGGTCACCGGCCACACCAGAATTCCCCCGGGTCGGCGCTGCACGCCCCGAGCGTCGACCCGGGGAGTGCCGTAAACCCCGGTATGGGCACCGCCCCGCCGGGTACAACTCCACAGCCTGGACCCATTCCGCTTCTCACCCGAGTGGAGTGCCGCGCCGGTGGCAGCGTCGTTACCTGAACGACCGTCACCGTCCCCGTTGGTCCGATGCCGCCGGATTCCCACCTGCCGGGTGCCCTAGTGCACCGCAGGCTCGGGAGGTCCCCCGTCCGGCGCCGGCCGCGTGTGCTGAGCCGGCCCCCGCCAAGTGGGGGGGGGGCGGTTGGTGGGGGACGGGGCCGCCCCCGCCCCCCAGGGCTGTAACGAAATACCGGGAGTTCTGTGCGGAGCCTCTGGTCGTCGATGG
>CAXUFG010000172.1:0-11222 GCA_964250265.1 uncultured Pseudonocardiaceae bacterium | reverse complement strand
GGGCACCCCATACGCCCACTCACGAGCGGTTAAAGTTGCTCCGTCTCCGCATAGTCGTGGCCGTCGTCGGGGCCGTCCTCGGGGCCGTAATCGATGCCGTTGTCGCTAGCGTCGCCCCAACCGTCGATCGAGTATTCTGCGGCGACTGCAGTGGGGTCAAATCCCGGTGGGCTGTCCTTGAGCTGCAGGCCGAGGCCAGCCAGCTTCAGCTTCACCTCGTCGATCGACTTGGCGCCGAAGTTGCGGATGTCCAGCAGATCTGCCTCGCTGCGGCTGACCAGCTCACCGACAGTGTGGATGCCCTCCCGCTTGAGGCAGTTGTAGGACCGGACGGTGAGGTCCAGATCCTCGATGGGCATGGCGAACGCGGCGATCGTGTCCGCCTCGGCCGGCGAGGGGCCGATCTCGATACCTTCGGCATCGACATTGAGCTCGCGCGCCAGGCCGAACAGCTCCACCAGGGTGCGGCCGGCGGAGGCCAGTGCATCCCGGGGGGTGAGCGACGGCTTGGTCTCGACGTCCAGGATCAGCTTGTCGAAGTCGGTGCGCTGCTCCACCCGGGTGGCCTCGACCTTGTAGGTCACCTTCAACACCGGCGAGTAGATGGAGTCCACCGGGATCCGGCCGATCTCCGCACCGGAGGCCTTGTTCTGCACCGCCGGCACGTAACCGCGACCGCGCTCCACGACCAGCTCGATCTCCAGCTTGCCCTTGCCGTTGAGGGTAGCCAGGTGCAGATCGGGGTTGTACACGGTGACGCCAGCCGGCGGCACGATATCGCCGGCAGTGACGTCACCCGGGCCCTGCTTGCGCAGGTACATCGTCACCGGCTCGTCCTCCTCGGAGCCCACCACGAGCTCCTTGAGGTTGAGGATGATGTCGGTGACGTCTTCCTTGACGCCGGGAACGGTGGTGAACTCATGCAGCACCCCATCGATGCGGATGCTGGTGACCGCCGCCCCGGGAATGGACGAGAGCAGGGTACGCCGCAGCGAATTGCCCAGGGTGTAGCCGAATCCCGGCTCCAGCGGCTCGATGACGAACCGGGAGCGGGTGAAGTCGACCGGATCCTCACTGAGGTTCGGTCGCTGAGTGATCAGCATAACTAACATTCCTCCTACTGGACGCCCACTATTTGACGCCCTGTCGCTCCCTGCGATCCCGTTATGGAGACATATCGGGGTCGCAGAGGGGTTGCCCACCCCGATATGTCTCCATGTCGGGGTGGGCGGGGTTATCTGGAGTAGAGTTCGACGATGAGTTGTTCCTGGAGCGGGACATCGATCTGGGCGCGCTCGGGCAGGCGGTGCACCAGCACGCGCAGGGTGGCGGGGACGACTTGCAGCCAGCCGGGTATCGGGCGGTCCCCCACTGTCTCCTTGGCCACCATGAACGGCAGCGTGGGGAGTGACTTGGGTTTGACGTCGATGATGTCGAACCTGGACACCCGGTAACTGGGCACGTCCACCTTGACGCCGTTCACCAGGAAATGCGCGTGAGTCACCAACTGGCGCGCCTGGCGCCGGGTGCGGGCCAGGCCAGTCCGGTAGATGACGTTGTCCAGCCGGGACTCCAGAATCTGCAGCAGCGTGTCACCGGTCTTACCAGGGCGGCGGTTGGCCTCCTCATAGTACCGGTGGAACTGCTTTTCCATGACGCCGTAGGTGAAGCGCGCCTTCTGCTTCTCCTGCATCTGCAGGAGATATTCGCTCTCCTTGATCCGCGCGCGGCCGTGCTGGCCGGGGGGGTAAGGCCGGCGTTCGAAGGCCTGGTCACCGCCGACCAGGTCGGTCTTGAGCCGGCGGGACTTGCGGGTGACGGGTCCGGTGTACCGAGCCATAGCTGAGGTTCTCCTCCCTGTGCCTTACGACCCGGCGTCTCAGACCCGGCGCCGCTTGGGCGGCCGGCAGCCATTGTGCGGCTGCGGGGTCACGTCCTGGATGGTGCCGACCTCGAGGCCGGCGGCCTGCAGCGATCGGATCGCCGTCTCCCGGCCCGAACCCGGGCCCTTCACGAAGACGTCGACCTTCTTCATGCCGTGCTCGGCGGCCTTGCGAGCGGCGTTCTCGGCGGCCATCTGCGCCGCGAATGGGGTGGACTTGCGGGAGCCCTTGAATCCGACGTGGCCCGCCGAAGCCCACGCGATTACCGCACCGGTGGGATCGGTGATCGAGACGATCGTGTTGTTGAACGTCGACTTGATGTGCGCGTGGCCATGCGCGACGTTCTTTTTCTCCTTGCGCCGGACTTTCTTGACGCCGGCACCTGTCCGTGCTCTGGGTGGCATACGATTGAACTCCTACACAGGTCTTGGGTGGCTAATGGGCCTGAAGTTCTCAGCTACTTCTTCCCGGCCTTCTTCTTGCCGGCGACCGTCTTCTTCGGACCCTTGCGGGTGCGGGCGTTGGTCTTGGTTCGCTGACCGCGCACCGGCAGCCCGCGGCGCCACCGCAGGCCCTCGTAGCAGCCGATCTCGATCTTCCGGCGAATGTCTGCCTGAACCTCGCGACGGAGGTCACCCTCGACCTTGAGGTGTTCTTCGATGTAGTCCCGCAGCCGGATGAGATCCTCGTCGGAGAGATCTTTGGAGCGCAGATCGGGGCTCACCCCGGTGGCGCTGAGGATCTCGTGTGAGCGGGTACGGCCGATGCCGTAGATGTAGGTCAGCGCGATCTCCATCCGCTTGTCGCGGGGGAGGTCGACGCCGGAGAGTCGGGCCATGCGAGGCGTATCTCCTCATCTCGTCGTCACCAGGTCTGCTCCCCGTCCGCCCCGTATGACGGTTGCACCGTCCTCGGGCCCCGGCCTGGCATCCGGGGGTAACACCGATCCCGTATGGATCGGGTGGTGCGGGGAGGTCTTCTCGCGCCGTTCAATCAGCGACGTCGTGCAGTTGCTCAACCCTGACGCTGTTTGTGGCGCAGGTTCTCGCAGATCACCATGACCACGCCGTGGCGGCGGATCACCTTGCACTTGTCGCAGATCTTCTTGACGCTCGGCTTTACCTTCACGTCAGCTCTCCTGGTCACGGGGCCGGGCAACGGCCCCGGGCCTTCAGTCGTGGTGTCTTACTTGTAGCGGTAGACGATGCGGCCTCTGGACAGATCGTAGGGCGACAGCTCCACAACCACCCGATCCTCCGGCAGAATGCGGATATAGTGCTGGCGCATCTTGCCGCTGATGTGCGCGAGAACCCGATGACCGTTTTCCAACTCGACTCGAAACATCGCGTTGGGCAGTGGTTCCACCACCCGGCCCTCAACCTCGATCGCCCCGTCCTTCTTGGCCATATCCTCCGCGTTCCTGCTCACTTCATCCATGCCGCCAGCTGGCGGCTCTGCCACGACGCGGGCACACCACAGGTCCACGACGTGCGGAAGGCGAGTGCGGGAGACGCACTGCTGAGCAGGGAGGCCTGCGCAGATACCTGCAAACACGCTGAGAACCAGCGCGGTGCGCGCGCCGACAGCACAGTTTACGTCGCGGTGACGGCCGGCTACAAACCGGCCCCATACCACTGAGCACCGCGTCTACCCTGACGACCGCTGACGGTCACCTTGCCCGGTAAGCCAGCCCGCGAGCAGCATCGCACCCCACGGCCCCGCAACCCAGACCCACCACGGATAGACCCAGCGCAACGTGGTCAGCGACACAATGGCCCAGATCACCAGATTGATCACGCTCACGCTGGCCCACGCTGCGACCGCCGCGCGCCGGCCACGCCCACGATGTTGTTGCCGCTCCGACGATCGCACCTGCTCGGCGGCCAACTGAGAGCCCGACGGCCGGGTTTGCGGCAGGTCGGTGGTGAGCACCTCGAGCTCGCCATAGGTCCGGGCCGCCCAGGCCTGCTGGACGCGCTGGTCATACTCAGTGAGGTCCAGACGACCCTCCGCATGCGCCGATCGCAACTGCTCCGCGACGTGCTCCCGGTCACTGTCCGCAGCCCGCATCTGGTTCCGAGGGGGTTGGTCGTCCACGATGTCCATCCTGCCCGCGAGGCGATCCATGGATGCCTCCAACTAACGGCCGACCCCCGAATTATAACACTGTTACAGTGACCGGGCCGAACGTAACCTGGCAGCATCCGCTGCCTCCTGCGACACACCGAGATCATGCTGTTGTTGGCGGCCCAACCAGGTGGTCGGACAGGGCGGGAACTGTCCGAGGGCCTCTATGGCAATGCTTGCGATCCGCGGTAGGCGTCGGGCACGATCATGACCATGTCCCCCGCCCTCGTCCGCTGGTGGTGGTCGCCTCAGCGGCGACCCTGACCACTGACGTCCTGGGCTGCCCTCTCGCGGCAGCCTCCCGGGACCAGCGCACCGCTCGGCAGCCTCGACGGGTCGGCCTCCGCGCTCAAGGAGACCACCAATGTCCCACCGCACCCCATCACAACTAGCAGCACTCGACCGCAGCGCTGCCCTCGAACACCGGGTACTGGCCGACCCGCGGAAGTTCCGCGTCTTGACCGGTGACCGGCCCACCGGCCCGCTTCACATCGGTCATTATCTCGGCACCCTCGCGAACCGAGTTCGGCTCCAAAACCTCGGAGTCGAGGTGATCGTGCTGATCGCCGACTACCAGGTCATGACCGATCAACAAGCAGGCCACCAGCTGTCCAGCACCGTCCGCGGGATCATCGCCGACTACCTCGCTGCCGGTATCGAGCCCAACCGAGCGACGATCTTCACCCACAGCGCCGTCCCCGCTCTCAACGAACTGGTGCTGCCATTCCTGAGCCTCGTCAGCGACGCGGAACTGCACCGCAACCCCACCGTCAAAGCCGAGACCGAGGCCACCGGCAAACCGCCGACCGGGCTCATGCTGACCTACCCCGTCCACCAGGCCGCCGACATCTTGTTCTGCCACGCCAACCTGGTCCCCGTCGGCCTCGACCAGCTCCCGCACCTGGAGACCACTCGGCTCATCGCACGGCGATTCAACGAGCGCTACGGAAACCAGGAGCCGCTGTTCCCCGAGCCCGACGCACTACTCACCGACACCCCGATGCTGGCCGGACTGGACGGACAGAAGATGAGCAAGACCCGCGGCAACGGCATCACCCTTCAAGCAACCGAAGATCAAACTTCCGCGATGATCCGTCGCGCACCCACCGACAGCGAACGGCGCATCACCTACAACCCGCTCGCCCGGCCCGCCGTCGCCAACCTCCTCGATCTCCTCGCCGCCACCACCGATAAGGACCCACGCCAGCTCGCCGAGGAGATCGGGAACGGCGGCGCAGGACTTCTCAAGCAGACACTGACCGAAGCGGTCAACGAACTACTCCGCCCCCTGCGTCGACGCCGCGCAGGTTTGGCCGAAGACCTCTCCTACCTCGACAGCGTCCTCGACAGCGGCAACGACCGGGCACGCCAACTCGCCGACAACACACTCACAACAGTGCACGACCTGCTCGGCATGACCTACGCAAACCGGAAAGGGCCACAGCCGTCCCAGGCCCCGCCACGGCCCGGGGCCGAATCGAACCGTCCGGCCGGGGCCAACCCAGGTTGACACGGCCAGGGCGTGCGGACCGTACTCCCAGGTCAGCTCGTAGGCCAGGTAGGGCTATCGGCTCGGTGACGACGTGTACACGCTGTTGGATGCGCGTGCGGCGGAGTAGGCGCGCAATAGCGTGGCCCACCGGTCCTCGGCGGGATCCGGTGCAGCTCATTGTCCCCTGGTCGAAGCCGCTATCCCCTCGTCCTCTCCGGTACCCGCATACATTCGCAAGCTCTCCTGGCGGAACACCGAGTACCGGAACCAGCTGAAGTGCTTGCCGAGTTCCGGATCGTCTGGCGGCAGCAGATGCTCGATCCCACCAACCCGCGGACCGGGATGTGGCGGGCCATCATCGTGCGGCGAGCGGGCAGCGAGGCCCTCGAGGACCGCCCGGCTCGCGGCCGGGTCCAGGGCAGTCCGTTGCATGCGGGTGAAGATCTCGATCTGTCAGGCGATGTCGTCGGGATCGTTGAGCCGGATCGCACCGAGTCCATCGGCGGTCACCAGGTGCTCGTCGAGAATGGTGAACGAGTGGTAGAAGGTCGGCGCCTGGGCGTCCAGTGGCAGGACCAGAGGTCGACGTTCGGGCGGGCGGGTGGTGGCGGCAGCCACCGCACGGATCTGTCTCCAGGATCCCAGGATAGAGTCGGAGTGGGCTCTGAGCTTCCCGAACTCAACAGCAGAGCTGTTCTGACATGATCAAAAAGCTCTGCTGTTGAGTTCGGGAGTGAGAGGGCTGATTCCCAAGCTGAAGATCCACGGGAGAGTGGCTGATGCGGGGCTGCACTCGTGACGTCAGCTGGCGATGATGGCTTCGGCTTCGATCTCGACCTTCCAGCGGGGGTCGAGCAGCCCGGCGACGACCACCATGGTGGCCGCCGGGCGAGTCTCGGCGAACAGCTGCCCGTGCACAGCTCCGATCGCGTCGGCGTCTGACGAATCGATCACGAACATCCGGCAACGCACGACATCGGCCAGGCTGGCGCCGGCCTCGGCCAGCGCCTCAGCGATGATCTCGAAGCAACGGCGCGCCTGAACACCCGCGTCCCCGGAGCAGGAGCCGTCGGGCCACACCGGTGCGGTGCCGGCTACCACCACTCGCTCACCGACCCGAACAGCCCGCGAGAATCCAAAAGTCTGCTCAAACGGCGACCCCGACCGCACCAGCTGCCGCACCAGCCCTCCCCTGTCGCTCATTACTGCATTCTGGCTCCATGACGCGGCTGCCCGAAAGGAGAGACCGGTTGCAGATCCTGCAATGGGTGCGGGCGCTGGCACGGCTGCTCGTCGCGGTGCTGTGGCCCGGGGCAGACGGCGGCGAATCGCGGTGGCCGGCCCCGGGATCGTGGCGCCCGCTGCGGCTGCTGCCGTGGCTGACTGGGCTGTATGGCCTGATTGTGGTTATCGCAGCGTCCGGGACGGTGCTCAACAATCGAGGTGGGATGCCCGGTGGAGTGGCGTTTCTGCTGCTAATGCCCTGCGTCGGCGGTCTGGCGCTGGCCGGGCGGCGGCCGCTGGACGGGTGGCGGTTGGTCACGTTGTGGCTCCTGATCATCCCGTTCCTGATCAACCCACCCCCGGGCGATGTGCCTTCGCTGGAGCCGTGGCAGTGGTGCCTGTGGGTGCCCGTGGTGCTCTTCGCCGCGTGGGCCGCTCCAGGACCGGTCGTGGCCGGGCTCGGCACCGTCGGGGGGCTGGTCCTGGTCGCGCTGACGTGGCTCACTCCCTGGCCAGTGAGCTCCGGGCACCTGCCGGTCTCAATGCTGGGCATCGGTGTGCCACTGGTGATCGGAGCCAGCCTGGGGGCCCGGTGGGACGCGCGCCGGGCGCTGGTGGCCGAGCAGGCCCGGGTTGCCGCGGTGCAAGCGGAGCGCGGCGCGCTGACCGAGCGCACCCGCATCGCCCGGGAGATGCACGACGTCATCGCTCACCACATGTCCATGATCGCGGTGCGATGCGAGACCGCGCCATATCGTTTGCCGGAATTATCCGGATCGGCCCGCGCTGAGCTGGCCGAAGTGGCGAGCGCCGCCCGGGGAGCGCTGACCGAGATGCAGAGCCTGCTCGGAGTGCTGCGGACGGATGACCAGCCGCCCGAACGCGCTCCCCAACCCGGGATCGCGGCGCTGGAGGAGCTCCTTGGCCAAGCCCGCACGGCCGGGGCGGAGGTGAGCTGGGATATCGACTGCGACGGGTTGCCCGACGGGCTTGGGGTGACCGTATTCCGCGTGGTGCAGCAGGCACTCGCCAACGCCGGCCAGCACGCCGCTGGAGCGCCGGTGCGAGTCCGGGTGGCCCGCGAGGGCGCAACACTGCTGCTGGAGGTGGGCAACGGGCCGGGTCGTGGCCCGGGCAGCCCCGGCAGTGGCGCGGGATTGCCCGGCATGCGGGAACGGGTCGAGTTGCACGGCGGCACGATCGATGCCGGGCCGGGCAGCGACGGTGGGTTCACTGTCCGCGCCGAGCTGCCGTTCGAGCCTCGGGACATGGGGGAATCCGGGTGATCCGGGTGCTGGTGGTCGATGACCAGTCGATGGTGCGGGAGGGTTTCGCGGCGCTGCTGGACGCCCAGCCCGACATCGACGTCGTGGGGACCGCGGGCGACGGGCGGGCGGCGTTACGGGTGGCCGCTGAGCTGGCAGTGTCAGATCGTGGACCCGACGTGGTCCTGATGGACGTGCGGATGCCTGAGCTGGACGGTCTTGCGGCGACCCGGGCGCTGCTCGCCAGCTCGTCCGGGAGCCCTGGGCCGAGGGTGCTCGTGCTGACCACGTTCGATCTCGATGACTACGTGTACGAGGCGCTGCGCGCGGGGGCCAGCGGGTTCCTGCTCAAGCACGCGCCCGCAGCCGAGCTGCTGCACGCCGTGCGGGTGGTCGCAGCCGGCGATGCCCTGCTCGCGCCCACCGTAACGCGGCGGCTGATCGCCGATTTCGTCGCGGCCCGCCCGGCTGCGCTGGACGGGTCCACCCGATCCGACCGGCTCGCCGCGCTGACCGAGCGGGAGACCCAGGTACTCGGGCTGGTGGCGCGCGGGCTGTCCAACACCGAGATCGCCAACCGCCTGGTGGTGGCCGAGCAGACCGTCAAGACACACGTCAGCCGGGTGTTCACCAAGCTCGGTCTGCGGGATCGGGCGCAGGCCGTGGTGCTGGCCTACGAGTGCGGGCTGGTACGACCGGGGAGCTAGCCCGGGTGGGACACCCCCTACCCCGGTAGGGCCGTCAAGGCGGTTCCGCAGCGTGACGATCTGCCCGCCGGATGTCCATACCGTCTGCCCTCGTGAAACTCCGGTGGCGCAACCCCTTCGCCCTGTTATCTGCGCTGGTCGCGGCGTCTTTGACCAGCGCAAGTCCGGTGCCGGCGGCTACCCCGGCACCGATCGGGTGGGATCCGGCATGCGCAGCGACGTCGTCGGCTACGGGCACGGAACGTGACCAGGTTCGGGTGCTGGGCTGCGACCCCCGCGGGCGAGGGCTCGCGGTGCTCGCGCTGGGCGACCTGGCGACCGCGCGGCATATCGCCGTGCTGGTACCCGGCTCTGACACCGACCTGCACACGCTCGACGATCCGGCACGGCCACATCATCGTCCGCTTGGCTGGGCGCGGGCGCTGCACGACGCCGCGGGCCCCGGCACGGCTGTGGTGCTGTGGGTCGGCTACCCGACGCCGCAGGGCCTCGGCATCGACGCCGCCTCCGGTGGGCTGGCCCGCGCCGGATCGGCCGCGCTCACCGCATTCGTCGATCACCTGCATGCCACCCACATCGGTGTACCACCACATCTGAGTGTCATCGGGCACAGCTATGGCGCTGTCGTCGCGGCGATCGCCGCACCCCGGCTCCGGGCCGACGACCTCGTGCTGCTGGGCAGCCCCGGCGCTCGGGCCCGAACGGTCCGCGAGCTGCACACCTGCGCCAGGGTGTGGGCGGCCCGCACCGCGGGGGACTGGACGCGGTTGATCCCGCATATCCAGATCGGCGATCTCGGGCACGGCACCGACCCGACCAGTCCCGCCTTCGGGGCGCGCCCCGTGCCGGTCGGCGGAGCCTCCGGGCACGACGGTTACTTCCGGCCAGGTTCGGCGGCGCTGGCTGGGCTGGCCAATGTCGTGGCCGCACCGGGAGCGCTGCCGTGATGCCCACGCTGCGGACACGCTTTCCGACCCGGTGCGGGCTGGTGGGCGCGGTGGCGACCGCGGCGCCGTGCCTGCTGCTGCCGTGGATCCTGCCGCCCCCACCGGCGGTGCAGGCGGCGGTCATGGTGGTTCTCGGTGTGCAGGGCTACCTAGCCGCGACGCTGGTGCGGCGCGCCTGGCGGAAGCTGCGCTGCCAGCCCGGTATCAGGCACGCCGGGGCGCCGGTGCCAGGCGAGTCCTCACCGTCGCGACGGCTCGCCGTCACAGCCGTGCTTGGCTTGCTGGCCGCTGCGTGCCTGCCACCACCGCCCAGCGTGCTGCGGTCCGGGAGTCCAGGCTCACCCATCTCCTGGGAGTCGCTGGGTGCGGAGGGACGGAAGTTCATGCGGGCTGGCCCGGGCCGGGACATGATTGTGCCGCTCGCCGGGCGTCCGGCATTCGGGCCGGTGCGAGCCTACGTCGGCCTGCGCAGCGCCCCCACCGTGGAGCAGCGGGTACGCCTTGCCGTCACCGAACTCGAACGCAACGGTGGTCTCGCCCGCTCGACCATCCTGGTCGTGGTGCCCACCGGCTCGGGCTGGGTAAACCCGGCCGCTGTGGCGGCCTTGGAGTACCTGAGCTCGGGCAATCTGGCCACCGTCGCCATGCAGTACGCCGAGCTGCCCAGTTGGGCGGAGTACCTGCTGGGCCCGGGCCGGGCAGAAGACAGCGCGACCGCGCTCGTCGGTGCACTGCGCCACCGGCTGGAGGAGATCCCGCCCCAGCACCGGCCACGGCTGCTGATCTATGGCGAGAGCCTCGGCGCGATCGCCGCTCGCTCCCTCACCACGTGGGCGGATCAGACGTTGCTCGTCGGAGAACCGGGCGCAGCCGGGCGCCACCGTGACCAGCTCCGAAGCATGACCCTGATGCACGCCGACGACCCGGTGGGCTGGTGGTCGCCACGGCTGCTATTCCAGCGTCCCGATGGCTGGCCGGGCGGATGGCTGCCGATGGTGTCCTTCTGGCAGGTCACCGGCAGCCTGCTGACGGCTCTCGACGCACCAGCGGGTCACGGCCACCACTACGGAGCCGACCTGGTCGACGCCTGGCAGGACACGCTCCGGCTGAGCCCCGGGCTCAAGCCTTGACGGGCTCCGGTTCGGCGATGGGGTTGGCCCCGTGGATCGGGCCCTCGGCGTTGGCCAGCCGGGTGGCGCCGCCTCCGGTGGCGCCGCCTCCCCAGCGCAGCGAGATGACCTCGGCGGCGATGGATACCGCGGTCTCCTCGGGGGTGCGGGCGCCCAGGTCGAGCCCGATCGGGGAGGCGATCTTCGTCAGCTCCTCGTCGGTCACCCCCGCCTCGCGTAGCCGCGCTTCCCGGTTCTTGTGGGTCTTGCGCGATCCCATTGCCCCGAGGTAAGCGAGGTCCAACTTCAGTGCTTCGACCAGCACCGGTACGTCAAATTTCGGATCGTGGGTGAGCACAGTGATAACGGTCCGCGAGTCGATCCGCCCGGCCTCGGCCTCCTCCTTGAGGTACCGGTGCGGCCAGTTCACGACGACCTCGTGCGCGTCGGGGAAGCGGCTCTTGGTGG
>CAXUFG010000171.1:0-11304 GCA_964250265.1 uncultured Pseudonocardiaceae bacterium | reverse complement strand
CACCGACCCCGCCGCCCGCTCGCTGCTGATCGACTGGGAGCACGAGGCGTCGGCGCTGCTTGCCCGGTTGCGTTCGGCGGTGGCCCGGCACCCGGATGAGCCAGGTTTCCGCGAGCTGATCGAGCGGCTGCATGCCGCCAGCCCCGAGGTACGGGCCTGGTGGCCCCGGCACGACGTCGCCCCGATCGGATCTGGCACCAAACGGTTGTGCCACCCGGTACTCGGTGAGCTGACTTTGCGCCACGTGGTCCTGACCGCCGCCGACGACCCGGAGCAGAAGCTCGTCACCTTCACCGCCGACGACGCTGACCTGTCCCGCATCCGCGAGCTGATCGAACGTGGCGCTTCCCGCTGAGCGGACGTGCGGGGTGGCCATTCTGTGCCACGGCACCGATCGATCTCTTCGACGGCGGGAGAGGGTGCTGACTCGCCGCGCGGTGCAGCACCAGGATGCTGCAGCCGAGGGCTTCGCCGGCGATGTCCTGGCGGCACGGTGGTCGGCGGGACCGTGGCCCTGGATCCGCCTGCCGACATTGACCCCGCCAGTTCAGCGCTGCCAGCGCTCTACCGTCACGCACTTTGTCCCCTCTCGCGCGCCATAGTCGTGCACCCATGGCTGCCCTACGCCCATCCGGCTCAGGTCACTGCGCCAATTGGCAGCTAACACTTTGCTCCGCGCGGACGATGTTGAACATATCCGATGTAGATCAACGCCGAAGCATATAGACGAGGGCATGGAAGGAGTGATGGCTCTGACCACTACGCAGGACCAGATCGACGATCTGACTACGGGAAGTTCGGAGCGACGCTGCCATCCGTTCACAGTGCCAAGGTGTCGTTTTTCGCGTCGATCCAGGGTAAGGCATCGCCCTGTGGACTGCTAATGTGAGATACGAAGCAGATGGCGTGTCTACTCAACTAAGCCTGCAACGGCGCATACCTTGGTTCTGGGTCGCCAGATGCAGGGCCGGCGGGAGAGTGATCACCGTTTGTGTGCGTTGAACGACACAATTTGTCGTTCAACGCACACAAACGGTGATCAAGATATCCCTGCTACGGCATATAGAGCGACCGCGTCTACTGTTCCGATCAAATCATTTCATCACCTCGCGGCACAGTTCGCTGGACGGACACGACTCAGTCGCCGCTTAACGACCAAGCTATAGGAGTCTCACATGCAAACCGACTACGACCTTGTCGTTCAGCTTCACCAGAGCGTTGTGCGTGACGTGCAGATTCGCGCCATTAACGCGTCGTTGTTGAGTAACCTCGCTTTGGCCAGCCCGGTCTCGCGGGTCATCGGACATAAGATTTCCCCGTTCCAGATGAAAGCGCACTGGGATAATCCGAAACTCGATATCTCGAATGACCGGCTACGGCTGTCTGCGGACGTCCGGGGTGGTACACGGCACATAACAAAGGGTATCAATCTGGCAATGGAAGGAAGCGTTCGCGCCGACTGTGAACCCAGGGTGGTCACGACCAAGGATAACCAACCTGTGGTGGTTTTGACAATGCCATCGATGTTGAGCCTCGATCTGACCGATTTGAAACTGAGTTACCGGGGCGACGATGAACCGCTTTCCTGGCTCGACAACACGACCGAGCAGACAATCCTTCGTCCCAGTATCTCTATGTGCTTGGTTTCGCCGTTAGCTGGCATGCCTATCAGCTATCTCCCGGACTCGCTCCCGCTGTACCTCGAGGCCACCGGCAGCGAGGTGACCAACGACGGGCTGGCGGTCACAGAGCCAGCCGTCTTCCTCGATGCGCGGGCCGAATCACTCACGCTTGCCATGCGCTGCGCGGCGACTGGCTCCCCGCCCGCGTGGTCGGCGAGTCTACTAGTGGCGTCGCCAGCAAACGCAGCCGTGGCATTGAGCGAGACAGGTTTCAACAATATGCTCCGCTGGCTCTGTGCCCATGATCTGGCTGCCGGAACCGCTCAGCTCGTCGACGGTCCTGCCGCCTGGCGCTGGACGCACATAACGGCGGCCTTCACCAATGATGACGATATCCACGTCACCGGTCAGCTGATTCGTGACGAGACGACCGTCATGGTCGACACCGCTGTGCAGTGTTCACTCACGTCGTCACGGCAGTTGTCCGTGCGGCTGAGGGATGCCGGGCCGCAGCCAACGGAGACAGCTCTCGTCATCGAGGCTTGGGCGGCCTTGATCCGTCGCATTTTTTCGGCAGCCACAAAGCCATCTCACCTGGCAGGCGCAACGCGGGAAGAATTGCGCTCCACCGAGAAGCTACTCCAAAGTTTTCTGATACCGGGCACCGATGTATCCACCGAAGCGCCAGCCGTGGATCTAGGGGTACGACACGGGTACCTGGTTGCGCTATACGCCGTACCCATGTACGAGCAGCGCCTCACTCTCACCGTCGAGGAGAGAAAACCAACACCCATCATCGTTCAGCGGGAAATCCCGCGTCAAGAGGCACCCGGCGCGCCAGTCATCATTCAACTTGACGCCACACTGAGTGACTCGATCGGATCACCATATGACTACGCCTGGCATATCGATGACGGACCACTGGAAGAAAGCCATGGCTCGACCATGACCCTGACAAAAACCTTGCCGGCGACGCCTGCGCCGGCAACTGCGGTGACAGGGCTGCAGAAGGTTGCAACCGTCGGCGTCAAGGTCATCGATATTCTCGGTCAAGTCGGCGAAGCCAAGGTTGATGCAAGCTACTATCCGGCGGTTGCACCGGCCGAATCCTCTCCTCCGGACCGCGAGGACTCGACAACCGGTTCCCCGGCGGAACCGTCACGTCCCTGGAAAGCAACAATTCCTACCATTAGTGCTGCAATTCTCCTCACCTTGGCGGGCGGCGTGATCGGCGGTGTGACCGAGTACGGCATTCGCGGGTATCTTGTTTCAGATGTTGGCCCTCGGGGGCAGGACGGGGCTCAGGGACCGGCTGGGCCTGCGGGACCCGCCGGTCCTCCTGGCCCTGCCGGACCGCCGGGAGCAACCGGACCCGCCGGGCCTACCGGGCTTCGCGGCGGGAGCGGGCCCGCCGGTCCGGCCGGACAAGCTGGGCCTAGTGGACCTCCCGGGGAAGACGGGCGTAGTGGACCCCCCGGGCCTAGAGGGCCCCAGGGGCCTCGTGGCCCGGCCGGGACTTCCAACACTCCTGGTGACGATGGCGGCGTCGGTTGATTCACGACGATGTGAGCTGATTAGCCGGTGTCCTATCGAGGGTCCCGGGGTGCAATCGCTGCGCCCCGGGACACGTATCGTCGCTGCTCATGGTCGAGGACGCTGTTGGTCGCTGCGGTACCGACCAGCGACTGCCGGTAAGCCGAAATGCGAGTCCGACAGCCTCGCCGATCATGACCCATGTGGCGGCTGTGGTGCCTGCCGCTTCAGTCTCAGCCGAGTCGGGTGACGGTCAGGGTGACCGAGCCCCTGTTGTTGTCGTAGAAGCTCCAGGCATCATTGGCAAAGGCGTAGAGGTATCCGCCCCGATCCACCCGCTGCTCGCACTTCTGCCCGATGACGAACGGCTGGTACGGCTGCTGCGCGCCGTCATCGTCGACGTCGGTCGCGGCGATGACCCCGATCAGCGCCATCCACGGCGCGCCGGGGACGCGGGGCGCGCCGAGGAACGTCGCCGCCTCATTACCGCTCAGCTGCCGGAAGCGTTCCTGCAACCACCCGACCGATGACCCCACCAACTGGAACACTTCAGAGGGGTGAAATCGGCCGTCCCGAGTGCCGCCCGGGCCAACCGCAATGCCACGATCAAGCCACTCACCAGCGGCCTGGAACGAATACCGTCCCTCCTCGAGGTAAAGCCCGGTCGCATTCCACCTCCGGCCGGCAAACACCTCGCAGCTGCTTGTCCCGCGCGTCTTGAGTACCCCACTGAGCCGGTAGTCGCCGGTTGTGATCGGTGGCTTGGCACGCCGGTCGAACACCGATGAGTGCACGACTCCGGCGGAGAGTGCCTTGTCGATCATCGGGACCGCCCGGGGGCTCGGGCTGAGGTGCAGGTAGAAGCCGGTGCAGCTGTCGTGCAGCACATCGAGAGGGTCGGGTCGGAGGTGCGTGAGAATTTCCTCGCGGAAGCTCAGCCCGGTGCACCCGCGCGCCTCGTCGATCATCCATTTCAATGCGACGTCGGACAGCCCGGTCTGTAGATGACCGCCTCCCACGTCGCAGTGGTCACCCGGGAACCACACCTGCTTCATGCTGCGATGCTCGTCCGGCGCCGGCAGCCCACCGGTCCACAACGTGGGGGTGAACGGACCCCGGGTCTCGTCCAGGGCCACTGCATGCCGGGCGTGCTCGATGAGCGAGTTGAGCCGGGTGTCGTGGAATCGGTGCCGGTCCTCGACATCGAAGAGGTTGGCCAGACCGAGGGAATCGGGGATGCCCAGCGAGCCGACGGTGTCCCAGACGCCGAGGAAGCGGATCTGGACTCGTGGGTGAGACGGAGGTCCGCCGGACCGCCCCCGGGCGGGGCGGTACACCTCGTCGTACAACCGGTCGACCTCAGCCCAGCGGTCTCTGGATGACAATCCAGCCAGTGTGCTGGCCAGCCCGCAAGCGGAGAGCATCCCGGCCAGGCTACGAATGGTGTAGGCGCCCCGGCTGAACCCGAACAGGCAGATCGCGTCACCGGGCTGGTAAGTCAGCGCCAGCCAGGAGTACGCGCTTTTGATGTTGCTGGCCAGCCCGTCGCCCAGCCCGCCGCCACGCAGCCGATCGACCAGGCCGGGATCGGTCCCGACACCAGGGTGGTAGTACCGCAGTTGAGTGCTGCTCTGGTGCAGGGCGTGGTGCAGGCGAACCACGTTGGTCGGCGTCGGCACACCCCCGTGTTGCTGCTCCGGAGTGTTCCAGGTGCCGTCACAGCACACCACGAGGTGACGCACGATGACCCTCCGTCCGCCGGCGTGCAGCAGGTGAGGTGGACACCTCCCAGGCACGGGCGTGACGGCGCGCACCAGGGCGAGGTCACATCGCGACCAGGGTAGACGCCGCAGGACCGGGTCAGGTAGCGATTTTCGGCGAGCTGGTCTCACGGTGGATGGATCCACCTCGACGATGTGGGCGGAGGGGATTCCGCTTACATGGGTGCCCCGAGTAGAGATCGTTACTGACTTGGTCTCCGCACCGGACACCGCCGCTCGGGACACGATCCTCGTGACCAGGATCCCGTGTTGAAGGCGTTAGCCGATTTCAACTTCGTCACTGACCCCGTGCCAGGACAGTTCACGCGCCATGCCACCGCGCATCGAGCTGGTACGACCCAGTACACGCCAGCGAATGCATTAATCGCGACCATGCTGACGACTGCCTTGCTGCGTGAAGCGCAGGAATCTGGATGGTGAAGTGACCTATCACCAGGCTACGGCGCAAGGTGTTATGGCACTCAAGGTGGGGTCGGAGGCGCTCGTCAGCGGATGGGTCAAGGGTTGAGGAGCTGGCTTACACGCTGCGGTGATACGTCGAGCACAGCGGCGACATCGGATCCGGTCTTTGCTGAGCTGTCGAGCCACGGCGCGCCACCTCGCCGCGGCCTCCCGCTGTAACCGCTCCGCCTCGCGGGACGCCTCACGGGCAGCCTCGATCTCGGCGGAAAGCTCGTCATCGAGCTCGATCTGGAAGTCAACAGCGCTCTCACCGGGGTCGGCACCGGTCAGCGGGGGAACTTCAGTCACGGACCATGCGCCGGGCGGATACCAAGGTGGCGCCTTGGGTCACGCCTACCCCGTCGATGTGGAGCTTCCAACCCAACTTCCATCGCCGTGCGGTCACCTTGTAGGTCGTCACTGCAACCATCCTTCCGGCAGACAGGTCAGTCCGCCTGATGGCGTCCCGGACGACCCCGGGCGAGGTCACCTTGTGCGGGGAAGCGGGAAGATGTGCTGGCCACACTCGCAGCCGTACACGTCATGGTCCCCGGTCGACCGCAGAAGTTGGCAACCCTGCTTGCGCAGCGCTAGAGGCAGGCGAGCGCGTCTGGCGGCGCCCAGGACGTGCACCAGGATCCGAGCTTGAGGAGCCGCGCGCTCCGTCGATGCTCCCGCTGGAGGTAATGAACGTGCTGCTCACCGTCGACGCCAAGTTATGCCGTCACCTCGGCCACCTCGGCTTGGTATTTCGACCCGACGAGTGCTCAAAGCCGGCCCCTTATCGGATCGATGACAAAGCACGTCGGTGATCCTTATCGGCCAGGTCCACCGCTCTGTCATTACCAGGGTCCGCCGGACCAGGGCTGTGCCGCGCAGCCTGAGGTGAGACTCATGACCCCCAGGCTGAGACGACGTCGCCGGGTCCCCACACGAGGTCGACCAGATCTGGATCCATGCCTGGAGTGGCGCCGGAGAGGCTTACCACGGCCAGTCCGGTGGTGTCGGCGGCGAACCCAGGTACCTGGGCGGCGCCTCGCGCAAGGTTGCCAAGGTCGTGACCGTCGAAGGGGGTGGCCAACCACTTGATCGACCCCGCGAAGACGATTCGCTGCGCGACCGGCGACCGGTCGGCTCCGACCAGGTCGATCTCGGGATTGAACTGCCGGTTCCACCAGCCCCCGATGGCCTCGAGATCGGGCCAGGGCAGCTCACCGGCTGCGGCGGCGAGCTCGAGTGCCTCGCGAACCAGCGGTTCGACCGCTCGGCCGCGCCACGCGGTCCATCGTCGTCGTACCACCCGGAAGGCCACCTCCGGTCGTCCACGGCGGGCCTGCTCGTGCGCGGACCGCAGGGCCGCCAGATACAGCCGGAGGTTGCTGTCGGCGACTCGGTACAGGGCTGGCTTGCCGGGTCGGGTCGACAGCGGCTCGTCGATCGTGAGCACCCCTTTGTCCTCGACCAGCCGGCGCAGCAGCGGTGACAGCGATCCCGACGGGATCGCTCCTCGCCGACCCCCAGCGGCCGCGGCGATGTTGGCGTGCGTCCGATCGCCACCCCCCACCGCCTCCAGCACTCGTCGTGCCTGATCGGCGGCGGGGAACTCGGCCATGAGCGCAGACTCGGGCACGCTGAACAGTGGGGCGGCGGGGTCGGCGCACTCGTCCTCAAGGAACGACAGCGCGGGTGTGCCGTGCGGCCAGCTCCGCAGAATGCCGGGCAGTCCGCCCGAAACAAGGTGGGCATCGATCGCGTCGGCCGGGCCCAGGCCGGTCGCGGTAGCGGTCTCGGCCACGGTGAGCGGACCGAGAACGAGATTGTCGGCCCGCCCGTAGAACGGGCGGTCGTAGGCGGTGAGGCGGGCCATCATGTGGATGTCGCTGCCGAGCAACAGCATCAGTACTGGGTGCCCGCTCAGGAGCCGGTCCCAGGCCGTCTGCAACGCACCATCGAAGAGAGCGTCCTGCTCGGCCAGCCAGGGCAGCTCGTCCAGCACGACGATGCACGGCGTGGCCGGCAGCACTGCGGCCAGCACCCGGAAGGCGTCTGGCCAGCTACCCGACCCGTTCGCCGCGACAAGCTCGCGATCGGTGGGCAGCGAGGAGTCCTTCAGCTCGGCCAGAAAGGCGGCCACCGACTCCACCGGCGAGGCCCCCTTGGTCGCAGCGAAGTACAGGTATGGCACCGCGGCCCGGTCGCAGAACGCCTGTACGAGGCGGGACTTGCCGACCTGACGTCGGCCACGGAGGGCGACCGCTGTCGCCGAACCCGAAGCAGCGACGTGGTCCAAGCGCTTTCCCAGGAGGGAGAGCTGGCGGGATCGTCCGATAAAGGTAGCCACCATCTACATAGCTTATCGTTAAGTAGATTCGAACTACATTGTGCACGATCCCAGCTCGTCGGTGTCGTCCCCGGTTGGCCCAGGCGCCGGCGCGGAATGCTCAGCGGCGGGGGGCGGGCGGAACGGGCGCGGGTTGGTTCCAGGCGCGGGCATAGCGGCGAGCGCTCGGGTGCTGGTCGCGGCTGCGGTAGACGATGTAGGGCCTGGTCAGGTAGCCCAGTGGTGCGCTGAAGACGTGCACTAGGCGGGTGTAGGGCCAGCCCGCGAACAGCACCAGCACGATCAGGGCGTGGATCTGGAAGCTGACCGGGACGCCGACCATCAGCTCGGGACGCGGCCCGAGGGTGAACAGGCTGCGGAACCAGGGCGACACGGTCTCCCGGTAGTTGTAGCCACCGCCGATCAGGTTGCTGCCGACGGTGTTGAGCATCCCGGTGACGATCGCAGTGCTCAGCAGCAGGTACATGACCTTGTCGATGGTGGTCGTCGCTTTGCGGACCGCCACTACGGTGGCCCGCCGGTACAGCAGGATCGCCAGCCCGGCGATGGTGGCCAGGCCGGACAGCGTGCCGAAAGACACCGACATCAGGTGGTAGGCGAAGTCGGACACCCCGAGTGCCGCGGTCCAGCTCGCGGGGATGCCGATGCCCAGCACGTGACCGCCGAGCACCGCCAGGAGCCCGAAGTGGAACAACGGGCTGCCCAGCCGGAGCAGCCTGCTCTCGTAGAGCTGGGATGATCGGGTGGTCCAACCGAATTGATCATGGCGGTAGCGCCAGATGTGGCCTACCACGAACGACGTGAACGCCACATACGGCACCGTCAGCCACAACAGAGTCGTCACCGGCGTCCTCCCATGTGCTCCTGGAGCGTCGGGTCCATCGCGAACGGCTCCAGGCCCACCTCTTCCTCCGGGGGACCCTCCGCGGCCAGCTCGGCCACCCGGCGCCGGTCGGCGACGTTGAGCGCGGGCAGGGTGGCGCACACCGCCTCGAGCACCGCTGCATACGGCGACTCGCACTCCTGCAAGGACAGCCTCAGCAGCTCCACGACCGGCCGGTACTCCACCAGCAGCCGCCGGCCGGCGACCGGGTCGACGGTCGCGGCGAACTCCAGCACCACCGCCAGATGGTCCGGTAGCTCGTGCTCGCCCAGCTCCACACCGGCCGCGCGATAGGCGTGCTTGAACCGCAGTAGCGCCATGCCGCGTTTGCGCGTGTCACCGAAGGCGTAGTAGCTCAGATGCAGGCAATTGCGGCGGCGCAGGTCGAAGGTCTCCACGTAGTACGCGGCCAGCTCGAACGGTGGTGTCCCGCGGAGGTGGTCCACGACGGACACCAGCGCGGGGCCGGCCGGTGCCGGCAGCGCGCTGGCCCCGGCGCGCAGCTCGTCGAGCATGTCCAGGGTCTGCTGCGCCGGGTAGTCCAGCAGCAGCGCGGCGATCCGCCACACCATGCGCTGACTCAGCTGCGTGTGCTCGTCAGAAACAGTGGGGCGATCAGCTGCACCAGCGGGCGTCTCGGCCTTGCGGCGGCCCAGCCAGGCCGGGCTCACGGGGCGCTCTCCACCACATGCTCGGGGTCGGTTGCCGCACCGTTCGCCGCGCCATTGGTGTGCACCGGAAACAGGCCGTTGGTGCTCTGGCCGTCCCAGTTGAGCAGGTTGATCCGGCGTCCCTTGTCCGCTGGTGCGGCGGCGCCGTTGCCGTCGGCCGGCTGCTGGGTCAGGTGGAACTTGTCGTCCATGACGTCGAACGCGGTCATGCCTGGACCGCCGTCGCCCTCCAGGCTGCACCCGGTGGCCAGCGCATCCAGCCGGTGGGCGTCGGAGCCGGCCGCGCTGGGGATGACGTAGCGGTGCTCGTATTTGGCGATGGCCAGCAGCCGGTACATCGCCTCGATCTCGGTGGGCGTCAGGCGCACCGACTCGGCGATCTCCGGGTCGACCGGCTCCCCGAGGTTGACCCGGCGCATGTGCGCGCGCATCGCGGCCAGCCGTTGCAACGAGGCGCGCACCGGCCCGACATCACCTGCGGTGAACAGCTCGGCCAGGTACTCCACCGGGATGCGCAGCGCGTCGATCGCGCCGAACAGGTTGCCGGCGTCCTCGCCGTCGTGCCCGGTGCCGGCCAGCACGTCCACCACGGGCGACAGCGGCGGGATGTACCAGACCATCGGCATCGTGCGGTACTCCGGGTGCAGCGGCAACGCCACCTGGTAGTCCACGATCAACTTGTAGATCGGGGACGCCTGCGCCGCCTCGATCCACTCCTGCGAGATGCCGGCCCGCTCGGCCTCGGCGACCACCCGCGGGTCGTGCGGGTTGAGGAACACGCCCAGTTGCGCGGGGTAGAGGTCCTTGTCGTCGGGCACCGACGCCGCGGCCAGCACCGCGTCCGCGTCGTAGAACACCACGCCGATGTAGCGCAGCCGCCCCACACAGGTCTCCGCGCAGACCGTGGGGATCCCGACTTCCACCCGGGGGTAGCAGAACGTGCACTTCTCCGCTTTGCCGGTCTTGTGGTTGAAGTAGATCTTCTTGTACGGGCACCCGGTGACGCACTGCCGC
Source organism: uncultured Pseudonocardiaceae bacterium (assembly GCA_964250265.1). GTDB lineage: Bacteria > Actinomycetota > Actinomycetes > Mycobacteriales > Pseudonocardiaceae. The sequence goes on along the minus strand of CAXUFG010000171.1, from coordinate 1,018 downwards.
CAGCCGCGGCAGCGGTCCTGGTCGACCAGCACGATGCCGTCCTCGCTGCGCTTGTAGATCGCGCCGGACGGGCAGGACGCCGCACAGGACGGGTTGAGGCAGTGCTCGCAGATCCGTGGCAGGTAGAACATGAACGTCTGCTGGAATTCCAGCTTCACCTTGTCGGACACCTTCGCCAGCAGCGGGTCCCGGCCGATCTGCTCAGGACCGCCGCCCAGGTCGTCGTCCCAGTTGGCGCCCCAGGTGACCTTGGTGTCTTCACCGGTGATCAGCGAGGTGGGCCGGGCGGTGGGGGTGGTGTCCGATGGTGGTGCGGAGAGCAGGTTGTCGTAGTCGTAGGTCCACGGCTCGTAGTAGTCGGCGACGGTCGGCAGGTCGGGGTTGGCGAAGATGTTCAGCAGCCGCTTGAACCGCGAGCCCGTGCGCAAGGTCAGCCGGCCGCGCTTGGTCAGCGTCCAGCCGCCCTTCCACCTGTCCTGGTCCTGGTACTGCCGCGGGTATCCCTGGCCGGGTCTGGTCTCGACGTTGTTGAACCAGGCGTACTCGACGCCGCCGCGGTTGGTCCACGCCTGCTTGCAGGTGACGCTGCAGGTGTGGCAGCCGATACATTTGTCCAGGTTCATCACCATGGCCAGCTGTGCCATCAGTCTCATCAGTAGGTCACCTCCTGGCTGCGGCGGCGGATAGTGGTGACCTCGTCGCGCTGGTTACCGGTGGGGCCGTGGTAGTTCAGCGCGAACGACTGCTGGGCGTAGCCGCCGATCAGGTGCGTCGGCTTGATCATCAGCCGGGTCAGCGCGTTGTGGATGCCACCGCGCTTGCCGGTCTTCTCGGTGCGTGGCACGCCCACGGTGCGCTCCTGGGCGTGGTACATGAACACGGTGCCCTCGGGCATCCGGTGGCTGACGATCACCCGCGCGACCACGATGCCGTTGCGGTTGATCGCCTCGATCCACTCGTTGTCCACGACGCCGATCTTGGCGGCGTCCACATCGGACATCCAGATCGCCTGCCCGCC
>CAXUFG010000170.1:0-11324 GCA_964250265.1 uncultured Pseudonocardiaceae bacterium | reverse complement strand
TCCACGCCGTGTTCCCCGACCTCGACGCTGAGCTGCGACTCGACGACTTCGAAGCTATCGACCCGGACAACCCCGATGTTGGCGATGACTCGAAGCTTCGAGAAGCGCTGTAGCGAACCGACGAGCGTTTAACCACCGCACGGTGCTTACAACCGCGGATCTACCGGTTGCGACTCCAGTGCCAGCACCGCCGCGACGGCTTGGTGCACCCGCCACAGTGGCTCGCCCTCGACGAACCGGTGCAGGGCCTCCAGCCCGAGGGCGTACTCGCGTAGCGCGAGCGCCCGCTTGCGGCCGACGTGGCGCGCCCGCAGCCGTCCGAGGTGTTCGGGGTAGTGCGGGCCGTAGACCAGGCGCAGGTACTCCGGTCCACGCACCTTCAGCCCCGGCTGGACCAGCCCGCGGGGGCCGCGCTCGCAGCCCCCGGCCGGCTTGACCACCGCGCCTTCCGCCCCGGCGGCCACCGCCGCCGCCCACCACGCGGCACCCGCGGCGCGGGCAGCCGGGTCGTCCAGACGCACCGGGAACCGCGCGGTCGGGACCAGAAGGTCGGGATCGGCCGCGACTACCCGGTCGAGCACGTCGAGTTGCCAGGCCACCGGGCGTTCCGCATGGACCGCGCCCTCCCCGGCGAGCACGCAGAACGGGGCAAGCCGCACCGGCTCGCCGAACCCGGCGTGGGCTCGCCAGGCGGCGTCGAAGGCGACCGCGTCGGCGAACCTGCCCCGGGTCCGGTCGCGTAGCTCCCCGACGTCAACTCCGCGCCCGATAGCTGACCTGAGCACGTCCGCGGTCGCCCCGAGGTCGGCGAGCGCCGCGGCGGCGGTCGGGGCGTAGCGATCCTCCAGCAGAGCACGCCCGGCGGCCGACCAGGGCAGCAATTCGGCGTCGAGCACCAGCCAATCGGTGGCCAGTTCCGCCCAAAGCCCGGCCGCGGTGACCGCGGCGCGCAGCCGGGCCAGCAGCGGTTCCGGGTCGCGCACCAGCCGCCGCCCCGTCCGGGACAGCACCATGCCCGTCTCGGTCGCCGCCCCGAACCGGGACGCGGCCGCGTCGCGATCCGCGCACAGGATCAGCATCGCGCGCGAGCCCATGTGCTTGGCCTGCAGCACCACCTCGGCCACGCCCTCGACGGCGAAGGCGTCGAACGCCGCTTCCGGCTGCTCCAGCGACCCCGCCGGCGCAGCGGAGACCGGCGCCATCGTCGGAGGCAGGTAGACCAGCCAGCGCGGGTGCACGGCGAAGCGGCTCAGCACCTCCAGCGCCGCGGCGCTCTGCTCGGCCGGGACGGTAACCCGCTTGAGATGCCGGGTCTCCACGACCCGTTTGCCCAGCACGTCGCCCACGTCCAGCTCATCGGGCGGGCGCTGCGGCTGTACCGGGCGCAGCGGGCGCAGCGGCTCGAACCACATCCGCTGCGCGGGCACGGACACCAGCTCACGCTCCGGGTAGCGCAGCGCGGTGAGCGCGCCGCCGAACACCGCGCCGGTGTCCAGGCAGATCGTGTTGTTCACCCACTCCGCCTCCGGGACCGGGGTGTGCCCGTAGGCGACGGTGGCCGCGCCGCGGTACTCCAGCGCCCACGGGTAGCGCACCGGCAGGCCGAACTCGTCGGACTCTCCAGTCGTCTCGCCGTAGAGGGCGAACCCGCGCACCCGCCCCGACGCGCGGCCGTGGAACTGCTCGCGCAGCCCGGCATGCGCGACGACCAGCCGCCCGCCGTCGAGCACGTAGTGGGCGAGCAGCCCGTCCATGAACGCGGTGGCCGCTTCGACGAACTCCGGCGGCTGCCCGCCGAGCTGGTTAAGCGACTCGACGAGCCCATGCGAGCGCCGCACATCCTTGCCCCGCAGCGCCCGCACGAGCTTGACCTCGTGGTTCCCGGCCACCGCGAGCGCGGCGCCGTCGGCCACCATCCCCATCGCGAGGCGCAGCACTCCCGGCGTGTCCGGGCCGCGGTCGACGAGGTCGCCGAGGAACACCGCGGTGCGACCCTCCGGGTGCCGGGCCGACACCGCGCGGCCGGCGCCGTCGCAGCACAGCTCCCAACCCAGCTGCGCCAGCAGCGACTCGAGCTCGCCGCGGCAGCCGTGCACGTCGCCGATCAGGTCGAAGGGCCCGGTTCGCTCGCGCAGGTCGTTGTAGGAGCGGGTCCGCTCGATCGCCGCGGCGTCCACCTCCTCCGGGGTGCGCAGCACGTGCACAGTCCGGAAGCCCTCACCCTTGAGCCGGTTGATCGAGCGTCGCAGCTCGCCGTGCTGCCGGCCGACGACGGCGGCACCGAACCGTGAGCGCTGCGCGCACAGCCGCTCCGGCAGGTCGAGCACGATCGCCACCGGAATCACGTCGTGCTCACGGGCCAGCTCGATGAGCGACGCCCTGGCGGGCGGTTGGGTGCTGGTCGCGTCAACCACCGTCAGCCGGCCCCGCCGCAGCCGGATGCCCGCGAGGTGGTGCAGGGCCGCGAACGCGTCGGCGGTGGCGCCCTGGTCGTCCGGGTCGTCGGCGACCAGCCCGCGGAAGACGTCGGAGGACAGCACCTCGGTGGGTGCGAAGTGCCGCGCCGCGAAGGTCGATTTGCCCGACCCACTCACGCCGACGAGCACCACCAGCGACAGCTCGGGAATCTTCATGAGACCTCCCGGGCGAATACGGCGAGCTGGGTCGGCGCGCCCAACTGCGGGTCCGCCTCGCCGATCCCCTCGTGGCGCATCCGGTAGCCGTGCGCCGACCCGACCTCCGCGCACCAGCTGGCGAACTCAGCACGGGTCCACTCGAAGCGATGGTCGGGGTGGCGCCGCGCGCCGCTGGGGAGGCCGGGGTAGCGGATGTTGTACTCCCGGTTCGGGGTCGTGACGATCACCGTGCCCGGCCGGGCGACACCGAACACCGCGTGCCGCAGCGAGGCGAGCCGGTCGGGCTCCACGTGCTCGATGACCTCGCTGAGCACGGCGGCGTCATACCCGGCCAGTGACCGATCGGCGTAGACGAGGGAGCCCTGCCGGAGCGCGATCCGGGACCGGGCCGCCGGTGCCAGCTCGTCGAGGCGTAGCCGCCGGGCGGCCCGCTCCAGCACCCCCACCGCGGCATCCACCCCGACGACCTCGGTGAACGCCGGTTCGCGCAGCAGCTCGACGAGCAGCAGACCCTCCCCGCACCCCAGATCGAGCACCCGGTGCGCGCCGGCCGCGCGCAGCTGCGCCAGTACCGCCGCGCGGCGCTGCTCACGCAACGGGGAGACCCGTGGCGCGTCGTCCTCGCGGCGAGCTCGGGACGCTCCCGGCACCGCCCGTGCAACGCCGAGCCCAGCGCCCGGGAGATCGCGACCGACAACAGGGACGACGCCGCGTAGGGCCGGTCGTTGACGTGCTGGCCAAGGGTGAACCCCTCCGGTGACCCGGACGGGTCGAGGCGGCGGAGCACCGCATCCGGATCGACCTCGACGACCAGAGCCGCGGTGCAGCGGTCCGGCTCGGCGAGCGGGAAGCACACGGTCGCCCGTCCCCATGCCAGCTCGGTGCGGTGCACCCGGTCGGGGTGCTTGCCCAGCAGGAAGCCGAGATCGGTTGCCTGCTGCTGGGCGAGCGTGATGGTCAGCAGCACGCGGGCACGGTAGCGCTCCGCGGCACCGGCCTCACCCGGATTTGCTCAACGCGAAGCTGCCTCAGGTTGCCGGCTTGGCAATCAACACTTCCCCTTCGAGTCCGTCAGGGTCGCGGAAGAAGATGCTGTGGACCGGGCCGAAGTCGTTGATGGTGCCATCGCTGGCTGCCTTATCGATCAGCCGTTGCCGAATGGTGGCGAATGCCTCGGGTGAGGCCGCCTGCAGACCTACATGATCGATACGACCCCGTCCCCACATGGGCGTTTGACGCTCAGGTTCGGTATTGCCCGCGATCACGAAGATATTCAGCTCGGTATGCGGGCCGATGCGGATGATGGTCATAGTCTCTTTCCCGTCCGTGCCGTGGGTGCGCGTTGGCCCGACGTCAGCGTCGAACACCTCGGCGTAAAACCGGCCCAGGCGGCCGACGTCCTTGGAGATCCAAGCGACGTGGTTGATCCCATCGAGCAACATGATGTTCTCCATGTGGGTTAGGTGGACGAGCTTGCTGAGCTTGGTAGGTGAAGCTGGCCGGGGCGGGACCGAACACGCGCCGGCTCGTGTTCACGACCACGTGGCCGAACGCGCGGTTCCCGGCGCCCCCGAACAATGCCCCAATACCGAACGGTGCGACCCGACCGGCCGCCAGGACTGCCTGCTTGCACCCGTACTTGGTCAGAAACCAGTGACTGAGCGTCTTGTTGATAGCGGTGATTGAAGCCATTGGGATCTTGTCGGGCAGCAAGTCTCCCCAGTGCTCACCCGTTCGCCCTGCCAACTTCTCGACCAGCGTGGCACCGCGGTCGCCGAGCACGACAGCCAATACCAACGTGCGGCATCGCTCGACGTCCTCAACCTGAATACCATGCACTGTGGCGACGCCTAGCGCGAACAACGCCGTAGCCTCCAGGAACACCGCTGTCTCTGCGCCGCTGAGCGCGAGAGCGATGCCAGTCCCGACACCAGGCGCGGCTGCGGCAGAGCCCACGGCGCCTCCGGTGCCGGTGACGGCCGCTAGGTACCGCTTCTCCAGCACGGTGACGATCTCTGTCGGAGTCGCGTCGGGTCGCGCTCGGCGCAGCCGGGCAACGTAGCCGGCGACGGGCGAGCGCTGAATGCCGATGGCCTTGTGGAGCATTTCAGAGAGAATTGCCCCTGCGTCAACCATGTACAGACCTCCCACCGCAGCGCCGCTGCCGGGCTTCCCGGTGATTCGGAGTGTTCTCCGCATACTCACAATAACTGGAGAAGTTTCCGGATTCAACCGGCCCGCCCAGCGCGGTTGTGCTCGGTACAGTCACCGGCACGGCCCCCGTGATGGGAGACATAGCACCTGATGGCACAGCAGGACGAGACGACCGATGGTGGGCGGATCCTGCTACCGCTGGTCGGGCAGCCGCCGCCGGAGCGGGCTGACGCGGCGCGCAACCGGCGGGCACTTCTTGCGGCCGCCCGGCAGATCCTCAACGACTCCGGGGTCGAGGCGCTCTCCATGGATCAGGTCGCCGCTGCAGCCTGCGTGGGAGTAGGCACCGTGTACCGACGGTTCGGCGGCCTGGCCGGCCTTGTCTACGCGCTGCTCGACGAGACCGAACGGCAGTTCCAGGCGGCGTACTTTGCTGGCCCACCACCGCTGGGCCCAGGGGCGCCGCCGAGCACTCGGATCCGGGCATTCCTGCACGCCTACGTCGACCGAATGGATACCGAGGCCGACCTGCTCGCCATGGGCGAAACCAGCGCTCCGACGGCTCGCCAGCAGACCGGCGCGTACCGCACGGCCCGCGCCCACCTGGTCGGCCTACTCACCAGCGCCGGCATAACCGGCGACCTTAGCTACCTCGCCGAAGCACTACTCGCCCCGCTCGCCGCCGGATTGTTCCTACACCAGCGCCGTGAGCTGCAGTTCAGCGCCGACCGGATCAAGGCCGGGCTCGACCGTCTGCTGGACGGGCTGCTTTCGACGACCGACCAATGAGCATGTTCCTCGAGTGTGTGCCGCGGGAGCCAATCCGCATGATTCGCGCGAGCGAGGGGACCCCAACCTTGCTGAGGACGAAGAGCATATAGTGCCCTGGAGGGCAGATCCCTGGCCGTTCGGGCGCGGTAATGGTCAAGCTGCCATCGCCGCGGCGGAACTCGAGAACGTTAATGCGTTGGCTCTGGTCAGAGGCGTGAGTCACCGAGGGTAGCCGTATCCAGGTGACCTTTCCGACGTCCGGTCCTGAAACCTTGAGCGGGAATTTTTCCCCATAAGCGATTTCCTCGGGGGCAGAGGCGATCTTCGGGCGCGGGCCGTGGAACAGGTAGGGTGGATGGAAAATCTGTGCGTTGCGGTGGCTGTCCTGAGCATCGTTTGGCTCGCTGCCAACAGCGAACTCGCCGCTGCCCGCGCTGAGCACTGTCGCGTCCGCCAGCAGGACCGCCGTCCCGTGGTAACAGCGATCGACATCTTCGGCGGCGAGTTTTGTCCATTCTTCCGTCCTCGGATCCCACAGCTCGGCGGCGTGGACAGGTTTTCCTGGTGATAGATCGTTGAAGCCAGGGCCTCTGGTTCCTCCGGTCACGAGGACACTCCCGTCCGCGAGAATTGTCGCGTTATGCTGGCGGCGCGGGAAGTGCATACTTGCGATCTGACGCCACGCCGGGGGATCGGCGCAGAGATCGATGACCTGTGCCGCGGCGGTGGGGACATCGGTAGCCCCGTCGTTGCTGCCGCCGATGTGGATGACCTTCCCGGCGTCGTACATTACCGAAGGACCGTTCTGTTGCTCCCCGTCCTGTCGTATTCTCCGCGGCCAGGGCAGCGCGGTCCAGGAATCCTGGTCGTCGATGTTGAGCATTGATGTCTTGGCGTTCGACCCGGATGCGAACACCTGTCCGTTCGGAGCAACGTGAAGGCGCGAGTACAGCGGGAGACCGGTGAAACTGGCGGTCGTCGTCCACTGGTGCCCATCCCAGATTTGCGGGACATTGTTGATGATGACTCTACCGTTGTCCTTGTAGCTGCCTGACGACACGAGCACGGTCCCGTCCGAGAGCGTGGTGGCGATCGGATACCACCGGCGCTCGTTCATCACGGGCAGGGCCGCCCAGGTGTTGGTGCGGTAGTCGTAGACGCACGCCTGGTCGAGTCCGTCGCCGTCGGTGAGATGCCCGCCCACGACCAGCAGCCGACCGTCGGGTAGAAAGGCATGTCCCGAGCAGAACAGGTTCACCTTCGTACCGTCCGCACGCTTGGGCTGGGGTGTCGGGATCAGTTCCCCGGTTGTCGGATCCCAGATGTATGGCATGCACTCATGCTCATCCATCGAGTCGGTGGGTTGGTCACGCCGCCCCCAGAACAGCACCTTTCCATTCGGCAACACGTGCGTATGGATCGCGACGTTCGGCAACTCGAAGACCGGATCCCACCGTCCCAGATGCGCCCATGCTGAATCCTCTGCACGGTCTCCGCCGGGCGTGGCTGAGATGGCGTTTTTCGCCGAAGCGCGGGCCTTGCTGCCGTGGAGAAATGCCAGGCCCGGAGTCATCAGCAGCATCAGGGCGGTGCGTCGACTTGTTGTTAATGCCATATCCTGCTTTCGGTCGAACCAGTCCGGTGCGGAGTACGTTGCCCGCACCGTTACAACGCCGGCCCGGCTCGCTTGGTTACGCCCAACGGTGACTTCCGACGTATCCTTCAAGGCTAAGCATTACCACGGATCCACACCCCTCCGCCGGGGAGGCCTGAAGGACTGAAGCGGTGAGTGGGGCGAGGAGTCGGCATGAGTTCCGAGCGCATCAATCGCGCGTACCTCTGCTTACCCGAGCGATGTTGGTATACTGACAGTCATCAACATCGTCTGATACGGGTTCGCCGTGGACATCGTGAAGTAGGTTTGCACGCCGTTGTCCGACAAGCGGGCATATTGAGGAATCTGATAGGGGCCATACATCCCTGCCAGATCAGTGCTGCGGTCAGAACCGAAACCTTCCTGTGTATGATCAGCATTCGGCTGATGCATGAATTTTCCGAGCCCGTCGTTTACCGAAAAGACGACGTCACCCGTGGACCAGGGTCCGTACGGACGCTTTGCCCAGCGCATCACTATCCCACCGACAGATGACCTATCCGCTGGCCAGTCCGCGTTATAAAGACACATCCAGACCTCGAGCAGTGGATTCCAGCGGACCGACAATTCGCCGACACAGCCCTCGCCAAAGAGTGGGACCGCGTTGTCCTCGTCACGGCTCCAGCGCGGACGACTCTGCCCGCCAGCATAGAAAATAAAACCGCCCGGTTCGTCAAGTTCCGCTGCCGGCTTAATCGCAAGGTAGACATCGCTGGAACGGTAGCGACCGCTGCCAAAGACGACGACCTGTGGCCCGGCCCCCGGGAGTCCGTGTTCGTTCGCGTCAACGATCATCGTAGACACGTTGATGAACTTGTAGCGTGACACTTCGTAGAGGAGCGTGAAGTCGAGACCATTGTTGTCTGACCTGGCCAGTATTGATCTACCCATCAGGGTGAATATTCCCGCTCGACGGTGATCGGTGCTGAAGAAGACGTACATGTTGCCATTACAGCTGACCCCGTCGAGTGGCACCTCGAAGGCGCCGAGGGCAATGCCGGGTACTAACGGCGGCCGAGGGAGAAACGTTAGTTCAAGACCATCGTCGGCATTAATGTCCGTACAGAAACCGATGACATCGAGATCATCGTTCGGGGTACTGTGGCCCACGCGCCAGGTGTCACCGAACAAAAAGTAGAGGCGGTCCTGGTGGGCAAAGGAGACACCAAGGTCCGTGCCAATAATACCGAATCTGCTCTCGGTCCGATTGAAAGCAAATTCTGGTGTCCCCGTCCCATCCCAGCCTTCGCGATCGAACTCGCCCGTGAGCTGAACGATCTTCTGGGCGCGGTGGGCAAATAGAGGATGCGGCTCAAGAACGGTGAAGCAATTAGTCCGAATCCAAACCTCCTCGACCTCGGAGTTCGGATGCCAGTAATGAACGACCGAGCCACGACACTCATCGACGAGGACCTCGAAATTGCCGTTACCTCCTGAACTGAAACTGGACTGGATGATGCCACCGAGTCCTGCGCAGGATTGAGTGATGAACTGAGCCCTGGTCCATGGTCTGGGGACATCGCTATGGGCCTGGAAGAAATGGCGAAGCTCTAACGAACCGTCTGGAAGACGGAGGGGAACCACCACTTCGAATCTGCCGTGCTGTCCTGTACTGAAGGCGGATTGAATGATGCAGCCGGGTCCGGCGACGTTGTCCTGTTCACCCGTGACTCGCTGCCCGCGCATCCAAGGTAGGTGCATGGTCATCGTCAACCTTTGACGCAGCGGAGAGGGCAGGTGGTCATAGCTGTTGTCGCGGTAGAAGTGGTGTAGTTCGATGGCGCCGGTGGGTTGGCGTAGGGGTACGACGACTTCGAAGTTGCCGTGCTGTCCTGTGGTGGTTGTGGATTGGATGATGCAGCCGGGTCCGGCGACGTTGTCCTGTTCGCCGGTGACTCGTTGCCCGCGGATCCAGGGCAGCTTGGCGTCGTTGTTGTCGCGGGACCAATGCCACAGTTGTTCGCCTTCTACGATGACTGCTTCAAAATTACCGTGTTCGCTACGTGCGAAGTCGGATTGGATGAGACTGACATAAACTCTGGGCATCTCAACAGTCCTTTCCGATCCAGTAACTTGACAGGGCTCCGGCATAGTTCCATCGCCAGCACGATCACCGCAGCGACTGCCGTGGCCGCTGAGTATCTTCTCCGGTCTCTGTCCTCGCTGCCCGGCCCGGGTACTAACCGCCTGGTCGGAATACGGCGCCGCCGACCTTGATGAACAGGAGCTGGACTGGCGAGCCATGCTTTGCACCGTCGGGGGTTGTGGATGCGACCGTGGCAGCTCATGCCGATACTGTGGTGAGGTGAGTTCGGTGAGCCCGGTCCCGGAGACCGAGCTCATGGACGGCGAGGGGCTCTCCGCCGACGACGCCTGGCGCACCGTGCGGCGCCACCATCTCGGCCGCCTGGTCGCTGCGGCGTTCCTCCGCTTTCGCTACGGCGACGGGTTCAGTCATGCCCGCGCCTTCGCGTTGCAGCTCGCACTGGCGGCGGTGCCGCTCGTCATCGCCGGGGCGGGCCTCGCGTCGGCTCTGGGTGCGGAGTCGTTCGCCGAGGTCGTGGCGCGGACGGTGGTGGCGATCTCGCCGGGCAGCAGTGATGAACTGCTTCGGCGGGTCATCATCGAGGGCGGCGCGGCCGACGAGGCCAGCAAGCGGGGCGAGGTGGTGGTCGTCCTCGGGTTGGGCACCGCCTTCCTTGCTGCCACTTCGGCGTTCGCGCAGCTTGAGCGCGGCGCGAACCGCATCTATGGCACGGAACGGGACCGTCCGAGCCTGCGTAAATACGGCCTCGCGATGGTGCTGACAGCGACCGCGGGCGTCGCCATGGCCGTCGGACTGCTGTGCATCGTGGCGGGGGATGCGTTCGGGGAGGCTCTCCGGCAGGTCTACCGGTGGGGCGACGCGGCCGAGACAGTATGGGACGTGCTGCGATGGCCGCTGGGGCTTGGCGCGCTGGTATCTGCGGTGACCGCGCTGTTTCGGTACGCCCCGCGGCGGCGCCAGCCCGGGCTTTCCTGGCTGGCGGTCGGAGCCGGGGTGACCGTGCTGGGGTGGCTGATCGTTTCCGTTCTGCTCGGGGTCTATGTCTCCGTCGCCGACAATTTCGACGACACCTACGGGCCGCTCACCGCGGTGATGGCGCTGCTGTTGTGGGCCAACCTCACCGGCATCGCCCTGCTCGCCGGGATCGCGTTGGCGGCACAGCTCGAGGCCGTCCGCGCGGGCCGAATCGATCCGCTGCTGGCCGACACCGACCACGACGGCATCCCAGATCAGCTCGACGAGGAGAGCGCCGGTTCGGCCCGAGGTTGATCAGCTGCTGCGAATCCAGATGATCCTTGTACTGGAGCGACCGGCAGTGTCGGTCGGCATGTCGTGTCCGGGTTGGCTGCGGCCGGCGCCGCGGTGAGGGCGGTGGTGCGTGACCCCGAGACGGCCGGGCTGCCGGCGGGTGTCGAGGTCGTGCGGGCGGAGCTGTCGGATCCAGCGACGCTGAAACCGCACCTGGACGGCGTCGATTCGGTGTTCCTGCTCTGGCCGTTCTTCGGCGCTGAGGGTGCACGCGGCGTGGCAGAGGTGATCGCCTCCCACGCCCGGCACGTGGTGTACCTGTCTGCGGAGGCCGCCACCGCGGATCCGGGGTCGTTCTGGGTCGTCGTGGAGCGGCTGATCGAGCAGTCCGCGATGGCGTGGACATTCCTGCGACCGACCGGGTTCGCGAAGAACACCCTTGGCTGGGCGGAGCAGATCCGCGCCGAGGGGGTGGTCCGTGCACCCTACGGGCCAGGCTGCCCGCTCGCTGATCGACGAACGTGACATCGCCGCGGTGGCGGTGCGGGCGCTGACCCCAGGGAGAGTGGCAACGGCTCAATGCGGTGCTGCGGTTCCTGTTCGCCGCCGTGATCATCGACGAGCACCGGGGCAAGTCCGGCACCTTCGACTACAGTCGCATCGACATCGAACCCAACCCCCTCTGATGGGGGGGTGCACTCGACCGCGCTACCCGTCACCACACGGTCCGCAACCCGTCACAGCAGCGAGGGGGCACCCAACCCCCGGGGGAGGGGGGGGGGCGGGGGTGTTTTGGGGGAGGAGTAGGGGGAGG
>CAXUFG010000169.1:0-11453 GCA_964250265.1 uncultured Pseudonocardiaceae bacterium | reverse complement strand
CGACCATCGAGTCGAGCCCGGCGGCCACCGAGAACAGGTGCTCCACACCGGCCGCTGCGTAGTGCACGTAGAGGTGCGCGGACAGGTCGTCCAGCGTCATCGCGGACTGGTGGGCCAACACATCGGTGATCTCGGCCAGCCCATCATGAAAAGCCGCTACCACCGCGTAGATCTCGACCCGGTTGCAGGTGGACAGCAGCAGTGCTTCTGTGACGTGCTCACGCTCAAGCAGCTGGTGCAAAACCTTGCCGGCGTCCACGCAGGACACGGCCACTCGCTCCAGCACGTCCACCGGTGCACTGCGGTGGGACAGCCCCACGACCAGCAGACTCATCGACTCGTCACCCCGCCCTTTCGTGCTGATCCAGAATCGCTCCTGGAAGCTGGTTACGTCTTCACCGCCAGCGCCGAACTTCACTACCGGTCAGCAGGAACCCGAGGATTGCCGCCAGCATCAGAGCGCGACGCACGCCGGCGAAACTGCTGTCGGCGGTGTGGGCGGGGGGCGTGTCCACTGGACGGGGTCGTCTCCGAGTTGGGGGGTGTGCTCGACTTAGTTCGCAATAGCAGCGGTGGAGCTGATCACTCGACAATCTGTAGGACCGCCATCATGCCGCCGTCCTCGTGATTGAGGATGTGGCAGTGCAGGACGGTCTTACCGGTGTAGTTGGCGAACTGGATCCGGACGACGATCTGTCCTTTGGCGGGGACGTCCGCGACGTCTTGCAGGTCGTGGGCGTCGTGCGGCTGGCCGTTGGTGCTCATCAGCTGGAAATAGTTTACGTGGACATGCGCTCATTCGCCGGCAGTCCTCGTTCAGCTTCCGAGTCACCATCCCGCAGCTTCCGCTCAGCCGGACAACGAGCGCGCGGCTCGTCGGCACAACGGCGATGGCGTTGTGCACGTGGCGAGAGGATATGCATGAGCGTCAGAGTCGTCTTATCGCTGGCTTTTGTCTTCACTGTCAGCATGTATTTGTGCCGCCCGTGAGCACCACCCTGGCATTCCCGCTAGCCGGAAAAGGCCAAAACCGGTGTGAGTTGCATCCCCGGCCGGCGTCATTGCGTGGTACGTGCGCCTTTGGCGCCCGCGAAGCGGCGCGGCGATCATCCCATACTTTCCGCTGGAGTTGTTTCGCTCCCGCCAATTCGTCAGCGCCTATGTGCTCGCCTTGGTGACCTACACGGTGGTCGGTGGCGTGATCTTTCCGCACCACCTGGCGATCACCGTGCTGCTGCCTGCTTGCCCGCAGCGCCACCGCCGGCGCACGAGGACATGCCAGCGCCACCACCCGTGCCCTATTCGTCGCGCGGTTGCGCTGTGACGAACGCCAAAACTTGCCCTGCGCTGCGGGTGGAGCCGGTTGGCCGCCGGGAACGGTGGCGGTGCTCAACCGGCGGCCGACCGGAAATCCAGGAACTCCTTGTACGTCCGTTCTCGGCACCATGGTCTCCCTTGGCGGCCGCTGTGTCGTCACGGCAACCTGGCAATTCGCCTACCGGCCACCGGGAATCGCAGCACTCGCGCTAGCAGCAGTCGGGGACGGTCTGTGAGGACGGCGTCGGCGGGGCGGAACCGACGCGGAGAGCAAGTCTGATCGGGTTGCGCAACCGGGTTGAGGCCGCGGTGGGTCAATCGACGTCACCAGCCCGTCGGCCACGGCATGGTGATCCAGGTTGTGCTACCCATCGAGCGGACTGGCGACTGGCGTGTTTCTGTCAACGTCTCCTCGTTGAGCAGGCAGCCTGAATTGCAGCCAGCCGGTAGGGAAGATGCCCGCAGACTGGGCAGACCGACCATCGCCAAAGCACCACCCTGGGTGCGGAGAGTGCCAAGGAAGGGTGGGAGTAGACATGCCGTGCGACTGCAACCATTTTTCGCTACTGCACCATTTCTACGCGACACGCGAAGCTTTACATGAGGCGCGCAAGACCTGATCGCGTCATCGAATTGCTGCGCGCTGAGGCGAGCAGATCGCTCCAGCGCAGCGACACGGAACCGGAAGTTACCCACTGATGGTGATCACACCGGCACCGAGCGCTCGGCCTGACGCTGCACCAAAACCGCACTAAGGAGCGCACATGAAGATCGGCATTATCGGCGCAGGCAATATCGGCGCCACCCTGACCCGACGGTTTGCGGCGCTGGGGCATCAGGTCTCAGTGGCGAACTCCCGCGGCCCCGAAACGCTGGGTGAGCTAGCCGCGCAGACCGGCGCCGGCGCGGTGTCGGTTACCCAAGCAGCACGCGACAAGGACCTCGTCGTCGTGACCATCCCAGAAAAGAACGTAGCCGACCTTCCGGGCGATCTGTTCGCCGACGCCGACGCCGACGACGTCATCATCGTCGACACCGGCAACTACTACCCGCAGCAGCGCGATGGCCGCATCGACGCAATCGAGCAGGGCATGACCGAAAGCCGCTGGGTAGCACAACAGCTGGGGCGACCAGTGATCAAAGCGTTCAACAACATCTACGCCAACCATCTGCAAGACAACGGCCGCCCCGCGGGTACTCCCGGGCGCATAGCCCTGCCGGTAGCCGGCGACGACGATGCCGCCAAAGCAGTGGTCATGCAGCTGATCGACGAACTTGGATTCGACGCCGCAGACGCCGGCAACCTCGACCAGTCCTGGCGTCAGCAGCCCGGCACCCCCGTCTACACCACCGACCTCGAGGCGGATGGCGTGCGACACGCCCTGGCGCAGGCCAACCCCGAGCGCACACCCCAGTGGCGCGCCACGCCCAACAGCCCCGGCAGCTTCACCGACCCACGGTAATGCTCAGGCACATACCAAGGAACTAGGCCAGTCCGGAGTCGGGGGGCTCGTGAGCAGCAAACATCCTTTAGCCGAGGGTGGTGGCGTGCAGGTCGGTGAGCATCTGCAGTGGCACCTGTTCGGTTTGACGATCAATGCTGACACCGTGATCTCCACGGCGATCGTCCTCGGTTGTAGTCTCTGTCTTGCGGCGAAGGCGACCGCCAAGGTACCCAGCGGTCTGCAGTTGGTGTTCGAGACCGTGATCGACCAAATTGAGCGCCAGGTGGAAAGAAACATCGGTATCCGTACTGCGTCCTTCGTCGTCCCACTAGTGGTCAGTTTGTTTTTCTTCATCCTCATCTCAAATTGGCTTGCGATCCTGCCACACGCCTGGGAAGAATATTTCCGGCCACCGACTTCGGATGTGAACCTCACCTTTGCCCTGTCTTTTTCGTGATTATCCTCGTCCACCTCACAGGGCTGCGGACCAAAGGCAAAAACTACTTCCGACACTTCGTAAGGCCTTACCCGATCATGCTCCCGCTGAACATCCTCAACGAGCTGGTCAAGCCAGCCACTCTTGCGCTGCGGCTGTTCGGCAACATGCTGGCCGGCACCGTGATGGTCTCTGTTCTCGCGCTGCTGCCCCCTGCTCTGTCCTGGGCACCGACCGCAGCCTGGGAAGTATTCGACCTGTTCATCGCCAGCCTTGATCGTGGCCTGCGTCATCGGCAAGTTGAAGAGCCACGGGAGGCCACCAGTGCGGTCACGCACTGAACTGCTACCCGATAGCTGGTACTGGGGAGTCGGGGCAGCACCAGAGCCGGATGGGCGCTGACGGTGATGTGCCGCCGCAGTGCCGCACGGCAGGCTTGGCAGCCGGAAGGCGCCAAAGAATCTGGCAGGTAATCACGTGTCAACTGCAAGCACCCGGGCTATGACACCGTGTCAGCCTCGGTACCAGCTGGTCGGTCCGCCTACCGCCGTCTGGCTGTTGCTCCTGTCACTGGCTTCGGTACTCGTTGGCTGCGACGCCTCCACCTCCCCGAACTCGACGGCCACCGGCGGGTCGGCGGGCTTTTACACTCAAACGTTGGCCTGGTCCAGCTGCGCAGGAATCTTTCAATGCTCCGCATTGACCGTACCATTGGACTACGCCAATCCGGCCGGACGCACCATTGCGCTCGCGGTCATCCGCGCCAAGGCCACCGACCCCGCACACCGGATCGGCTCGTTGATCACCAATCCCGGTGGTCCGGGAGGATCAGGCGTGCAGTTTGTCGAGCAAAGCTATCCCGCCCAACCCGGTCAGCCCTCACATTTCGGCGCCCCGCTACGAGCCGATTTCGACATCGTCGGATTCGACCCACGCGGCGTAGGCCACAGCGCACCGATCACCTGCCTTAACGACACCCAACTCGACCACTACCTCGCTTTGGATCCCACTCCACAGACACCAGCCCAGGTGGACTCAGTCGTCACTGGCGATAAGACATTCGATGCCGGCTGCCAAGCCCACTCGGCCATGCTGCTGCCCTACGTCGGCACCCCGAACGCCGCGCGCGACATGGACATCCTCCGCGCTGCGCTCGGCGACGCAAAAATGTACTACCTCGGGGCCTCCTACGGCACCTACCTCGGTGCGATCTACGCCGAGCTATTCCCCACCCACATCGCCCGCGCAGTCCTCGATGGCCCGCTACCACCCAACCTGACCACCACACAGCTCGACCTCGGGCAGGCACAAGGCTTCCAAACCGAACTCACCCGATTCATCACCGACTGCGTCACCCACCCCGACTGTCCACTGGGCACAGACGCGATCACCGCGGGACAAAAACTAGCGGATTTCCTTGCCTCGACCCAGACCCACCCAGTAACCACCGGCACCAGCAGGATGCTCGATGAGGCACTGGCCGAAACCGGCGTGCTGGTCACCCTCTACGACAGCCCCACCAGCTGGCCAACACTGCGCACCGCCCTGGCGATGGCCATGGCCGGTAACGGCCGTGCGCTGCTCACCTTGTCCGATATGTATAACGAACGTAACCCCCAGACCGGGCATTACTCCAACCAATCCGCGGCCAACGCCGCCATCAACTGCCTAGACCACCCCGACCCCGTCCACACGGTTGCCGACGTCAACGCCGAGCTACCCGCCTACCAGCAGACCTCCCCACTCCTTGGTGCCTCCTTCGCCTGGGCTGACTTAATGTGCGCCTACTGGCCAGTGCAACCCCAAAGCCAGCCGCACCCCGTCCATTACCCAGGCACACCACCAATCCTGGTCGTGGGCACCATCCAGGATCCGGCAACACCGTATCCCCCAGCCCAACAGATGACCCAACACCTGGGATCGGCGGTGTTACTCACCTACAACGGCGACGGACACACCGCCTACCACCGAGGCAGCAGCTGCATCAACGCCGCGGTCGATAACTATCTCACCCAAGCCGCAATCCCAGCCATGGGCACGGTGTGCCAACCCGACCTCCGACCAACCAGCTAAACCCGGCATGACATCCGCTCAGCAGTGACATGTGCGCTGTAACCAACCGCAAATAAATATCAGGGATGGTCTAATTATGTCTTACTCTCGCTGCGCGCCATCGACCCCGCGAAGCCCCTCAGCCGCTCCTCGGCGTGTCGCTTGGCATCTCCGGATCGCGGCACTCGCCACTATGGTCCCCTTACTGCTCTTGAGCGCCTGTGGAAGCAGCAGCGCAAGGACCTCGCCGGCTGCTGCACCGACGTTGGTCTCGGCTATCACGGTGACTATCCAGAATTTTGCTTTCCACCCAGCGAACTTCACGGTCAGCCCAGGAGCCACCATAACGGTGATCAACGATGATCAGGTGATCCACACTCTTACCGCCGACAACGTGGCGTTCAACTCGGGCGACGTGACCAACGGTGTGCCCGTCAGCTTCCCGGCACCCACACAACCCGGAACCTACCCATTCCACGATCATCTCCGGAGCTACATCACAGGCGTCCTGACTGTTTCTTGACCCACGACGTACTGTTCGTGGGAGATTCATTGTGGAAGTATGCCCCGCCAGTCCTGCATCGCGTGATTGAGGAGCAGGACTCCAGTCGGCAGCCACCCGCCACGCCATTATGTCACCAAACAGGGAGCGAACACGCTGTCCGTCATCGACCCACAAAAACTCACTGTGGTGACCAGCGTGAGGACCGGCAACAGTCCCTACGGCGTGGCTGCCCGGGCGATAACCGAGCAACTTCGGAACCGGACGACCAGAGCTCCTAATTTAATCAAGCGAACTGGGAACGCAGACCGTTGGATTAAATTAGAACTGTACGTTCAGTTTTTTCTAGGAGGATCACGACATGAAGATGACCACACTGGGCAGGAGCGGACTCCACGTCTCCCGCATCGCGTTCGGCACCTGGCAGCTTGGCGGAGAGTGGGGCCAGTTCGACGAGGAAGCGGCTATCACGGCAATCCGTCGCGCCCGCGAGTTGGGCGTCAACTTCTTCGATACCGCGCAGGCCTACGGTTTCGGCGCGTCCGAGCGGCTGCTCGGCAAGGCACTTCGTGATGAGCTCACCAGGAACCGGGACCAGGTCGTCGTCGCCACCAAGGGTGCCTTGCGTATGACGGATTCCGCTCTGATCCGTGACGCGAGCCCGGAATGGCTGCGTCAAGGCGTGGACGCCAGTCTGACGGCGCTGGGCATCGACCACATCGACCTGTACCAGGTGCACTGGCCCGACCCGAAAGTTCCGGCCGCCGAGACGGCGGGCGCCCTGCGGGAGCTCGTCGCCGAAGGCAAGATCGGCCACGTTGGCGTGTCCAACTACGACGCACAACAGATGGCCGAGTTCGCCAGGACCCTGCCGGTGGAGACAGTACAGCCGCCCTACCACTTGTTCCGTCGTGAGATCGAGGATGAGGTGCTGCCCTACTGTCGCCAGCACAACATTGGCGTGCTGGTATATGGCCCGTTGGCACACGGCTTGCTGACCGGAGCGCTGACCGAGAACACCACGTTCGCCAGCGATGACTGGCGCAGCAACAGCGCGATGTTCACCGGCGACAGTTACCGGCACAACCTGGCGGCGGTGCGCGCGCTGGATAAGTTCTCCGCCGAACGTGGCATGACCATTAGCCAGTTGGCCATTGCCTGGGCCCTGGCCAACCCGGCGGTACACGTGGCCATCGTCGGTGCTCGGCAAGCAAAACACGTCCAAGACAGCCTTGCCGCCGTGGACATCTCGCTGAGCAAAGCGGACCTCGCCGAGATCGACAAGATCATGGCTTCCGCGACTCCGGTCGCCGGCCCGTCACCGGAGGGTATGGGATAGCTGAGCCAGCACCGAACCCGTCGAGGACGCCACCGCGTTGTTGGGTCGCACTGCACGGCTACGTCGGATTGCTGACGAACGCGCCAGATTTCCCCTGGCCACCGGAAGACAGCCTGGTTGAGCGTCTCACCAATCACCTTGGGCGCGCATTGACCCCGCCAAGAGCGCGGGGAACTACCACCAGGATTTCAACGGCGGCTCGACGTTCACCCCGATAACCATGATCCACGCCACGGTCAGCCCTGGTGCGACGCTCGAGCTGCCCTGGCGGGCGGAGTTCAACGCGCTGGCCCTACATGCTGGCCGGGCGGGGCGAGGCCGGCACCGAGCACCGGCCCATCCACTCCGGGCAGCTGGCCGTGTTCGGAGCCGGCGACACTGTTCGTATCGCCGCTGATGCCACGCAGGATGGCCACCATCCCCAACCTCGAGGTGCTCATGCTCGGCGGACGCCCAATCGTGAGCCTGTAGTGCACTACGGGCCGTTCGTGATGAACACCAGGCAGGAGATCGCCCAGGCCATCGCCGACTACCAGGCCGGCCGGCTCGGCCAGATCCCCACCCAATCATTGCCCCACCACCATGCCGATGACGTGACGATGCCCTACCTCGCCGCCGGACCCAGGGGCAGAGAGGACGGGTTCGGCCACTAGCAGCGGCTGCTGTGTGCGACCTCACGCTCGCCCGAGGTGTCAAGGCTTCCGCGGCGAGGAAGCCCGGGCAGCGGCGGCGTAAGCAGCCTGGCAGCTTTCCCTCCGCGTCATTCCGCAAACTTTGGAAGAAGGCGTCGGGATAGTTTCCCGCCGCTCTTGTCTTGTCGTGGGCAGGCTGTAGCGCCGGGTTGTCTCAAGGCGGGCGGGGCAGAGCAACTCGGCGACGCCCGCCCTGACACCCATCCGCGCATCCACCCGCCCCATCGCCGAGGACCGAACCATGAACCGCTGACCCACCGGTGGGTGGTGACGTGGTCGACTGGGCACCGCGGTCGGCTACTGCGCTCGGGCCCGGATGGCCTGCTGGTCTGAGTACACCAGACCATTAGTTGACGTGACAGCATTTGTGATATGCTGATGTGACAGCAACTTGCTGGCTCGACACCACCCGAGGAGCAGTTACCATGTCCAGCCCTATGGCCGGTACGGCCGCCAACACCGCGCTCGACGATATCTCGGGCCGCTACGATCTCGACACCGCGCATAGCCGCCTCGGATTCGTCGCCCGCCACGCCATGGTCACCAAAGTGCGCGGGTCTTTCACCGAGTTCGCCGGTTCCTTCGACCTCGACGCGTCCAACTGGCCTGCGTCCACGGCACAGGTCACCATCCAGGTGGCCAGCATCGAAACCGGCAACGCGCAGCGCGACGGGCACCTGCGCACCAACGAGTTCTTCGACGCGCCGAACCACCCGGAGATCACCTTCACCAGCACCCGGATCGAGCAGACTGCCGAAGACACTTTCGCGGTCACCGGCGACTTGACGATCAAAGGCACCACCAGACCGGTCACCGTCGATTTCGTCTACACCGGCAGCGCGGTCGACCCGTACGGCAACATCCGAATCGGCTTCGAGGGCATCTCCACGATCAATCGCAGCGACTTCGGCATCACCTTCAACGCCACCTTGGACACTGGCGGGGTGCTAGTGTCCGACAAGATCACCCTCGAATTCGACATCTCCGCGATCAAGGTCCAGTGAGCCGGGCAGCCGAGAATCTGCCGGGAGACCGGATGAGCCCAACGGTGCCGGTTCGTCCAGTCTGCGCGTGATGCTGGGCGAACCCGGCTCCGGGCAGATCCGACTAAGCCTCCGGGACGATGGTCGCTGACCACGAGAAGGTTCCGGCAAATGACTGAAGTGCCGTGGCTAAACCCCCAGGAGCAACGGGCGTGGCGGGCGTTCCTCGACGTGAACCGGGAACTCCTGGCGGAGCTCAACCGGCAGTTGAGCCGCGACGCGTGCCTTTCCGACGCCGACTACGCGCTGCTCGTCCCGCTGTCCGAAGCAGCCGAAGGCCGGATTCGCCCACGCGATCTCGGTCGCCAGGTGGCCTGGGACCGCAGCCGGCTGTCCCATCAGATCCGGCGGATGCAGGAACGCGGCCTGGTCGTGCGCGAGGAGTGCTGCACCGACGGGCGCGGCGCGTTCATTGTGCTCACCGATCGCGGCCGGGACGCCATCGAATCAGCCGCACCTGATCACGTCCGCAGCGTGCGGCGCTTCTTTTTTGACGTCCTGCAGCCCGGAGAGATAGAGACCCTGATTTCGATTTACGACCGAGTGCTGGACCGAGTCCGAAGCGAGTGCAACAACCGTTGCGTGGAGGAGGACCCGGCACCCGGCCAACGACCATCTGCGCTCTAGGCCAGCTGGAGGTGCTACCTGGGTTGGTCATGTCGACGTTCCCGTTCGACCGCGCGGCGAAGGCTGACCGCGGTAACGGCAAGCACGGCGAGGGGGAGCAGCCACCAGGCGACGACCCCGGCGCGGGTCAGACCCCAGGTACCGAGGAGCGCGAGGGCGACCGTGGCGGCAACGGTCCAGTCGTCCCCGATGATGAAGTCGACCCAGAACATGACGAACGCGCGGACCCCGCGCAGCACACTGCTCATCGATGAATCCCTGACGGAGACGGGGCGGAGGCTTATCGCTGCTGCGCCAGCCGCTGCGTGGTGTCGCGCCGCCAGTGACGGACCCAACGGAGCAGCCCCAGCGCCGCTACGACATAGACCGCCGCCAGGACGAGAAGGGCCACTTGGTCACCCGGCCAGACCACGCCGAGCCCTTCGCCAGCCCAAAACGTGCCAAAAGTAGTCAACAGTGCACCGACGAACAGCTGCAGCGCCCGCCGCGGGATTCGCGCCACCAGCCGGTAAGTCACGCCGCCGAGGGCTCCCAGGACGATGATCGCGGCGGCGGCGCCCACCACGGCAGAGCCCACTGCGCCCGCCGCCGTCCCGAACGCCACGACGATCACCGCCACCTCGAGACCCTCCAGCGACACGCCCTTGAACGACAGCACAAACCCGGTCCAGTCGAATCCGCGCTCGCCCGAGTCGGCGGAGTCGACGTCCGTGGCGCTTTGGCCCACGCCCCACCCGTCGCGGGTGACCCGCAGCACGCCCTTGCGCAGCCACTGCAACCCGAACACGAGCAGCAACGCGCCAACGACCAGTCGCACCGGGTTCAGCGGCACGTCGCGCAGCGCCGTACCCAGCGCCGCGACCAGCACTGCGAGCACGACCAAACCCGCGCCCGCGCCGACCAGTGACGCCCGCCATGAGCGCGCCACCCCAACTCCCACCACGATCGCGACCATTTCGATGACTTCGATCGCCGTGGCGAAGAATGCAGCGAGTAGCACCGTCGGGTTCAAGGTCCCATCACCTTGTCAAGAGAACGCATAGGATCAAGCATTTGCGAGTGGAGCGGCGCTGGGCTGCTCATCTGGATCTCCCCTTCGGGTCCGGCTTGTGAATCGCGTCGTGCACCGCCCGCGTGGGGGCAACGCCGCCAGCGGCCGTCGTCCTCCGCTGCTGCCCGCAATCCTGGATTCCTGCTGGCCGGTAGTCGAATTAGGCGGAGGGGCGGTTCGCGTCTCTAGGTTTTCAGGCAGGACGATCTCCTGCTGATCGCCCGCGACGCCGTCGGTCAGTAACAACAGCGCTCGGTAGGGTCGATTCGCCGGCGATGGCAGGCAGCGCCGGTGGCAACGGCTGTCTTGAACAGCAGCTCGCCGCCGGTGCGCAGCAGCGCCCGTACCTTTGCTGGTGCGCTGCAGCGGTCACAGCAATCGTGGCCGATGAGTACGGGCGGCATGGTCGTGATCATTTCGTCACGCTGCCTCGAGCAGCGCACGGCCGGACCCGGTGAGTCGCGGCCGCCCGCCAAAGGGGCCGGCGCGGTTAAGACCGGGCACGGGGCGGCGCGGGGCCGCACACAAGTCGGTGGCCCCCCCCCCGGCGCTGACCAGGTTTCCCCCGAACGTCTCGGAGATCTCGCAACGGCCGGCGGCGACGGCCCGGAGAACAGCGCGATCTCGGTAGCTCAACGGGATGGTGGTGGTGGCGTTCATCGCGGTTCTCCTTCCCTGTCTCCATCACCTGGTTGGTCGTTTCGTGTTCTTCGAACCGTTACAGGATGCGCCGCCACCACACGCAGGACCATCCTGATGACCCCCAGAAAGCATGGTGGTGAACCCCCGTTGTCGAGGTAGGGAAACCCCCGGCGGGCAGGCCGTAGCCAGCTGCCGCGCTTTGGTTAACCGTGCCTCCTGCCGGCGCGGCCCGAGCTTCCGGCTAGCCGGAAAGCGCCCGGGCAGCTGCGGTGCGATCCTGGTGTCATGACTTTGCGCTGTCTCATCG
>CAXUFG010000168.1:923-11461 GCA_964250265.1 uncultured Pseudonocardiaceae bacterium | reverse complement strand
GACAGGGCAGGGGCCGGCGCTGCGGGCCCGGTAGGGGCGGACGGCGAAGTGGACTCGGTGGACTTGCCGGCCTCCGCCTCGATCTTCGCCGCGGCAGCCAGCGCCTGCTGGCGCAGCGGCTCGGGCAGCGGCACGTAGCCCGGCGGGAGCTGGCCGGGCAGCAGGCCCGGCTGCTGGCCGTCACCGACGGCGTACCGGATGAACGCCGCGTACTCCCGACCCGCGACCTCGGTCAGCGCCGGTGGCGAGGTAACCGCGTAACTCACTGAGGTCAGCGGATACGCGGCGGCGGGCCTGGTGGCCGGATCGGGCTGAGGCACACCCGGCACCCCACTGGGCTTCATGGCGTCCAGCCCGGCGAGCAGCCCGGCCGCATCAGGGGCGACGCACTCGCGTGCGGCGTTGCACAGCTTCGCTGTCGGCAGCCCGTATCGGTCCGCCGTGGCGGCATCGACCACCGCGATCGCCGCTAGCTCCGTAATGTCCTGACGCGGCTTCTTCGCGAAGGTAACCGTGCCGTCGGTGGCGAGTTTAGGACTGGCCGAGTCGAGGCCCAGCTGAGTGCCGCGGCTCGCAGCCCGGGCCGCCTCGTGCATGTCGTTGGCAACCTGGTGTTCATCTCCCGTGCAAAAGGGGACGAACCCCGTTGATCCGGCTCCGCCGCCAACCGGCCTGCAGTACTTGTCGTTACGGGGATAGGTGTTCAGCGGAGGCTGGAGACCCTTGTTGGCGTCGTTGACAACCATCCCCCACGGGTCCGGGGAGCCGTCGACGAACTTGCGGGCATCCGGATCTGCCAGCACCCAGTCCCATAACCGGCCGGTCAGGTCCGACGTGCCCAGCTGAACGAGGGTATCGATGTACAGGTTGGGCTTCAGGAGGTCCCGGTTCGGGAACGCGGGGTTGGGGTCGGCCTGGTACTCAGGGTTGAGGTCGAGAAACTCTGGGTCGTTCGTCAGGCCATTCGGGTTCGACCCCAGCCGCGCCGGCTGGGCGGGGGGGCCCTGTCCCTCGGGCACCGCCAGGCCGAAACCGGGGAGGGCACCCTTGTAGGACTGCGTCAGAAGCTTGGCCACCAGGCGGGGGGTGAGTTTCATCTCGGTGAACGGCTTACCGGTAACCGCGCTTCTAGGGTCTTCGGCGGGTTTGAACACGTTCGGCGGCGCTGCCAGGATGTTGAACGCGAACGCCAGGCCGGAGAGCGCAACCGGTGCATAGACCAGCGGGCGCTCGGGCCGCTGCTGATCGGGGGGGACCGGGTTGGAGATCAGCGCCAGGCCCGGGTCGCTGGCGTCGAGCAGCTGGCTGCGGGCCAGGTCGTCGCTCAGCTGCGCGAAGCTGTAGAGGGCCCCGCCGTTCGCGCACAGCTTGGGCTGCCATTGGCTCACGGCGTCGACCACGAGTTCGTGGCCGGTCAGCCGTCGTTCCGGTGCGCCGAGCGGGCACGGCCGGCCCTGCGGGCGGAAGTCCAGCGGCACGGCGATCTTCTTGGCCCAGGTCGCCGGGTAGAACGGCGAGCTATGCAAACCACTAGGCGGCACCGAGCCGTCGAACTCCTTAATCCCCCGCGGCACGATGACCAACCAGCAGGGCCGGCCGGTCGTCGTCCCGTTCACGTCGACCGGTTCGCCACACCCGAGACCAGTGGACTCGTGGCCCGTCTGGATTTCGAAGTCGACCTGGCCCGTACCGTCGGGCCGGGTAATCGCGATGGGTACCTCGTTGGTGATCTGCGCGTCGTAGAAATCGTTCGTGTCGGAGTTCACGAAGGTGGTGGGCCGCTCGCCGCCGACCGGCCAGAACGGCACCAAGTTCGCACCTGCCGGATTCGCCGGATCCGGCGCCAGCCCCAGCCCGCGCTCGGCCGGGTCCAAGGGGGTGACCAACCGACCACGGACGGCGGATCCAGCGTTTGGCGCCGAACCCTTGATCGCACCGAACTGGCACTGGGTCCGATCAGGTCCGGTCGCCGGGTCGTCACCCCAGCACTGCATAATCTGTAGGAAGTTGCCGTTGAATTGGTTCACGGTCGGCGCGCCACCGGTCCAGGAAACATGTACCGTCTGGCTGATCAGGTTCTTGGTCTGGCTGATCGTGACCTTGAGATTCGCGAACTCGTCCTTGCCGGACACCGTGACCGCCGAGTCGCCCGCCGGGGCTACCTGCGCCGACGCGGCCGGGACGGTAGTTACCAAACCCAGCGCTGAGCTGCCCAGCATCGTGACCGCCGCCAGGCGCACGAGAATGGTGCCGCGCCAGCTCATTCGATGCCTTCTTTGCGGCGCATGTGCCGCGCCAGCAACGGTGGTCCGAGCACCAGGGCGAGCAACAACCCGACGGCAATCGTACTCAGCAGCACTCGTAGCCGGTCGTCGGGAAGCGCCACCGCCACCGGTATCGCATACGCACCCGACCCGGATCCCTGCGAGGGGCTGTTGATCGCCAGACCCGTCTCCGGGTCAACCAGCGGGGCGCCGGTCACCGGGTCGGTGGCAGGTCCGCCGGGGTTACCGGCTGGGTTGTTGGGATCAGCGCCGGGGTTGTTGGGGTTAGCGCCTGGGTTGTTGGGATTGTTGGGGTTACTGCCGGGGCTGTTCGGATTGTTACCGGGGTTGTTCGGGTTATTGGCGTTGTTGGAGTTGTTGCTACCGGTGTTCTGCTGGGCGCCCCCGGTGCCGGTGGTGCACTGCGCGGCGCCCTTACGATCGCACTCGGGGGGCTGCGGCGCGTTCTTGGCCAGCAGGTTCGTGCCATCGGGGGAGAACGTCGGGTTGTTGCACTTCTGCAGGTTGTTGCGGTTGAGCTTGTTGGTGGTACCGGGGATCTGGCCAACCTGATCGACGCCGCCCTGCACGAGGTTGACCGGCAGCGGCGAATAGCCCAGCACCTCGGCCGACTGCTGCCCTTCGCACAGGAAGTAGTAGGCGAACTCGGACAGCGTGCGGCCCTTGTTGTTGTTGAAGTTCTGGTTGTTGTTCTTCGGCAGGATCATGTAGCTGTAGCTGGACAGCGGGTAGGTCCGCTTGTCCCCATCGGTGTAGACGCCGCTCAGGTCCGAGGTGAGGTCGGGCCGGATCACCGCCTTGAGCAGCGCCACGGCGACGTTGGCGGCCTTGGGCTCGACGTAATAGCCGGCGTCGTTGAGTACCTTGGCGACCGGGAACAGCGCGTTCTTAGCGTAGGAATACTCGACATAGGTGATCGCGCCCTCGGAGCTGGGCTGCGCCACGTAGTTCGCCACACCTGTGGACCCCGACTGCGCCACTATCCCGGTCCCGCCAATGGGCCAGTTCGAGGTGAACCCGCATGGCTTCAGCTTCCGGCCGGCCTTGTCGCAGTAGGCGTCCCAGGGGCTGGGGTTTCGGGCCGCCATCCACCGGGTGAACTGGGCGGTGGTGCCCGACCCGTCGGACCGGACCACAGGATTGATCTTGCGGGCCGGCAGGGTGAGCCCGGGGTTGTCCGCCTTGATCGCCGGATCGGACCAGTTCGTGATCTGCTGGGTGAAGATCTTCGCGATGACCTCGCTGGACAGCCGAAGGTTCGTGACTCGGTTGGCGCCGACATGGAGGTTGTACATGAACGACGTACCGCCGGCGACGATCGGCATGTACCCGAACGTCCGTCCGGACGGCGGATAGTCGACGACCCCACCGTCGGTGAGGCCGTACTCGATCTCCGAGACGGCAAAGTCGACGGTGCCGTTCCTGAACTGGTTGCGACCGTCCGACGAGCCGCTCGGCGAGAAGTTGACCTTTATGCCGTTCAGGTTGTCGACGTTGCGCCGCCACTGGTCGAGTGCGTTGAAGCTCCATGACGAGCCCGCGCCACTGATCGGGACGAAGCCCTGGGCGAACGCCGCCGGCGCGAAGGCGACCTGCGTGCCGGCCAGCACGGCGACGGCGATCAGCCACGCTGCGACCCGCCGCACGCGACCCAGCGTCCAGGGGCGGGTATTACCGGGCATCTCCACTCTCCATCTGTTGGTCTCGGAGCCCCCGCGAGGAGAACCGGGCGGCGTCGCGCAGCGAGTCCTGGGTCCGTTTACGCAGTTGCCGAGGCGTCAGCTCACCTGCCGGACGGCCGCCGAACACCCTGGCCAGCGCGAACAACACCAGCACCAGCAACATCAGGGTCGCCCCGGCGCCAAACGCGCGGGCGACCATCGGCAGCTCCGGCGACTGGGAGAAGCTGAAGGTGGCCAGCGGCAGCGAGACCATCGGCCCCTGGGTCGGGTCGAGGTTGAGCGTTGAACCGAACCCGGCGGTGATCAATACCGGTGAGGTCTCGCCTATTCCCCGCGCCGTACCCAGCAGCACAGCGGTCGTCAGCCCGGAGCGAGCAGTGGGCAGTACGACATGCCAGACCGTCCGCCACTGCCCCGCGCCCATCGCCAGCGACGCCTCCCGCAGCGAACCGGGCACGAGCCGCAGGACCACGTCGGCAGCCCGGATGACGATCGGCAGCATCATCACGCTGATCGCCAAGCCGGCGGCGAACCCGGACTTCGGCACCCCGAGGGCGAGGATCACCGACGCGTAGATGAACAGCCCCGCCACGATGGACGGCAGCGCCGTCATCGCCTCGGCGACCGTGCGCACGAACCGCGGCAGCGCCCCCCTGACCTCGTTGAGGTACACCGCGCAGGCCAGCCCGAGCGGCACCACGATCACCAGCGCAATCGTGATCTCGATGAGAGTGCCCGCCACGGCATGCACGACACCGCCGACGGAGAGCGGCTGTAGCGGGCCCGCGGCGCTCATGTCGTTGACGAAGAAGTTCACGTGGACCAGCGCGTTCAAGCCGCGGAAGAACGTGAAACCGACCACGTACAGCAGTGCCAATATGGCCAGCACGGCCAGACCGTGCACGAGCACCGACACGATGCGATCCCGCACCGCCAGCGCGTTCTCACTCAGCGACACCAATACGGCGTACAGCAGCACGAACAGCACGAAGCCGATCACCACGAAGCCGATCAGGTTGGCGCTGGGGATGATCCGGCTGACCAGCAGGGCCGCCAGGCACAACGCGGCCGCCGCGGCGCCCGCCATGACGATGTAGTCGGCGCGTCCGCGGGCCACGGTCGAACGGCGAACCTCCGGCGCATCCGCGGTCTCCGCTGGCCTGCCGCGGACAGGGGACGGCTTCAGCAACGTCGTCATCTCAGGAGCTCTCCTGACCGGAGCGAGTGCGCACGATGACGGCCGACGCCGCGAAGTTGACCACCAGGGTGAGCAGGAACAGCGCCAGCCCGGCGGCGAACAACGCCGAGATCTCGAACGGAGTGGCCGCTCCGACATGGCTTGCGATCAGCGCCGCGATCGAGTTCGCACCCCTGCGCAGGATCTCCGGCTGGATCTCGAAAACCGGACTGATAATCATGTAGATGGCGATGGTCTCGCCCATCGCCCGGCCCAGCCCGAGCATCGTGCCGCCGATCATCCCGCCCCGACCGAAGGGCAGCACGACGCTGCGGATCATCCCCCACCGGGTGGCGCCCAGCGCGTAGGCGCCCTCGCGTTCGCCGACCGGAGCCTGGGAGAAGGATTCCCGCATCACCGAGCAGATGAACGGCATGATCATCAGCGACACGACGATCCCCGCGATGAACGTGGACGACTTGTAGATAGTCAAGTCCGCCAACGGGTTGTTGGGGTCCGCGTCGTGGATGCCCAGAAACGGGATCCAGCCGAGGGTCGACGAGAGGAACCGGGATACCGGGATGATCTGTTCCTGGAGCAGGATGGCACCCCACAGCCCGTAGACCACGCTGGGCACAGCAGCCATGAAGTCGATCAGATTGATCCCCGCCCGGCGCAGTCGCGGTGGCGCGTACTCAGAGATGTAAAGCGCCACGCCGGTGGCCAGCGGCACGGCGATGGTGAGAGCCACCCCGGCGATGAGCAGGGTGCCGGTGAGCACCGTCGCGATACCGAAGTTGTGCGAGTTCGGTTCCCAGGCCTGGGTGGTGATGAACGACAGGCCGGCGTCGGCGATCGCGGTCGAGCCCTGGTAGAACAGGAACAGCCCGATCGTGCCCATGATCAGCAGCACCGCCACACCGGCGCCCTGGAGCGAGCGCCTGAACACCCGGTCGGCGCCACCGGCCACCGACCGGATCTTCCTGGCCGACTCGGGCGGGCTCTCCGGCCCGGGCACCGGGGCCATCACGATGGTGGTCACCGGTACATCACCTGCACCGGGGTCTCGGCCGCCGTGTCGGCGACCAGCTGCACGAACGCGTTGCAGGTCAGCCGGGCGCGGACCTGGCGTGGGTAGCTGCGAGCCGCGGTGGCCACCACCTCATCGGCCAGCCGGACTCGCCACACCCACTGCCCGTGCCCGTTTCGCGACGTCTCTCCCACCGCGTTTTGGAGGCCCTCTTGCAGGACGCGGATCTCCTCCAGGCAGGACTCGACGTCGGGAAAGGTGCGCGCCGACCGGGCCAGGCTGCGGTTGTTGGCCGACATGAATCTCCAGGTGAATCCCCGCATCCGGGGAAGGGGGATGTCCGCCCACGATCCAGCGCCGTCCTCGGGCTCGCGTGGCGCAGGCATTAGCGCCGAGCGCGCCACCGAGACCACTTGGAACCGAGCGGCAGCCATCTAGCCTCCCTGGCAATCAGGACCGGACGGCGTGACGCTCCCTCCTGCAGGTGAACGGAGCAGGTCAACGAGTCGACTAGAGGATTGCTACCAACCCCACAGGGGACAGCTACCTATCGCTGCAGGTAGACCTTGTCATCACTCGGATAGCTGAATACGGATCATTCTAAGGGAATTATTATGTACGGACTGTCATAGAAAGCACCGAATGGTGACCGGAAGTGAGTGCTCGACCGAGCGATGGCGAGACGAACGCCCTCGGCGGTCCACTGCGCCGGTATGGGGGAGCGGCGTTCCATAATGTTTGACTTCTCTTCACCGAGATTGGACTTGACGGCAGGTCAGGCGCTCATCGGAGTCGACTGGCCGTATGCACCGCATTGACCTCGGATAGCTCCCCGGTGACCCGGTAGCAAACTCCCCGTGCAATGGCGACCGCATGGTCGCCGAAACGCTCGTAATAACGGCCGATAAGAGCGGCGTCCACCGCCCGCTCCACGCCATGTGCCCAGTCCGCGGCGAACAGGATGCCGAGCAGGTGCCGGAGCAGAGCGTCCACCTCGTCATCGGCGACGGCCAGCCGGCAACCAGACAGCGGATCCTGGTGCTCGATCGCGGTCGCGGCGTCGGCGGCGAGCTGGCTGGTGAGCAGGCTCATCCTGGCCAGCACCGGGCGCACCTGGCCCGAGGTCATCGGGTTCGGGTGCTTGATCCGGGCGATCAGTGCGACGTGCCGGGCGAGGTTTCCCATCCGCTGCACGTGACCCAACGAATGCAGGGCCGCGACCACCACCCGCAGGTCACCGGCGACCGGGGCCTGCAATGCCAGCAAGGTGAGGCAACGGCGCTCCATCACGTCGTACATCGTCTTGATCCGATCCCGCTCAGCAATGACGAGCCCGGCGAGCGCAAGATCGTTCTGGTGCAGCGCGATGGACGCATTGGTCATCATCTGACCGGCCAGCCGGACCATCCTCGCCAGCTCGCTCATGAGCTCATCCAGCCCGGCATGAAACGTGGCCCGCATGGCACTCACCTTCTCCGTCGCACCCATAGTCACACCTGCCACACCCGTACCGCAACTATTTTTCCGTATCTGCGGATTGCCTTACGGATATGATCTGCACGCGCGGAGTTACGGCGGCGATTACCTCCTCACCAGAGGATTCGAACGAGGCCAGCGTCAGTCGGCGTAGACGATCGTGCCCACGTGCTCTCCGTGCAGGCCCTTGGTGATGTTCCCAGGTGTGAGTCCGTTGACGATCTGGATCTCCTTCTGATGCTTGGCGTGTGCCATGAGCTCAAGCACCAGCGGGTCGATAGGGAGGGTGTCGATTTTGCGGGCCAACAACTCGGCGGCTCCTATCCGCGGGATGAGTTCGGTCGTAGCCCCGTCGGCCGCCGCGGAGTCGCTGGCGAAGACGCCGTCGACGTCCTTGACGTAAATGATTCTGGCGGCGCCGTAGGCGTCGGCGAGCAGGAATGCGCCGGTGTCCGTGCGATGCGGCGGGATCTTGCCCACCTCAGGAGGGAACTCGTAGATCCCATAGGGCGGGAACCCGTTGGACACCACGGCGCGGCTGGCAGTGAGGTGCACGGCGAGCTGGTGTGCGATCGCCGCGTGCGGCAGGTAGGACACGCCCTGCTCGGCGAGCAACGCCGCCACCAGATGCCCGTTCTGCTCAGCCTCAGCGGAGATCAATGCGGCCAGCACACCCGTCGGGAGGCCGAGATCGAGCCCGACACCCAGCACGTGGCGACCCCGGATGCCCGGACCGGTAAGGATCAGCAACCGATGTTCCGGTAACGCGCTGCGCAGTTCCTCAACCACCGGCGCCACCGCGTCACGGCCTCTGTCCATGATCGAGCGGCCCCCGATCACGACGACGTTCAGCCACGGCAGCAGCGGGATCACCGGGCGATCCAGCGGCCGGAGGAGTTCGCGGTCGAGCAAGGTCTGGCGCATCAGCGCTGAGGGCACGTCTTTGGCAAACGACGATTCGGGGTGCGAAATGATGTCAGTCATGGCGTTCTCCTGAAGTGGCGGCGGCGCTCACGCAGCCGAAATGATCGTGCCGACGTGCTCGCCTGCGAGCGCGCGCTTGATGAGCCCAGGCCGTAGCCCGTTGATCACCTGGACCGACTTCACGTGCCTAGCACGACGCATGAGCTCCAGGACCGGTCGTTCGATGACCAGATCCGGCAGATCGGCGGCGATCAACTCTTCGACGGTGATCTCCGGGATCAGCTTGGCACTCCGGTCGGTCTTCGGATTGGCGGTATAGAGCCCGTCCTCGTCCTTCACGAAAACCATGTTTGCACAACCATAAACTTCCGCGACGAGATAACATCCGGCGTCCGTGCGATACGGCGGTATCACGCCTTCACTCGGAACGCGCTGCCACATGTCATACGGAGGCATCCCCGAAAAGATCGCAGCGCCGCATTCAGAGAGATACAGCGGAATGGCCCCAAATGCCGAGCCGCCGACCACCGGCACCCCATGACGAGCCATCAAATACCCCAGCATCTGAGCATTCTGGTCCGCAACCGAAGCACCGACGTCGGTCAACACACCCGTCGGCAGGCCCAGCTCGGCCGCCAAGGCGTAGATATGTCGAGCCCGAGTTCCCGCTCCCGTGCCGATCAGGATCTGATGGCTCCGCTTGACCGCGACCAACTCCTCGACCACCGGGTAGACAGCCGCCCGACCCCGATCGATCAAGCTCTGACCACCGATTTTAATCACGCTCACATCGGGCAGAATCGCGAAATCAGGCGCCGCTCCGCTCGCCTGCATCAGTTCCGGATCGCTCAACGACCGGCTCATTAACAATGATTCCAACGACGCCCTACTCGCGACATCCGTCATGTGATCATCCCCACGCCCGCACTGCCGAATACTGGTACCTGATGATCGACCATAGACCCCCGGAACGTTCGCCGCGAGGCCCGATGGGCATCAGTTACCCCGAAAGTGCGGAGATCCAACGCGCGCATTGACCGCACGGGCGATGACCGGAACATGAGATGACCCGCCACAGCGGTCCTATAAGCCAGAAGAGTGGTCTTAGCCACGTTCGTGTAGACCCCAGAAAATTGCTCCGCGAACTCCACGCCTTAGCGATGTCAAGTACTTAGACTTACAGTCCGATGACCACCACGGACCTCCGGAAGCTGCTGCGCGCGAAGGATCGCGTGGAGGGCCCAGTGAACTACCAGGTCAACGCCGAATGGGACGACGATGGATGGTGGGTTACTGGTGTGGTATGCCAGTTATGGGTCGAATATGTGTTCCGACCGATTGGCCTGCTATCTCACGGGCGGGGCACCATCGGGCGCACGACGCACTTATCCAGGTTGTCGCGATCGCCGAGCGCCCCTGCGCGCCACCGGCTACGAGCTTGCCGGAGGCGTCTACTTCGCCACCGAGTCCGCAGTCTGGGGTGGCAGTCGCGCCTTCTACGACCCTGAACTGCCCGGCTCAGCAGCGGGCCGTGCCTACTTGATCACCTCCGGTCAATTTGCCGATATCGCCGAGCAAGAGATGTACCGGACCCCAGCCAACGACCTCGACCTAGCGGAGGTCCTGGCGAAGGGCCGGGTCGAGCTCGGTCCCGGCCGCTACGAGACCCTGCTGCACCTCGATGACCTCGACGGATACCCGCTGCTAACGTTCACCGCCCCCTGGCGTGCCGCAGATGTCCCTTGGACACCACCCTCCGCACCCTATCTCCGCGTACTCATGGCCGGCCTACGCGAAACCTACAGCTGGAATACCCACCGAATCGCCAACTATCTCGCCCAGCTCCCCGGCGCCCGCGGCCACTGGACCCCAGCAGCCATCGCCGCACTTGTAAGCCAACGGGATACGTCGTGGGGGGGGGCCCCCCCCCCCAAAACACCCGCCGGGGGGGGGGGGGGGGGGGG
>CAXUFG010000168.1:0-913 GCA_964250265.1 uncultured Pseudonocardiaceae bacterium | reverse complement strand
CCCCCCCCCCCCCCCCCCCCCCCCCCCCCCCCCCCCCCGCCGCGCGGGGGGGGGGGGCCCGCCCCCCCCCACGACATGAAGCGGCGGGAGCGGCGGAGGATGGCTTCCCGGACCTGGGCGGCCATGGCGTCGGGGGGTGCAGAGGACATCCGGGGCGGTGAAGCGGAGAACGGACCAGCCTGACAACTCCAGCAGGTTGAGGCGCCTTGCGTCCGACTCCTGCTGCCATGCTGCAAGGTGCCCCTGCCGTC
Source organism: uncultured Pseudonocardiaceae bacterium (assembly GCA_964250265.1). Lineage (GTDB taxonomy): Bacteria > Actinomycetota > Actinomycetes > Mycobacteriales > Pseudonocardiaceae. Next base: position 662 of record CAXUFG010000168.1, on the reverse strand, counting down.
GTACTCCATCGCCAGCTTCAGCTGTGGGTATGCCATATCGAGACGAGCGATGAACCCGCCGAAGTCGTCGACCACCTCGTATTGCAGCTCAGGACGCGGCAACCCCCGTAGCACCAGTACCAGTCGGGACCGGGTCTCCATGGGGGACTCGGCGCGGGGATCAGCGAGGTCGATCACTCCTGGTATTCGACGGCGCCAGCGCGCCCTCGGGTAACGGTTCTGAATCCGGAGCACCGTGCCCGGGCTGAACCTCCCGGTCCTGGCCAGCGCATCCATCGCGACCACCGCCTCCACCGTGGGCAGCCATCGCGCCAGGTCCCACGCCGTGCGCAGCGGGGTCGTGACGGCCAGCCCGCAGCGTCGCTGATCTCGTCGCCGGCTAGCAGGTCACGGTGGACGGTCAGGCCCGGCTTGCTCGCGCAGGTCAGCACCGGGAACGGTCAGCTCGGCGTTCGCAGCCCACGACCCCCTGAACGGGACAGCACCCAAAGTCAGCTCGTCGATCACGGGGCACACCCTGGCCCACACCCCTGTCAAACTCCGTGCACGCGCGGGAAGTTATCCACAGGAGGTGTCGTGAACTCGACGAGACCGACGTTTAAACGTGGGTGGATTCAAGGGAGGCTCGCAACACCCTGATTGAAGTGGGGTGTTGTGATGGC
>CAXUFG010000167.1:0-11538 GCA_964250265.1 uncultured Pseudonocardiaceae bacterium | reverse complement strand
GGACCTGCTACTGGCTGGGTTGGCACGGCTGGTGGTGCCTACCGGGGTGCGGTTGGCCGCGGCAGGTGGAGTCGGCGAGCAGGGGGCGCGCAGGTGAGTGGATCGGAGGATGAGACATGGTGAGACGCGTGGCGGCATTGATCATGGCGGTCCTGGTGGGCGCCGCGGTGACGGCCTGTGGGTCCGGTAACCCGCTTGCCGGGGGTGGCGCTGCGGGCACCGTCGTGGTCGGCTCGGCCAACTTCACCGAGAGCCAGTTGGTCATGGAGATCTACGCTGAGGCGTTACGGAAGGCGGGAATCGAAGCGCAGACCCGCCCCGGCCTGGGCACTCGGGAGATCACCAATCGCGCGCTGACGGACGGGTCGATCACCGTGATGCCCGAGTACTCCGGCAACCTGCTGCACTTCCTTGACCTGGCATCGACTGCGACGACGGCCGATGACGTGTACGCCGCGCTGCAGCGGGCTCTGCCACAAGGACTGCAGGTGCTCGAGCAGTCCGCGGCGGAAGACTCCGACGTGCTGGTCGTCACCCCACAGACTTCCACAGCTCTGGGGCTCACCAGCATGGACCAGCTCGGGCAGCACTGCCGGCAGCTCGTCCTGGGTGCGGCCGGTGAATGGCCGGCCCGCTGGAAAGACAAGATCGCCCAGGTCTACGGGTGCACGTTCCGCCAGATCCTCAGCACCGATGCCGGCGGCCCGGTGACGTTGGAGGCGTTGCGCAGCGGCCAGGCACAGGTGGTGAACCTATTTACCACCTCGCCAGACATCGCTGCCAACCGCTGGGTCGAGCTGGCCGACCCGAAGCACCTGTACCCGGCTCAGCGCATCGTTCCGCTGGTGCGCGCTGGGTCGCTGAGCCAGGCCGGCATCGACGCGCTGAACAGGGTTTCCGCAGCCTTGACCACGGCGAAGCTCACCGAGCTCAACCGCCGGATCACCCAGGACCGAGCCGTCCCGGCCGACCTGGCCAAGGACTTCGTCAACGGCTTGCGGTGAATGATGGATTGGTGGCGGCGCGGCCGGCCATGGTCGCTCCGAGGGCGCCGAGGCCGGCCAGCAACGGTAGCAACACCGGCAACGCGAGCGCGGGTGATCCCAGGGCAGCCAGCAACGCTCCGCCGACGCCGATCAGCAGGGCCGTGCTGAGCTGGTCGGACATCTGCGCCGCTGACGAATGAAACCCCACCTCCCCAGCGCTGGACTGCTGCAGCAGTAGGAACGACACTGCCGAGTAGCCCAGCCCCATGCCGATCCCGGCGATTCCCCACAGCGGCAGGACCAACCACGCGGTGCCCCAGGCCGGCGCGACCAGCAGCAGCCCGGCGGTACCCGCCGCCAGCAGGATGAACCCGATCCGCAGGAGTCGGGGCCGGGACAGGTCCGGGTGGCGGCCCTGCCATCCGGACGCCGCCGACCAGCCCAGCGAGGCGATCAGCAGCGGAATCCCGGCCTCGGTCAGCGTCCAATGGTGGGTGCTGGTCAACATCAACGGTAGGTAGGCGTTGGCCGCGAAGAAGACCCCGGCGAGCAGCCCACGAGCGGCCACCACCGTCGGTACTCCCTGGCGCGCCCGGAACACCCCGGAGGGCAGCAGCCGTCGCACCGATAGCACCAGCAGCACCAGCGCCACCCCGGCCACCGCAGCGGCCGACGCGCTCGGGCGCTGGGAGGCCCAGCTCAGCGCGGAGACGCCAACCGCGGCGCACAGCGCGGCGAGCACCAGCCCGCGGCGGCGGGGTGTGGGGCTCCGGCCAGGATCCGGCTGACCCAGCCGGCGTACCGCCGGAACCACCAGCCCCACAGCAAGCACCACCACCGGTACCAGACCGAGGAAGACCCAGTGCCAGGACAGCCGTTCGGTCACCAGCCCGGCGACGGGCGGTCCGATCAGTGAGGGCAGCACCCACGCCGAGGACATCAGCCCGAACAAGGCGGGACGGGTCCGCTCGGGGTAGACCACCGCGATGAGCACGTACACCGCGACGGTCAAGGCCCCGGCACCCAACCCTTGCAGCACCCGCCCGACCAGCAACTGTGGCATGCCGGCTGCGGTGCCGGCCACCAGGAGGCCCACCCCGAACAGCACCGGGGCCGCCACCAGCGGGATCCGCGGCCCGGCCAGGTCGCACCACCGGCCGCCCAGCACGGTGCCGAACACCCCGGCCGCCATGAACGCCACGAACGGCCACGCGTACAACGACACCGCGCCGAGGTCGGCCACCAGGGCCGGCATGGCGGTGCCCACTCCCATCGCCTCGAAGGCCACCATGCTGATCAGCAGCAGCACGCCGATCGTGGTGGTGCGGCGGCTCGGAGCGAACAGCTCCGGGCGGGCCGGGGCGAGGGATCCGGCATCGGGCAGTGCACTCATCGCGACCAGCTCATGTCACCAGCCTGCAACCTCGACCGGGGTGCAGGTCAAGCCGGTACCAGCGGGCTCACCCCTCACCTGCTGGCGCTCTGGACAGCGTCAGCTCAACCAGTCAACTGGGCTTGCCTGACCAGCAGGCTGTTTGAGCCAGCGGCGCAATGCCTCGAGCAACGGGCTTGGATTTCGCCGGGTCCGTGGAAACCGGCGGCTGCTGGTGTGGAGCATGCGAGCGGCGGCATCACCGCGTTCGATCGCCCGCGGGACCAGCGGCTGGAAATCCTTGATGTTCTCGGTGACCAGTCGGCGGCTCTCCAGTGCCGCCCACCGCATCACGTCCTCGTCCGAGGCTGCTGCCAAAACCGTGTGCCCGGCTACGGCCACCACGTCGAATCCCTCCGTGCGCAGCTGCTCGGCCAGCATTGGCGCGAACATCTCATCGAGCAACAAACGCTCTCCGCTGCTCACCCCAGGAGTTCTTGCTGTTGCCGCCACGCCTGTTCGGCGCGTTCGGAGACGGCATCGGCGTCGGCAATCCAGGAGTCGACCTCGTCCGAATAGCTCGTGTAGTAGTCCAGGCCGACCCGCACCGCGCTGTCTGGGATCACGAATACGTCGCTGGCGGCCGCGATTGCCGGCTCGCCACGTTCGTCGATCTCGCGGAGGAACTTGACCAGTTCCCAGATGTCCGGCCCGACCCTCAGCGCGGGCCGGCGGCCACCAGGTCCGTCCTTGAAAACCACGCCGGGGTGCTCAACCATCCGCAGTCCCTCATCGACCAGCCGCTGGACCAACCCGGATGGGGTTGCGCCCGCAATACCGGCAGCGTGGCGGCGCAGCCGATCGAGCACGTCGTGTTCGAAGCGGATGGACAGCGGACTGCTCATGTAATCAGCGTAGCGCACAAACTACAATGCCTGCTGACGACTCGGTCGAGGACCCGGCCCGGCTGCTGGTCGTGAGATCGGGCAGCTCGGCTGGGTGTTCGCTTTGGAGATCGATCGTCCGTGCCGCCGCCGCCTCGTCGAACACCTGGGGCTGCGGACGGCAGGAGGCGTCGAGTGGTCGGATGTCCATCGCGGTGCCAGGCTGGTGGGTATGGATTACACGCAGCTGGGCCGTAGCGGCCTTTCGGTGTCCCGACTGTGTCTGGGCACGATGAACTTCGGTCCGGAGACCTCGGAGACCGACAGCCACGCCATCATGGATCGGGCCCATGAGCAGGGCATCAACTTCTTCGATACCGCGAACGTCTACGGCTGGGGTAAGGGTGAGGGGATCACCGAGCAGATCATCGGTCGGTGGTTTGCCGGCGGCGGCGTGCGCCGTGAGCGCACGGTGCTGGCGACCAAGCTCTACGGTTCGATGGGGGACTGGCCAAACGAGACCAAGCTCTCTGCGCTGAACATCCGGCGAGCCTGCGACGGCTCGCTGCGCCGGTTGCAGACCGATTACATCGACCTCTACCAGATGCACCACGTGGACCGGGCCACCCCGTGGGAGGAGATCTGGGAGGCCATGGCGGTGTTGCGGCAGCAGGGTAAGATCATCTACGTCGGTTCGTCGAACTTCGCCGGTTGGCATCTGGCGGCCGCGCAAGAGGGGGCCCGCCGGCAGCACGTCACCGGGCTGGTCAGCGAGCAATCCATCTACAACCTGCTCACCCGGTGGGTTGAGCTGGAGGTGCTGCCCGCCGCTCGGCACTACGGCATCGGGCTGATCCCGTGGTCTCCGCTCAACGGTGGCCTGCTCAGCGGGGTACTGCGCAAGCAACGCGAGGGCGGGGGTTCGCGGAGCACCACAGGTCGCTCGGCCGACGCGCTGGAGGCCAACCGGGAGCGCATTGAGGCCTACGAGAAGTTGTGCGCCGATCTCGGCGAGGACCCTGCCAACGTCGGGCTGGCCTGGCTGCTGCATCAGGAGGGAGTGACGGCACCGATCGTCGGTCCGCGCACCATCGCGCAACTGGACAGCTCGCTGCGAGCAGTGGCGATCACCCTGGACGCGGAGGTGCTGGCCCGGCTGGATGAGCTGTTCCCGCCACCGGCACCCAACGGCGCCAAGCCCGCTCCGGAGGCCTATGCGTGGTGACGCTCCCTGGCGAAGATAAAATTCGCTAGGGAGTTGTGCGCGAGCACCCCGGTGTCACGCGGTGGTTAGCGCGTGACACCGCTTGAGGTGCGCGAGGACGAGGTCCAGCCAGTCCTCGGTGCGTTCCACGTGCATCGAGTGGCTCGACCCGGCGCCCTCGACGAGATGGAACTCCGCGCCGGGGATGCGCTCGGCGACGGCGCGGCTCTGCCACGGGGGCGTGAGCAGGTCCTGGTCGCCGACGATCACCGTCGTGGGAGCCATGATGTTGCCCAGGCGGTTGAGCGTGTCGTGGACGCGGTTGGCGTCCCACTGCGCGGCGGTCATTCGCACCTGCGCCTCGGTCTGAGGAAACAGCGGCAGGAACTCTGCGAGCATCGTCTCGAAGGCCGGGTTGTCGAGCAGCTGTGGGGAGAACGCCAACCCGAGCGCGGTTAGCGCGGTCTCCACGTCCCCCTGTGCCCAGGGGAAGCGCAGCGCGGCGAGCATCGAGCGCTGGAAGCCGTCGCAGCGCCCCCAGGTCCCGGAGAGCACGAGCGACGCGACCCGCTCGGCGTGGTTGAGCGCGAGCTCCTGGGCCACCGCGCTGCCCAGCGACCAGCCGATCACGTGCGCGGGCCCGACGTCCAGCGCCTCGAGCAGCGCGGCGGCGTCGTCGGCCAGCGAGCGCATGCTCACAGCGTCCTCGCTTGGCGTCGAGCCGCCCATACCACGGTGGTCGTAGGCGATGACCTTGTGACGCTCGGCCAGCGCAGGCACGATCGGCCCCCATAGGCCCAACGAGCACGCCGTGCCCACGATCAGCAGAACGGGATCACCGTCGCCGGTGATCTGGTACTCCAGCTCGACGCCTGGCCCCACCGCGATCTTCGGCACGATGTCGAACGTAAACCCCGACGACAGCGACTACAACGCGCTGGCTTTACCGTTCGCCCAGACGTGCGCCGATGTCATCTGAGGTGATCCGGCTCGTCGGCGTCGTCGCGGGCCAGGAAGGTGGCTAGCCGTTCTATGGCGTCTTCGAACTCCGGGTACTCATCGACGAATGTGCGCATCCGTACGGCCAGCCACTCGACGCTGAACTGTTCGCTGCCACGCCGGGCTTCGAGTTCTTCGATGCCGCGGTCGGTGAAGTACACCGCAACTCCTCCTCGTCCGAGGGCTGTGCTGGTACCGACTGGCGGAGGGTATGCGACCTGCGAACCAGCGCGCGACGCACCCGGCAGCAAAGCAGCGACACGCCGGGCACACGGGGCAGGAGAACGCGACACGCCGGGAGGGGTGGGGTCATGCGTCGAGGGCGGCGGCGATGAGCTCACGCTGCTCGACCTCATGCACCTTGGCGGACCCGGCCGAGGGGGCCGCCATGGCGCGGCGGGAGATCCGCCGCAGGTGGCCGAGCCGCTCGGGCATCAAGTCGGGCAGGCTCAGCCCGTAGAACGGCCAGGCGCCCTGATTGGCGGGTTCCTCCTGCACCCAGCACACCTCTGCGGTCCGCGGGTAGCGCTCCAGCGCCGCGCTGAGCCGGCGTTGAGGCACCGGATAGAGCTGCTCGATGCGGACGATCGCGGTGTTATGGATACCCCGCTGCTGGCGTGTGGCGTGGAGTTCGTAGCTGATCTTGCCGCTACACAGCAGCACCCGGCGCACCGCGGAGCGGTCGGTGATCGTCGGATCGTCGAGAACCGAGGCGAATCGGCCTGAGGTGAAATCCTCGACCGGGCTCACCGCCGCCTTGAGACGCAGCATCGACTTGGGCGTGAACACCACCAGTGGCCGGTGCACCCCGTCCAGGGCGTGCCGGCGCAGCAGATGGAAGTAGTTCGCCGGGGTGGAGGGCTGCGCCACGGTCATCGAGCCCTCCGCGCACAGCTGCAGGAACCGCTCGATGCGCCCGGAGGTGTGGTCGGGGCCCTGCCCCTCGTGGCCGTGCGGCAGCAGCAACACCACGTCGCAACGCTGGCCCCACTTGGCCTCACCGGAGGAGATGAACTCGTCGATCACCGGCTGCGCGCCATTGGTGAAGTCACCGAACTGCGCCTCCCAGAGCACCAAAGCGTCCGGGTTCGCCACCGAGTAGCCGTATTCGAAACCTACCGCAGCGAATTCTGACAGCGCTGAGTCGTAGGCCAGGAATTTCGCCTGATCCGGCGAAAGATTATTCAGGGGTGTGTACTCGGCGCCGGTCTTGCGGTCGATCAGGACCGAATGCCGTTGCACAAAGGTACCGCGCCGGGTGTCCTGACCGGACAGCCGCACCATCCGGCCATCCATGCATACCGAACCGAGCGCCAGCAGTTCAGCAAAGGCCCAGTCGATGCCGCCCTCGCGGGCCATTTTCGCCCGCTTCTCCAGCACGGGCCTGACTCTGGGGTGTGGCGTGAAACCCTCGGGCACGTTGACGTGCGCGTCGGCGATCCGCTCGATGATGCTGACGGGGACGCCGGTGTCCAGCCCGGTGGGCACGAGCTGCTCGGCTTCCACCGACTCGCTCGGCGCCGCGGCGCGTTTCTCCAGCTCTCTTACCTCGTTGAAGACGTGCTCCAGCTGCTGCGCATAATCTTTCAGCGCGCGCTCTGCCTCCTCCACGGAAATATCTCCGCGACCGATGAGTGCCTCGGTGTAACCTTTGCGGACCGACCGTTTGCTGTCGATGATGTCGTACATCTTCGGTTGGGTCATCGACGGGTCGTCGCCCTCGTTGTGGCCGCGACGGCGGTAACAAATCATGTCGATCACAACGTCTTTGCCGAAGGCCTGGCGATAGTCCACCGCCAGCCTGGCCACCCAGACGCAGGATTCCGGGTCGTCGCCGTTCACGTGGAATACCGGTGCGCCGATCGTCTTCGCCACATCGGTGGGATACTCGCTGGATCGCGCATATTGCGGTGCCGTGGTGAACCCGACTTGATTGTTCACGATCACGTGGACGGTCCCACCCGTGCGGTATCCGCGCAGCTGCGACAGGTTGAACGTCTCAGCCACCACCCCTTGGCCGGCGAAGGCGGCGTCACCGTGCAGCGCAACCGGCAGCACGGTGAAGCCATGTGGTCCTTTGTCCAGGATGTCCTGCTTGGCCCGGGTGATGCCCTCGAGCACCGGGTCTACGGCCTCCAGATGCGACGGGTTCGAGATCAGCGACACCCTGGTCTCGCCGTCACCGAACATCCGGTAGTACTTGCCCTCGGCGCCCAAGTGGTACTTGACGTCACCGGAGCCGTGTGCCTGGCCAGGGTCCAGGTTGCCCTCGAATTCGCGGAAGATCTGCGAGTAGGGCTTGCCCACCAGGTTGGCCAGGACGTTGAGCCGGCCACGGTGCGGCATCCCGAGTACCACTTCGTCCAGCTCGTACTCGGCGGCCTTGTCCAGCACGGCATCCAGCAGCGGGATCACCGTCTCGGCGCCCTCCAATGAGAACCGCTTCTGCCCCACGTATTTGGTCTGCAGGAAGGTCTCGAAGGACTCCGCGGCGTTGAGCTTGGACAGGATGTACTTCTGCTCGGCGCTGCTCGGTTTGGCGTGCACCCGCTCGACGCGATCCTGGAGCCAGCGCCGCTCGTCCGGCGCCGATATATGCATGTACTCCACGCCGATGTTGCGGCAGTAGGCATCCCGCAACACGCCCAGGACGTCGCGCAACAGCATGTGTGAGTGCCCGGCGAAGCCGCCGACGGCGAACTGCCGGTCCAGATCCCACAGAGTGAGGCCGTGGCTGAGTACGTCGAGATCGGGGTGTTTGCGCTGCCGGTAGTTCAGTGGGTCGGTGTCGGCCATCAGGTGCCCGCGGGTGCGGAAAGCGTCGATCAGCTCCAGTACCCGGGCGGTCTTGTCGACCGTGCCCTCGGGGATGTCCTGCACCCAGCGCACCGGCTCGTACGGGATGCGGAGCGAGGCGAACAGGTCGTCATAGAAGCCGTCCTGGCCCAGTACCAGTTCGTGGATCCGCCGGAGAAACTCGCCGGATTCGGCGCCCTGGATGATGCGGTGGTCGTAGGTGGACGTCAGAGTGATGATCTTGCTGATCGCCATCTCGGCGAGTGCTCCGTCGCTGGCCCCCTGGAAGGCCGCCGGGTACTCCATCGCTCCCACGCCGATGATCGCGCCCTGCCCCGACATCAGCCGGGGCACCGAATGATTGGTGCCGATGGTGCCCGGGTTGGTCAGGGAGATCGTGGTCGCGGCGAGGTCGGCAGCGGCGAGCTTGCCCTCCCGGGCCTTGCGGATGACGTCTTCGTAGGCCTGCCAGAACGCAGCGAAGCTCATCGCCTCGCAACCCTTGATCGAGGCGACGACGAGGCTGCGGCCCTTGCCGGTCTTGAGGTCGATCGCCAGTCCCAGGTTGACGTGCTCGGGTGCCACGACAGCCGGTTTGCCCTGCTCGTCGGCGGTGTAGTGCCGGTTCATCTCCGGATGCTCAGCGAGCGCGCGCACCACTGCGTACCCGATGAGGTGGGTAAAGCTGATCTTGCCGCCACGGGTCCGCTTGAGGTGATTGTTGATCACGATGCGGTTGTCGACGAGCAGCTTCGCCGGCACCGCACGCACGCTGGTGGCCGTCGGCAGCTCCAGCGAAGTCTCCATGTTCGCCACCACTCGAGCCGCTGCGCCGCGCAGTGGCATGGTGGTGTCCTGTTGGCGCTCGAGCGGCACTGTGGCGGGCAAGGCGGCCTGCTTCGCGGCGGTAGGACTGCCGGCTAGCGGCGGCACCGAGGATGCCGGCGAGTCGGTGCGCGGGGCGGCGCTGTTGTCGCCGGGTGCCGCCGGCTGGTAATCGGCGAAGAAGTCATGCCACGAGGGGTCCACTGCCGAGGGATTGGCCAGGAACTGGTCGTACATCTCCTCGACGAGCCACTCGTTCGGGCCGAACTGTACGGGTTGGTCGTGGGGTGTATGGCTACTGCGGGACACTGCGGGATGTCGCCTCTATCCATTCTGCGCGGGGCTGTTGCTGCGCGGTCTGCTCAGGGTCTCTGGCGCCGCTTCCAGGCTAGCCCCCGCCGCGGCGCACGGGACGTCCGGCGACCCCGGCGCGTCGGTGGTTGAGGAGATTGGCCGGTGAGGCGTCGGCCGGAAAGAGCCGAAAACGCCCCCCTTGGAGCGGTGTCAGCTGCCGGAAGTACCGGTGATCGCAGGTGAGGATGTCGCGTGTGCACTGCGGACGCAAGACGGGCACGTCGTGACCCGATCAGGCAGCCACTGTTCCATCCGGTGAGCCTGCGGCCCACAGCCTGGCGTAGGGCCCACTGGCGGCGAGCAGCTCGAGGTGGCGGCCCTGCTCCACGATCCGGCCGCCGTCGAGCACCACGATCCGGTCGGCTTTGGCCGCGGTGGCCAGCCGGTGAGCGATGACCACGGTCGTGCGGCGCGCGGTGAGCCGGTCGGCGGCGGCCAGCACCACCGACTCGGTGGCCGGATCCAGGGCCGCAGTGGCCTCATCGAGCAACAGCAGGTCGGGCTCGACCAGTTCGGCCCGGGCCAGCGCGACCAGTTGCCGCTGCCCGGCTGACAGACCCTGCCCGCGCTCGCCGACCGGCTGGCGAAACCCATCCGGGAGCGCGGCGATGGCCTCCAGCGCGCCGACTCGCCGGGCCGCAGCTTCGATCTGGGCGGGAGATGCCAGCGGTGCGCCATAGCTGATGTTGTCGGCGATGTCGCCGCGGAACAGGTGCGGCTCTTGCGGCACGACGCCCAGCCGGTGATGAAACGCCGCCGGATCAAAATGTCGCAGGTCCGTCCCGTCGATCAGTACGGCTCCGGCTGTCGGGTCGTAGAACCTTGCTAGGAGCTTGACCACGGTCGACTTACCCGCTCCGGTAGCCCCCACCAGTGCGACGGTCTCGCCCGGCGCGATCCGCAGGGACATCTCGACCAGCGCGGGCGGTGCCGATCCGGGATAGCTGAAGGTGACCTCGCGCAGCTCCACCTCCCCGCGCAGCCGGGCCGGCACGGCCACCGCATCGGCGCCGGGGGGCGGCACCGAGGTCGGCGTGTCCAGCAGCTCCCGGATGCGCCGCAACCCGACCGCGGCCTGCTGGTAGCCGTCGAAAACCTGGGATAACTGCTGTACGGGAGCGAAGAACAAACCCAGGTAGAGAAGAAACGCGGTGAGCACTCCGGCGGTGACGGTGCCGGTGGCCACGCGGTAGGCCCCGACGCCCAGCACGGTGGCGGTGGCGAGGTCGGACAGCAGGGCGACGAAGGGAAAGTAGGTGGCGATGTAGCGCTGGGCGCGCAGCCGGGCGCGCCGGTAGGCGTCGCTGCGTGCAGAGAAGTCCCGGGCGGAACGTCGCTCCCGGGTGAACGCCTGCGCCACCCGTGCCCCGGACACATTCTCCTGCAGGTCTGCGTTGACTTCGCTGACGCGTTCCCGGGCCTCCGCGTACGCCACGGACGACAGCCGCTGGAACACCACAGTGGCCGCGATCAGCACCGGCAGGCCCAGCATCGCCACCACGGCGAGGCCGGTGTCGGTCACCAGCAGGGCGATAGCGACCCCGACCACGGTGAGGACGCTGATCAGCGCGGTCGAGAGCCCGGTTTGCAGGAACGTGGACAGCGCGTCCACGTCGGTGGTCATCCGGGTCATGATCCGGCCCGCCATCTCGCGCTCGAAGTAGTCCAATCCGAGCCGCTGCAGGTGCGCGAAGCTGCGCACCCGCAGCAGGTACAGCAACGTTTCGCCGGCTCGGGCTGCGACCACCGTCTGGGTTGCGATGACCAGCCAGTCGGCCGCCACCACCCCGAGCCCCACGGCGACCGCGATGGCGAGCAGGTTCGGCGCGTGCCGGGTGATGGCATCGACAGCGAGGCCGGCCAGCGCCGGGAACGCCACCGTCGCCAGGGCGTCGAGCCCGACCAGGACAGCGGTAAGGAACAGCCACCCTTGCATCGGCCGGGCCAGCCGGCTGAGCCGGAAGTCCGGATCGGGGACGGTCGGGTCGACTCCACCGAGGCTGGGCTGGGCTCTCGCCGGGGGTAAGGCCGCCACCGCCGCGAGCAGTTCCGGGGTCGGCCCGACGCTGCCGACCAGGCCGGCCGCCATCCCGCCCCGTCCGCCACCGCCGCCGATCC